>CAUPXC010000012.1:0-19865 GCA_963514965.1 uncultured Candidatus Saccharibacteria bacterium | reverse complement strand
GTCTTCATCAACTAAGGAAAAATCATAAGAATTGGTCTTTACTGAATTGATGAAGTCAAGCACAGTAGGGCTGGCCTCAATAGCCAATCGTTGTATGTCATTTTTTTTAACCAAGTTATAGACGATATCGGCATTTTCTTTTATACCGTGAATTTCGCCATATACAATTATACTCGATTTTCGTAAGGCGGATTGTAATAAACTTAACCGTCTTATGTCCAGTTGTTTTGGCGAAAATGTTTTGATAATGTCGTGATTATTCATTAACTACTAATTTATATTGTAACCTATAGAATCTTAAAATATGTAGCTATACGCCATCAACTATTTGTTGATATTTGGTGAACTGTCTATAATTTAAATTGTATGAATATCACCGACCAACTCCTTGCCAAATATCCCATCATCTCCGACCAAGTTGACGCCAAAGAACTTGGCGCTTTGCTGCGCGAGCTAGAAATAGTGCTGCAAAGCGGCGCGACTGGTAACGTTGTGGAATTTGGCTGTTATGTCGGCACGACGAGTTTGTTCATCCGGCGGTTGCTGGACGCTTATGATTTTGCCGGTGAGTTTCATGTTTACGATTCGTTCGCGGGCTTGCCGGAAAAAACCCAAGCCGACGCCAGCGTTGCTGGCGAGCAGTTCAAGGCCGGTGAACTGCTCGCATCACGCAAAACCTTCATCCAAAACTTCAAAAAGGCTGGCTTGAAACTGCCGATCATCCACAAAGGCTGGTTTGCTGATTTTGTTCCTGACGACGTGCCGGAAAGTATCATCTTTGCGTTTTTTGATGGCGATTTTTATGAATCAATCGTTGACTCGTTTCGCGTGTGCGACGGCAAGTTTCAGAAAACAGCGACTATCATCGTCGATGACTATGCCAATGAAGCATTGCCGGGCGCCGCACGGGCGGTTGATGCATGGCTGAAGCGCCATCCGGCTCGGGTGATAGTCGAGTCGTCATTGGCCATCATTCGGCGATAAGCCAACCCCTGAATGATGCTTGTGTTCTATTTGGTATATGCTATATTATTAGTATAACCATAAACAAAAAGGGGACGGGGTATGGATCCAATACATATTACATCGGAAATCGGGAAATTAAAAGTAGTTGTCTTGCATCGGCCAGGTGAGGAGTTGGAAAATTTAACTCCAGATTATCTGACCGACCTTTTATTTGACGACATCCCGTATCTTAAAAAGGCCCAAGAAGAGCACGACGCTTTTGCGCAAGTTTTGCGTGAGCGCGGTGTCGAGGTATTGTACTTGGACCAATTGGTGACTGAGGCCTTGGTGACCGATGCGTTGCGTGAGCAATTCGTTGACGACATGCTTGCTAACTCCAAGCAAGACACTCGTCGTGTCACCGAGACCTTGCGTCAATTTTTGCTAGACTTGCCAACCCACGCCATGGTTCGCAAGTTGATGGCTGGTGTGCGTAAAGATGAAATCACTTTACCACCAGAGCACCATCAGCAGCTACATGACATGGTCGAGAAAGATTACTATCCATTCTATCTTGACCCAATGCCAAACCTGTACTTTACGCGTGACCCAGCTGCAGCCATCGGCCGCGGTTTGACCATCAACAAGATGCACTGGCCAGCTCGCCGCCGCGAGTCATTGTTCATGCGCTATATCATCGACCATCACCCACGGTTTGCTGGCAAAAACGTACCAGTATGGTATGACCGCCATGAGAAATATTCTATCGAAGGTGGTGACGAGTTGGTGCTGAATCGGGAAGTGATGGCGATTGGTATTAGCGAGCGAACTTCTGCTGAAGCAATTGAAAAGATGGCAACCAAGTTGTTTGCTGGTTCTGATTTCAAAAAGGTTATCGCCATGGAAATTCCAAAGTCGCATGCGTTCATGCACCTCGACACGGTGTTTACCATGATTGACTATGATAAGTTTACCATTCACCCAGAAATTCGCGACCACGGTGGTAAAATCAACTGCTTTATTTTGGAGAAGGTTGAAGGTCAGCCATTCCCGCGCATCACGCGTGAGACCGACTTGGAACATGTCTTGCGAGTCGCCTTGGGCTTGCCAGCAGTCACGTTGATCGAGTGTGGTGGTGGCGACCGAATTGCTGCAGCCCGTGAGCAGTGGAATGACGGCTCCAACACCCTGGCTATTGCACCAGGCGTTGTGGTGACGTATGACCGTAACTATGTTACCAACCAAAAACTGCGTGATGCCGGCGTTGAAGTGATTGAGGTCAATGGATCAGAGCTTGGACGCGGTCGCGGTGGTCCACGCTGTATGAGTATGCCAATAGTGAGGGAGGACGTATAATGGCGTTGAGCTTGAAAGGACGATCATTCCTGACGCTGAATGATTATACTGCTGGAGAAATCCGCCTGTTGCTGGACACGGCACGTGAATACAAGCGATTGAAATACGCTGGTGTACCGCACCGAATTCATGAAGGAAAAAACGTGGCACTGTTGTTTGAGAAAACCTCAACTCGCACGCGCTGTGCCTTTACCGTGGCGGCTAATGACCTGGGTGTCGCGCCAGAATACCTCGGCAAAGATGACATTCAGCTGGGTAAAAAAGAAACAGTTGAAGACACCGCCAAGGTGCTGGGCCGCATGTTTGATGGTATTGAATTTCGCGGGTTTGATCACGGGACAGTTGAGGAATTGGCTCGTCATGCTGGTGTTCCGGTCTGGAATGGCCTGACCGACAAATTCCACCCGACACAGATTTTGGCTGATTTCATGACCATTGAGGAGCATGTCGGCAAACTCAAAGGCACCAAGTTGGTGTTCGTCGGTGATGGCCGCAACAACATGGCGAACTCGCTGATGATTGGTTCAGCCATCATGGGCGTTGATTTCCGTATCTTGGCACCACGTGAACTACACCCAGAGCAGTCGCTGGTAGACCGGGCGCATCACTTAGCACGATCAAGCCATGCGCGCATCACTATCACTGATAATTTTGAGGAAGCTCTGCGTGATGCTGACGTGATTTACACGGACGTTTGGGTGTCGATGGGTGAGGAAGACAAGTTTGCTGAGCGTATCAACCAATTGCGTAACTTCCAGGTTAACCGTGACATGATCAACCTGACAGGCAATCCTGAGGTTAAGTTCATGCACTGTTTGCCGGCATTCCACGACGCTTTGACTATCACTGGCAAGAAAGTTCAGGAAGATTTTGGTCTAGATTCTATGGAGGTAACGGATGAGGTGTTCCGCTCACCACATTCAGTTGTATTTGATCAAGCGGAAAATCGTATGCATACAATCAAAGCTGTCATGGCTTTGACGTTGTAGTAGTTGTCGTAATAAGGGAGTGAAGGAGGCTCCGAGGCAATGGTAGAAAAAATTAAAAAAGCAAAGCAGAAGCTCCGCTCACCATCGGCGTTTACTGTTCTGTTTGTCGTGATTATTATCATGGCAGCACTAACATGGGTTATCCCATCAGGTCTCTATAAGACAGATGATGATGGCAATCGTATCGCGGGGTCGTATCATGTGGTTAATAAAGACCGCACTGTCAAGGAAGAAAAGGATGGTAAAGAGGTTGAAGTCGATAAGCATGATCGACAAGGTTTATGGGACGTCTTCACTGCGCCGATTAAGGGCATGTCTGACAAGCTTGACGTGATCGTTTTCGTCATGGTTCTCGGTGGATTCCTGGGTGTTACTATGAAGACCGGCGCTCTGGATGCTTCTCTTGGTGCTCTGCTCCGAAAGATGAAAGGCAAGGAAAAATGGCTCATTCCGATCTTGATGGTCCTATTTGCCATCGGTGGTACGACATACGGTATGCAGGAAGAGACTGTCGCATTTTACGCCTTGATTATACCGATGATGATCGCTGCCGGCTATAACGCAATGACTGGTGTGATGGTGATTGTACTGGGTGCTGGTGCTGGCGTGCTTGGTTCGACTATTAACCCATTCTCCACCGGTGTTGCCGCAAAGACTGCTGATGTTAAATTGGGCAATGTTATTCCAATTATGTCTATCATTTTGGTGCTGTGTTTGATCGCGGCAATCATCTTTACTATGCGTTACGCAGCAAAGGTAAAAGCAGGCAAGTACAAGGAAGATGTTCGTTATAAGCCAGTCACAGCAGCCTTGGATATGACGAACGTACCAAAATTTACTGGTCCACGAAAAGTCGTCATGGGCGTCTTCGCTATTACGTTTGTCTTGATGGTCCTTTCGCTGATTCCTTGGGGAAGTTGGGAAATTACATTATTCGCCGACCTGTTTAAATGGGTTTCAGAGCTGCCAATTATCGGTGCAGTATTTGGCGTAGTGCACAGTGCGGCCTTTGGTGACTGGTACTTTAATGAAATTACCGCATTATTCTTAATCTCAACAATTGTTATTACCGCAATTTACTATAAAGAGTTTAAGAAAGAAGGTATTTTCCCAGTTGACACCTTCATTGACGGCGTGAAAGATATCTTACCAGTTGCTTTGATTATCGCAGTGGCAACCGGCGTCTCTGTCGTGATGACCAACGGTGAGATTCAAGATACTATCATTAGCTGGGGTGAAGCGTTGTTGAAAGATGCTGGCGGTGGCGTTGTTGGTGTGCTGGCGTATCTGTTCTACTTGCCAATGTCCTTCATCGTGCCGTCATCATCAGGTTTGGCAGCAGCAACTATGCCAGTTATTGCGCCGATTGCTGATCTGGTTGGCTCAAGCAAAGAAGTCATGGTGGCAGCCTTTGCTACAGCATCAGGTTTGCTTAACATGATGGCACCAACCATCGCTTCCTTGATGGGTGGTTTGGCACTGGCTGGTGTCTCATACCGCGCATGGCTGCGACGTTCAGCACCAATCATGGCAGTTTTCGCAATCATCAGCGTTGTGGTCATCGCTGCCTTTGGAGTATTAGGATAGCCTATGGATAAGCAGCGAACTATTGTCGTTGCTCTTGGAGGTAACGCCCTGCAGAAGCAGGGCGAAGCCTCTTCAGAAGCACAGCGCCGAGTAGCGGCTGAGACGATACGACAGTTATTACCACTTGTTCAAGCAGGACATAGAATAGCTATCGTTCATGGCAACGGTCCCCAGGTGGGAAACATTGTCTTGCATGAAGAGGCTGTTAATACTGATGATGTACCGAGCTTACCACTGGATGATTGTGGGGCTATGAGTCAAGGTCTGATCGGCTTTTGGTTGCAGCAAGCCTTTCAAGACAGCTTCAGGGCTCATCAGATGACTGACAAACATGCCGTTAGTTTGGTGACGCAGACCATTGTCTCTGGGGATGATGCAGCGTTCCAAAACCCAACCAAACCAATTGGCCCCTTCTATTCAGAAGAAGAAGCCAAAGTAGTGCAGGCTGAGCGTGGCTATGTTGTTAAGGAAGACGCTGGTCGTGGTTGGCGCCGTGTGGTGCCATCACCAAAACCAGTGGAAATTGTTGAGGCGCCGATCATCAAAGCTCTGGTAGAAGCGGGCGTCCTAGTGGTCTCAACTGGTGGTGGCGGTATCCCCGTGTTGCGCCAGGAAGACGGCACGCTCAAGGGCGTTGAAGCAGTTATCGATAAAGACTTTGGGGCGGCAACCTTGGCTAATTTGCTACACGCAGATACACTGCTCATCTTGACTTCGGTTGATGCAGCCAAGGTCAATTTCAACCAACCGAACGAAGAAGCGTTGGGGCAAATCTCTGCAGAAGAGATGCAAGAACACATTGATGATGGTCAATTTGCCGCTGGATCCATGCTACCAAAGGCACAAGCAGCATTGCAGTTTGTGTCAGGTGGCCAGGGTCGTACCGCAGTCATTACCTCATTGGAAAAAACCACTGAGGCTATCGACGGGACAGCGGGTACGCGGATTGTCTCATAGAAACATTGCTTTTATCTAATTTTCATGATATAAATAACAGGTATGTTGCAGTATCTTAAATCTGACGATTCTGGCAAGCTTACCATCAGAGAGAACTTGGTTAAGGGCTCTTGGATTCGTTGTGAGCGGCCAAACGAAGAGGAGATTTCCCAGTTGTTGTCGTTGGGAATTGATGCTGATATCATCACTGACGCACTGGACCCTCACGAGGTTCCTCGTTTGGACGCGGACAACGAGCGGACATATTTGATTGCCCGATTGCCGGATACTGACGATGACTTTAATGACTTTACCACGCCAATTTTGTTTGTGATTCATGCGGATTATATCATTACTATCTCGCGAGACAGTCTAGGGAGACTATGGCAGCCATTCATCGATAAACATGTGGCGTCCACTTCAAGCCGCATTGCCTTGTTGGTGGATATGATTGATGCCCTGGCAACGCAATACCAGCGTCGCGTGGCTGCCATCAACCGTCAAATGCGGGCGGCGACTGGCGACATTCGAACATTGCGAGCACGCGATATTGCCACGCTGGCCGAATATGAGCGCAAACTGAATGATTATATGGACGCCTTGGTGCCGATGAACTTGTCAGTGGAGCGAATGATTGCTCACAAAGCGTTGATGCTTCGGTCGGATGCCAAGGAAGACGTTGAAGATATTTCTATTGATCTGGAGCAGGTGATCAGTCGCTGTAAATCGTTGCTGCGTACCATCACCAATGTGCGTGATAGCTACCGGGCAGTGATGGACACGCGCCTGAACGAAACCATTCGGCTGCTGACCGTTATCACAGTGGCACTCACTATACCGACCATGGTCGCTGGCTTGTTTGGTATGAATGTACCAGTTCCTGGTGGTGATGACCCAACAATGTTTTGGAAAATCACCGGCGTCAGCGCTGTGGCGGCATTGTTGATTGGTTATTATTTCTTGCGCCGCCGCTAGCGGTACACAGAACCAAATAACCCTATTTCTTAACTAGTGCTATACTAGAAGTATGAGTAATATTATTGACGTCCACGGTTTGACCAAACGCTACGGTGATCAAACAGTGGTAAAAGGCATAGATTTCAGTGTCGAAAAGGGCGAAATCTTCGGTATTTTGGGTCCTAATGGCGCTGGTAAAACAACAACGCTAGAAATGTTGGAGGCATTGCGTACTATCGATGACGGTACGGCTGTCATTGATGGTATCGACGTAGCTAAACATCCCAAAAAGATCAAAGACATCATTGGTATTCAGCTGCAGTCAACCAATTTTTATGACCATTTGACATTAACTGAGCAGTTGAGAATGTTTGCCAGTTTGTATGGCAGTAAAGTTGATGTGGCTGCGCTACTGGCCAAGGTTCAATTAACAGAGAAAGCTAAGAATTATGTCGAGCAGCTATCCGGTGGACAAAAACAGCGTTTTGCCATCGCGTCAACCTTGGTCAATAGTCCAAAGGTCTTATTTCTGGACGAGCCAACCACTGGTTTAGATCCACAAGCGCGTCGCAACTTGTGGGAGCTGATCAAGCAAATACGCGAAGAGGGCGTTACTATCGTGCTGACAACACACTACATGGATGAGGCTGAATTGCTGTGCGACCGATTGGCGATCATGGACAATGGTCAAATTATCACCACCGATTCGCCACACAACTTGATTCAACAGTTACTCAAACGTGGCTTTAAGAAAAAGCAGGTGGTTGAACAGGCAAATTTGGAAGACGTTTTCATCGATCTTACAGGAAAGGCGATACGGGATTAGTAGTATGAAAAAATATTGGATAGGTATCATTGGTCAGGTCGTAGCTGGCCTTAAGCGTTTGCTGCGCGACAAAATGGCATTGTTCTTTACTTTTTTGTTCCCGCTGATTTTCTTGTTTGTGTTTGGTTCGATTTTTAACAATCAGACGACCAATTTCAAGGTTGCCATCATCAATCATTCAAACACCGAGTTCGCCAAGCAATTTGTCGATGGTGCAAAAAATGACAAGTCAAAACTACTGCAAGTTCAGGACGTGAAAAACATCGATGAAGCTAAAGAAAAGATGAAGCGTTCGGAAATTGACGGTATCATTGAGCTACCAAAAGAGTTTGGCGAGGTCAAAGGTGAAGGTGCACAAGCCCGACCGTCTGGCACGCTGAACGTGCTGCACGCTAAAGGGCAAGATCAGGCTGCCAGTGCACTGACCGCTGTGATGGGTCAGATTGTTGGTAGTATCAACAAATCTATGGGTCAGCCAGAACCGCCGTTTAAAGTAGCTTCACAGGCGGTTGGCGATGAAGCTCTGAAAACGTTTGATTACACGTTCACTGGGCTATTGGCGTTTAGCTTGATGAGTATGGGTATTTTTGGTCTGGCAAACCAAATGCCAACCGAAAAGCAAAAAGGCAACTACCGTCGCTTGCGGGCCGCACCGTTTACTTCTGGTCAGCTCATTATTTCTACGGCTATCGTTTACACCTTGGTGTCTTTGGCAAGTGCCGCCTTGATGCTGGTTGTCAGTATGCTGCTGTTTAAATTTACGATGCGGGGTGACTGGTTGCTGTTTGTGCCATTCTTGACATTGGCTGCTGTGATGATGGTTGGACTTGGATTGATCGTTGGTGCGTGGGCTAAAAACGAAAATCAGTCAGCGCCACTCTCAAATCTCATCTCTTTCCCAATGATGTTCTTATCTGGCGCCTTCTTTCCGTCATTCTTGTTCCCAGAGTGGCTCAGATCTATTAGTCAATGTATCCCGATGACTCCCGTCGTTGATGGCCTTCGATTGATATCAACAGAACATGCGAGCCTGACAGAAGTTCTGCCGCAGTTTGGTGGAGTTCTGTTGTGTATCGTCATCGTCTACACCTTGGCTATTAAACTATTCCGCTGGGAATAACTACTGAGAGTAGCAAAACATAACCTTTTTTCGTATAATCAAAGTATATGGTGGTGGAATACTTTGAACGATCAGTGGCAGGTCAGCGTTTAGAAAAAGTCAGCCGTCCTCGCTCTCACGCGTGGGTGCATATATCTGGTAAATTGCTGGATGTGGTTGACTTATCAGATAAACTCCTGCTGAACGCAAATATCTTGCGCGATGTTTGTGATGTCCGTGAGTTGTCACGAGCAGAGTTTAGTAATGGTGTAGAATACATTTTCTTGCGTTTGCCAGTTGGTCCGGCTGATGCCGCCAAAACTGCCCCGATACTTATCGCAGTGTCACGTGATCGGCTGGTAACCGCCAGTCCGCATACTTCTTTTTCGCCGTTAGACACCGATGCTTTTATGACTACTGACACGCGTCAGCCCTCTGCGGTAGTGTCAGCTGTCATTGCCTCCATCATCACCGAATATGAGCAGCGACTGCATGCGCTATCGACTAAAATTACCAGTGCTCGCAAGCGGCTGACACATTTTGATGTCCAAAATGAGGACTTTGTTGAGTTCGTCGCCATTGAAGATAGCCTCAATGAATATCGAAGTGGTTTGGAGGGCTTGGTGACGGTTGTTGGGCAGCTGGAGACAAATCGTCGGCAGTTGTTTAATTTGCGTGATATTGAAGCCTTTGGTGATATCATATTGCACGCTCGCCAGTTGCTAGTGGCTATTGGTTCGAGTGCCCAAACGATTGACAGTATCCAAAACGCTTATTCAACTATTGCTAACAATACTCTGAACCAGCGCATGAAGGTGCTGACGACTATCACTATTCTACTAGCGGTACCAAATGTGTTTTACGGTATGTATGGCATGAATATCGGATTGCCATTTCAGGGCGAGTGGTGGGCGTACGTTGCCATCATGGGTATTACACTGTTGTTAATTTTACTAACATTACTACTTGCCAAGCGATTCCGCTTATTCTAAAATTAAAAGTAATAAAGTAGGGAGTAAGCACTTGACGTGCTATATTTCCTTTGGTACTATGGTTGACGTGTCTCGCGCCGAAGCATTGAGTTGCGGTTTGTAATAAAGGTCGAAGCGCGTGAGGCTGCATTTAGTACGAAGGAGTACAAATACATGCCGATAGCAATCAATTTTGTGTCATCACGACGCAAAAAGATCGCAGTGGATGTAGTGCCTGCCGAATGGCAAACATACATAGCACAATAACATATCTAAAACCGCCCGAGCGCTAAACCCGGGCGGTTTTAGATTGATTTACGGTAATCTACTCAGCCTTCTTTTCCTCAGTAGAAACACCTGCTGCTTTGAGCGCGTTTTCTACCTCAGCGTCAATACTGTTGAGGTCTTCTACCTTTTTGCCATTGATGAATATGGTTGGTGTAGCAGTAATTTCGTGTGCACGGCTAACGGCAGTGTCAAAACTAATTTTTTGCAATACGCGGTCGCTTGTTAGGTCATTGGCAAAGCGTGATTCATCGAGTTTGAGCTGCTTGGCGTAGTCCATGAAGATATCGTTGCGTTTGTGATTTTGGGCATTGCTCCACGCGTCTTGGTTTTCGTACAGCAAATCGTGCATTTCCCAGTATTTACCTTGCAAGCCTGCCGCCTCAGCTACTGACGCTGCTAGGCGAGCGTGAGTGTGACCAGACAGTGGGAAGTTGCGGAAGATCAATTGCACATTATCTTTGTGCTTTTCGACAGCTGATTTAATACGTGGTGCAACAGTGCGACAACCCGGGCATTGATAATCACCGTATTCAATGATCGTAACTTTCGGCTTGTCAGCCCCAAATGTGTGCTCCTGAATGTCACCATTGCGCTTTTCAGCAGGGATGATTTTTGTGAGTTGATCTTTGGCGATATCGCTAATATCTAAGCGGTGTGTTACTGATAGATATACCATGCCACCAAGTATCGTCACCACGATTGCGATAAATACACCCCAGGTTTTTCCGTTCATTCTTGTCCTCCAAATTAACTCTAGCAATAATAGCATAAAATCAGGTAAAATAAAACCATGAGTGTATTGCTGTTAAGTGTTATATATGGATTGATTATTGTCGTTTTGATATTGGTGTTGGGGGTACATCCACAACTTTCGTCGCACAGTCAATTTGAGTTGAAGCGCCGGGCGCATCGGGGCGACGAAGAAGCCAGGCTGCTGCTGAAACGCCGCACCTACTTGGCTGATTTATTTTCGTTGCAGCGGGTGATCACGGCATTATTATTGGTGTCGCTCAGTGTCATCGGTGTGGAGTTGTTTCACTGGCTAGTTGGTTTTTTGGTGTCGTTAGTCATCGCGCTTTATTCGGGCGCCGTGGCTCGCTTGTCGCCATTGCAGAAATTTTCACAGCGCATCTATGAACGGTATGAAGGAGCGATCATCCGCTGCATTGAAAAGTATTCAGTTGTATTTTGGGCGATCCGTTCTGTTGTGCCATCGCAAAGTAGTGAATTGGATGTTGAATCGCGTGAGGAGTTGCTCGAGATAGTCAAGAATGCTGGCGATGCATTGTCCAAGGACGAAAAAAAGCTTATCACCAATAGTCTCAAGTTCAAGGATATGAAAGTCGCTGACGCCATGATTCCACGTACTATGATTGATAGCATAGGTAAAGATGAAGTACTAGGTCCCATCGTTCTGGATGGGCTGTATCAAACAGGGCACAGTCGTTTTCCGGTGATTGATGGGGATATTGATCATGTTGTGGGTATGCTGTATGTGCAAGATTTGGTGACCATCGGTAATGCCAAAAAGTCGCAAAAAGCGCACCACGTTACTGACGCCATGGAGCACGCTGTGTTTTACATTCGAGAAGACCAATCGTTGCAGCAAGCTTTGGCTGCCTTCATCAAAACCAGACACCATCTGTTTATCGTGATCAACCAGTACCGTGAAACAGTCGGACTGTTGAGCTTGGAAGATACTTTGGAGGCGCTTTTAGGAAAGAAAATTAATGATGAGTTTGATACCCATGAAGATTTACGTAAGGTAGCCGAGCACAATCCACGCGGCAATAATAGCCCAAAAACTACCGAAACTATTTAAGAATTTATCTTTTGCATGTATCGACATTCGGGATAATTCGAGCATCCGTAGAATGGTGAATGATTATTTTTGCTGTGTCTTATCACCAGATGACCGCCACGACAGCGTGGGCATGGTTTAATTTTTTGAGATATGTCTGATACGTCAGGAATTGGTATTACGACACCTTTATCTTCAAGGGCGCGAATGATGGTAAGTAGTCCCGTGTTATCAATAAGCCGTATTTTGTTGCCATTGGTAGAATATTTTACAAATCTTCGCGCGTCCGATGAGAAGATATTTGTCGTGACAAAGAATGCTTCACCTCCGTGTAAATGATCAACAACTGCACCATAAAAATCACGCATTTCGGATACTTTGACAATTTGTTTAATATACTTTTTACATTGGACATAACTTTGGACGCCGTTTTTGTATAATACAATGTCGATGCCACCGTCGCGTTTATACGGGGTGGTTGCAGCCGAATAGCCAAAATGCTCAAATAATTGAGCGATGTATTTTTCGAAATCATACGGCGACATGGAGCGAATTTTGGTGAGCAGTTCATGGTCGCTGAGTGGTGTGGCTGGATTAGACCTGTTCTCGGTAATGGGCTGCTTGTTCGTTGATTGTGCCCCTTCCGAAGCAGACATTTGGGTTGACTGGATATCTACTGCGGGCGATACTTCCCGGCGTAATTCCTCTAGCTCCCGGTAGGCTGTGATATATCGTTTATGATAATAAAACACTACAAAAGGACTGGCGATAATCCATGTAATTGAACAAAAGATGACTACAGTGCCCACCGTATAGCTATCCATGTGGTGATTATAGCATAAAACTGTTGCCGCTGTGGTATAATAAACAGATATGAAACAGAGGACTTTTGCAATTGATACACCAACAAAAGTTGGGGAAATGATTACCGTGGCGGGCTGGGTACATTCCCGGCGTGATCACGGTGGGCTGATTTTTATTGATTTGCGCGACCATACCGGGTTGGTGCAGCTGGTGATTAATCCTGATAGAGCGGAGGCCTTTCGTTTGGCGGAAAGCCTGCGTGATGAGTTTGTGATTCGCGCCAGCGGTGTGGTGATGAATCGCGGCGAGGGTCTAAAAAACCCAAATATCGCCAGTGGTGATGTGGAAATTTTGGTGGAAAATCTGGAGATTCTCAACCGTGCTGAAACCTTGCCAATCCAGCCGTTTGCCGAGGAAAACCAGGCGGGTGAGGACTTGCGTTTTAAGTATCGTTACCTCGACCTGCGCCGCCCAAAGATGCAACAGATACTGAAAAAGCGTGCCGAAATGTACCGCCAGATGCATCAGTATATGGACGACCGTGATTTCATTGAGATTCAGACGCCGATTTTGGCAAATTCTAGCCCCGAGGGCGCGCGCGATTTTCTGATCCCCAGTCGTCTGCAAGAAGGCAAATTTTACGCTCTGCCGCAAGCGCCGCAACAGTTCAAACAGCTGCTGATGGTTGGCGGCGTACCGCGGTATTACCAGCTGGCGGCGTGTTTTCGCGACGAAGATCCGCGGGCTGATCGGCTGTACGGCGAGTTCTATCAGTTGGATCTGGAGATGAGCTTTGTTGAAGACGGCGAGGAAGTCCGCCAGGAAGTTGAGCCGTTGATGTGTCAGCTGGTGACCGATTTCGCGGGCAAGAAGTTGCTGGATTTGAGTGGTCTCGCGGTCGGTGACGGCCAGCCAATTCCGTGCATTTCTTACCGTGACGCCATGGAGACGTATGGCTCGGACAAGCCAGACCTACGTTTTGGCATGGAGCTGATTGATCTGACTGATGTATTCGCCAACACTGAATTTGGCGTGTTCAAAAACGCTGAGTGCATCAAGGCGATCTGCGTCAAAAATGGCGCTAGTCTCAGTCGCAAGCAAATCGACCAATTCACTGACATTGCCAAGAGTGAGGGCGCGGGCGGTTTGGCCTACATCAAGTACGTGACAATCAAAAATCCAGACGAGGCGCAGGGTTATACGATCCCGATTGTTGGTGGTGACTTTTATGGCTATGATACGATTTCGCCGGTGGCAAAATACTTGTCGGACGAAGAACATAGATTACTTATAGAGAAGATGAATCCTAAGGATGATGATGTTATATTCTTCGGTGCCGATACTCGCTCGGTCGTCAACGCCGTGCTTGGTCGCTTGCGAAACGAATTTGCTACTCATTTCAATCTGAAAAAATCGGATGAGGTAGCCTTGGCTTGGATTATTGATTTTCCATTCTATGAATGGGATGACCACGGCAAGATGCTTGATTTTGGACACAATCCATTTGGCATGCCGAAGGGCGGTATAGAAGCGCTGGAATCGGCGACGACTGACGCCGACAAGCTCGCCATCGTTGCCGATCAATTCGACATGGTGATGAACGGCTACGAAATTTGCTCCGGCGGTGTGCGCAACCACAACCCAGCGGTACTATACAAAGTGTTTGACCTACTTGGCTTTAGCGAAAGCTACGTTGAAGAAAAATTTGGCGCTATGCTGGGCGCCTTCAAATACGGCGCGCCGCCACACGCTGGCTGTGCCTTTGGTGTTGACCGCATCCTCATGGAACTCATTGACGAGACGAACGTCCGCGAAACCTTGGCCTTTCCAAAGAATGGCTCGGGCGTTGACGTGATGATGGATTCGCCATCAACGGTTGATCCAGCACAGCTACGAGAATTAGGGTTATAAGATACATCACGGCGGAACAAATCTGCCGTGATTATTCTATAGTGACAGGTAAATTATTTTCGCTGCTTTTTCTGGCTGATAAATTGTACAATAAGACCGATGATAATAACCAGGATTGCAACATAAAGCAACCCGTTGATCAACCAAGCGGCAAGGCGAAACACCATACTCAATACCCAAGCGATGATAACCAGGACTGCGATGCTGTAAATTAATTTAGGAAAAGACATATATTCATTATACCATCTACCGCGAGCTAAGCATACCGTCAAACCACCCCTTAGTATGGCAATCACGAAAGTTCCAAGCCCCAGGGCTTTCGGTCTTGTAGCTCCAGTAAAACCAGGCGTCAACATTTGCTGGTACGGCAAGTTGTGATTGGCAGTGAGCGTATTCAGTGTCGTCGCTAGCAATGCCTGGCGGCAAAGTAGCACTCCATTCGCCAATGATCAGCTGCTGCTGCTGGGCATAATCGCGGTACTCGCCAGACCGTTGGTCAAGAACCTGACGGTGGTGGGTTAGTGAGGTTGCTTGATTGTCTGTGTCGGAAAAGCATTGGTAATGATGTATATCTAGCGTATTAGGCCCGACGCGCCCTGACCACCACGCTGGCTGGTAGCAATCAGATGCCACGATGCGCACATGAGGCGGTAATTTACTACGCAATTTCCGGCTCGTTTTTCGCGTCCACCACCACAACTGCCATCGCTCACGTCGGGTGTTCACCAGTGGTTCATTGAGTAGTTCGATACCCCACAGCGCGGGATGCCCGCCGTATTCATCGGCGATGTCTAGCAGTATCTGCGTGGTCTTTTGTTGATTGGCGCGTTGATACCATTGAACGCTACCGGTATTGCCACTACCGCTGTGGTCGCTGGCGTTTTGAGCGCCAGGCGCGGCGTGGAGGTCGAGAAGAACATGTAAGTTATAGTGCCGAGCCATGTCCATCAGCCAATCAAGTTGCGGTTTTGCTGATATATACGGCAACTGATCATCAAGCGCCCAGTAGCCAATCGGTAATCGTAGTAGTCGTATACCAGCTTGTGCTAGCCATTTGATATCAGCTTCCTGGATGAATGTTTGTCGATGCTGCTGGATGCGCGCTCGACCATCAGCCATTTTAGATAATTCATATTCGTTGGTCGCGTCTGTTCCGGCAAATACGCTTGGCGTCATCCATCGTTCAAGCACCAGCCAACCACCTAGGTTGACGCCAGGCATGGCAGGTGAGGAAGGGTGACCATTCATATCTCTACTGTAGCACGAATACATTGCCGAATAACAGCGAAACGGCTATACTGAAAGTAATGTATGATCGACATGAAGTTAGCGTAAAAGTGGCGCTGTATAGCAGTGACGGTAAACGCACCTTGTTGATGCGGCATTGGGGTAATGCGGGGTTTGGTCTGCCGGGCGGGCATGTCGACGCTGGCGAAATGCCAGATGAAGCGCTGGAGCGGGAGTTGCGCGAAGAGTTAGGCATGACAATTGACGCGACTCCGGCTGACTTTTATGTGCGCGACCCATATGATACCACTGCTAAAAACCATAAAATTATCCTTGGCTACACGGCAATAATCGACGATGATATTGAGCTGCCAGACCAGGCCTGTGATGGTAGCGAAGCAGGTCCCGTCTGGCTGACGCGGGTAGAAGTTGAGACTGCCGACAAACTCGCGCCAGGTTATCGGGATTTTTTGCTGAAGTGGTGGCCGTAAATTAATGTAACACAGCAGGAGATGATAAAAGGCTATGCAATCAATGTCGAATATAGAATACGAAGCAAAAATATATGATATTGATCCAGCCGATATCGCTGGGAAATTGGTAAAACTTGGCGCCAAAGAGATTGGTAGTTATAATTTCCGCCGTTACGTATTTGATACAATTCCGGCGACACCAAATCGCTGGGTACGATTGCGCTCCGATGGGCAACACGCTACTCTGACTGTCAAAGAAATAACCACTGACGCTATTGATGGGACTCACGAGTGGGAGGTTGAAGTCTCCGACCTAGAAACGACCCTGGAGATATTAGCAAAGATTGGCATTAAACCATGCGGCTATCAAGAAAATAAACGCCAAGAATATGACTTGGATGGCGTCCAGGTCGTCATTGACCACTGGCCGAAGCTAAAACCATACATTGAAATAGAGGGTAATAGCGCGGAGGAAGTGATAAATACTGCGAAACTTTTGGGCTACGCCGAAGATGATCTGACGACGAAAAACACTACTGAGTTATATCAGGATATTGGTATAGCTATTGAGAAAACGCTAGAATTAACGTTTGCTGCAGCCGTCGAAGATGGAACGACTGCAGAATTATAACTGAACGCCCAGCCACGCCGCCAATACATCACCGGCAAAGTACGCTAGTCCAGCGGCAACTGCGCCGAGGAGTAAAGTGATGGCAGCTTCTTGCCACGGCGACTGGTTGCCAACCTTGCCTTTGATGAAACCAATTGTCAGGAAGGCGACTGCTGTTAGTGCTGAGCTGACATAAAACAGGGTGGTGCTTGGTGCTTTTGAGCCTGCAATGACATCAACCAGGTAGGGTATTACGGGTACGCTACCGACGGCGACGAAAGCCAGGAAGGTGACTGCACCGATTATTTTAGGAGAGGCTCGCTTTTGCGTATCGCGGGCTGATTCTTCGTGTTCGGCGCTGGCTGCCAGGTAAGCACTGGAGCCCATTGAAAAGCCATCAGCAATCAAGTTTGCAACGCCCAAAATGAGGATAACCGCACTGGAAATCCCTGCGCCGGCCGACGCTGCCACTACGGCAAAGGTTGTAACTGTGCCGTCAACCGCACCGTACACAAATTCTGAAATGTATCGTCTAAAAAATATGTTCATAACCGTGCCATTATAGCACAATTAGCCTTTGTGAGGTTTATTCTCGTATACTAAAGCAATGACGACTGATGATTTCCAGGCGCTGATCCATCAAAAAGGCCGCGAGCTCTACCGACCAATGCCGTGGCGCGATCAGCCAACCTTGTACTATGTGCTGGTGAGTGAATTGATGCTGCAGCAAACCCAGGTTGCTCGCGTCTTGACGAAGTTTAGAGAGTTTACCGCTGAGTTTCCGGATGTTCAATCACTGGCAGCTGCTGAGCTGACAGAAGTACTGCGTGCGTGGCAGGGGCTGGGCTATAATCGCCGCGCTCGATATCTCCACCAAACAGCACACGCCATTGCCACTGGCGCCCCAGTGACTACGCTAGATGACCTCGTTGCATTGCCGGGTATTGGCGTCAATACCGCTGGTGCCATCATGAATTATGCCTATCAAGTGCCAACACCGTTCATTGAGACAAATATTCGTACCGTCTATCTCAATCATTTCTTTATGGACCAGACAGCAGTGGCGGATCGTGACATATTGCCCATTGTCGAGCAGACGATGGACCAGGCAAATCCGCGCCAGTGGTTTTGGGCACTGATGGATTATGGCAGTGAGCTGAAGGCTCAGGGTAAGGGCAAATTGTCTGCTAGTCGCCACTACACCAAGCAATCGCAATTCACTGGCAGCCTCCGCCAGATGCGGGGCGAGATTTTGCGTCGGTATGTTGGTGGGCAGTCGCTCGCTGAAATCACTGCTGAGTTGCAGGACGATCCACGATTTGCGGCGGCACTGGATGGCTTGCGGCGGGACGGTCTCATCAGCCGATGATATAAGTATTGACATTTTAAACCGTCTATGCTATCATAGTAACTAGTCGATACGACAAATATAAACAACAAATCAAAGGAAAGGTATGGAAGACATGCAAACAGTTATTATACTGATGACTGCGGTGATTGTGGTCCATTCGGTGGCGATCATCATCTTATTCAGTATAATAATCTCGCTCTTGGTAAAACTCAAACGTATTGCCAGCCAAGCTGAAACAGCAGCGCACAATATTGCACAAGCTACAGAATGGCTGTCACCAAGAAAAGTCTTTACTGAAGCTTCTCGGCTTTTTCGGCGGAAATAGCAAGGATTCATCAGTAAAATCTAACAATAAACAAACAAAGGAGAAACTATGAAAAAAGTATTAACTGTCTTAGGTGCTGCGGTAGCTGGTTTTGCGGCTGGTGTATTGACTGCACCAAAAAGTGGTAAGGAAACTCGTAAAGACTTAAAGAAAAAAGCTAACGAGTTGAAAAAAGATGCTGACAAATGTGCAGCAAAGGCAAAGACGGTAGCAAAAGACACAGCTGCCTCTCTGAAGTCTGGAGCGCAAAAAGTAGGTAAAGCTACCACCGAAGCGGCTCACGACGTTAAAGGTGATGTTGAAAAAAGCCTGAAATAATTTGACAACAATCCAAAAACGCGGGACAATGGAACAGATGAAACAAGCTGTTACAAGTCTCGCGTTTTTGATGATTGTTGCTGGTGTGATTGTCGGGTCCTCGGTTGTTGTGAAAGCGCTTGATGGTCAAGCCGAATCTGCAAATGGGATCGATGCCATCAAAGCCAATTGCCAGGATATTCGTGGAAATCTCAGTCGACTGCATTATAGTGACGCAATTTTACGAGTAAACACCGGTCAAGCGTACAATGATATTTCTTCGCGCCTGATGGCACGCATGAACGGTCGCTTAGCAGTGAACAAGATTGATGCTGCAGACCTCGTTTCTTTGACGAGTCGGTTCGAAAGGGGTCGGTCATTGTTCTCCTCTCGGTATAATGAATATGAATCTGCCTTGGCAGCGCTTCTGAAGATTGATTGCAAAAATCAGCCAACTGATTTTTATGCTCAGTTCAACATTGCTCGTGATGCACGGCTCAAATTGTCATCATCAGTTCGCGAGCTCAACGACATTATCGCTGAGTATGGCACTAAAGTTGAAAAGATAAAGGAAAAACTCAAGTGATACGCCAGCAAATAATGGAGCATAAATTGCCGGCATTTATCGCAGGTTCGGTGTTGCTAGCTATGCTCTTGGTTACTTTGTCGATGTTCATCTACTATGCGTCAGGAGCTTCGCGGTTGGATTTGAGCCGCCCAGAGTACAAGTCGATGCGCTCAAAGATCGATCAAGGCAAGGCGCTAGACGAGGGATTTTCGGCGCAGGGTGAAATCACCAAATCAACCATAGACGAATTTATGAAGCTGTACAAAGCAGAGGCTGAAAAAACTACAAGCTCGCAGAATTTTTCAGTTGATGCGCTAAGTGACGCTAGTCTAGGAATTACCCAAAGTCAGTCAAATCAATAACTATTTTTTCAACGGTCCATTGGTGGTGAGCGGTAGCGTGGCTAGTTTGATGTCGTTATTTTCGAACTCACGTAGCAGTCGCCGCCGCATTTCTGAAGTGACACTCCATTGGTCTGAGGGCTGAGTTTTACCAGCAATGATCACCTCCACTGAATGTCCGGTGATATCGCCCAGGGAAGTAA
>CAUPXC010000011.1:0-22514 GCA_963514965.1 uncultured Candidatus Saccharibacteria bacterium | reverse complement strand
GCGGAGCGCGGCGTGTCGAAGGACGGTGTCATTAGCCACGATGATATCTTGGTGGTGCAACAACAAATGGGCGAGCCACAGGATTTTGCTGATGGCGAAGTGCCAGAGATGAGTGACGGCGCATCTGAGGCCGGTGCAATTAAGCCAACTAAGCGACTGATGCGCGTCCCGGATAACTCAATTTTCGGTGGCGTGTGTGCTGGAATCGCTGCCTACTGGGGAATTAATCCTTTGTGGGTACGCTTGTTGTTCATTTTTTCACCATTTATCACCTTTGGTACCTCGCTACTGATTTACATTGTATTGTGGATCAGTATGCCAGAAGCGCAAACGGCGGCTGAAAAGTTACAGATGCGGGGAGAAGAGGTAACGTTGGATAGCCTGAAAAATTTTTCTTTCACCGATAATAAAAAGACCCAGGTGAAAAATACGTTCATCAAAGTCTCGCAGGTATTTGTTTCACTTATGTTAATCATGATCACCTTTGGATTATTAGTCGCTGTACCAGTGGGGTTATTTGCTGGTGTAAGTGTCATTAGTTGGATGGACGGTTTTGCTGCGCAGCCATGGGCTTTAGGTCTATTAATTTCTGCACTTGTTGGCGGTGCTGCTGCGGTGACGCTGTTTGGCGTGTTGACGGCTAGCGCAATCAAGTGGAAATTTACGCGAACAGCACTGATTGCGGTGGTGATTAGCACTGTTATTGGGGCATTTTGTATCTCAAGCTCGGCGATCTTTGGCACGCAAACCTTGCGAGAGCTGGCGCGGGATGAAGAGCGTTTGACAAAAACAATGACCGTGGAGCTACCAAAGAATCTTGAAGGCGTTAAATATGCTGATGTAACCAGTAATGGTCTGGTTGATAGGCAAGTCATATCATCTCAAGAAACCAAAGTTGAAGTAAAATATTTCTCACGTAAAGATGGTAAGGCGCCAAAAGTACAAGCTGTTGTAGAAGGTGACACGCTTAAAATCAATATTGAACATGATTCGCAGTTATCTTGTTTGAATGAATCATTCTTCTGGGGTGTCTACTGTGGTGGCGTTACAAGGGTTACGGTACACGGATCTTTGCAGTTGAAGCCAGGAGATCAAGGTTCTGGTGACAGTATTCCATATTCAGGTTCATCACGGACCAATGGCGCATTTTTGTAGAGAATCAACGGTTTGATATAATAAACTCTATGAATATGAGTTGGTGGCAGGCAATTGTGCTAGGAATTATTGAGGGAATTACCGAATTCTTACCTATTTCTAGCACAGGCCACCTGACCATTGCTGAGAAATTGATGGGTATGCCCCTTGATAATGAGGGGCTGATTGCTTTTACAGCGATTATTCAAATTGGGGCCATAGCAGCAGCGATTATTTATTTTTGGCAGGATATTCAGCGAGTACTAATCGCGTGGTGGCGTGGTTTGTGGTGGAAACGAGCGCGACGTCAATTTGACTACAAGTATGGGTGGGCGATCATCATCGGTTCAGTGCCAATTGCGGTAGTGGGGCTGGTATTTAAAGATGAGATAGAAACGGTGCTGCGTAGTTTGTGGTTTGTGGCGGGTGCGTTGATCATCTGGAGTGGCGTGATGTGGCTGGCTGATAAGTATGCTACTGCCAAGCGCGTTGAAAAGGATACGATGTGGAAAGATACGCTGGTTATTGGTTTGGGCCAGTGCCTGTCGCTTGTTCCTGGGGTGAGTCGCTCTGGTGCCACGATATCAGTGGGATTGCTGCGCGGTTTTGACCGGGTGACAGTGACCAAATTGAGCTTTTTCCTGGGGATTCCGGCGTTGGTGGCAGCAGGGCTGTTGGAAGTTGTGACTAAATACAAGCACATTTCTGGCGGCGTTGGTTGGACGTCAACTATCATCGCGACGGTGGTGTCATTTGGCGTGGGTTACGTGGCAGTGGCGTGGCTCCTGAAATTTATCCAAAACAATGATTTTCGCTCATTTATCATCTATCGATTTGTGTTGGGGCTGATATTGGTGGTGCTACTGGGTGCTGGGATAATCTCTCACGTTTAAACCAAAATTGGTATATAATGAGGGCATGTTAGACATCAAATTTATTCGAGAACATGCTGATTTGGTGCAAAAATCAGCACATGATAAGGGATACGCCGTTGATATTGCGACATTGTTGCAATTGGATGACGAGCGCCGCAACCTGCAAAAGCAAGTTGAAGCACTGCGTGAACAGCGAAATGCAATTTCAGCCAAAATGAAAGGTGGTCGCCCAGATCAGGAGCTGATTGACCAGGGAAAACAGCTAAAAATTGAGTTGGCAGAACGTGAAAACTACTTAAAATCAACCGAGGGAAAAGTAGCCACAATTCTGAAAAACGTGCCAAACATCACCTTTGATGATGTGCCGCTTGGCGGTGAGGAAGACTCGGTTGAGATAAAGGCCTACGGTGAGCATAAAACGGGCGCCAAGGATCATTTGGACTATGCTGTCAGTCGCGGTTGGGTTGATTTTGAGCGTGGTGCAAAAGTAGCTGGCGCGAAGTTTTACTATCTCAAGGGCGACCTGGCGCTGTTGGAAAATGCTGTGACACAGTTTGCGCTGGATTATGTGACGAAGCAGGGCTTTACGTTTATGACAGTGCCACACATGGTGAATTTGCGCACAGCGGAAGGTGCGGGCTTTGCGCCAAAGGGCGAGGGTAGTAATGAATATGTGGTCGAGGGTGAGGATTTAACGCTGATCGGGACGGCGGAAATGCCGCTGACGGGCTATCACGCTGATGAAATTTTGGATGAGAAAGATTTGCCGCTGTTATACGCAGGATATAGTCCATGTTACCGCAAGGAAGCGGGTACGTACGGCAAGCACACCCGCGGATTGTTCCGAGTACATCAATTTAACAAATTGGAAATGTATGCGTTCTGTCTACCGGAGCAGTCCAAGGAAATTCATGAAAAAATCCTCAGCGTCGAGGAAGCGCTGTGGCAGCAAATCGGCATTTCGTACCATGTGGTAAACATCGCGGCGGGCGACTTGGGTGCGCCAGCTGCCAAAAAGTATGACATTGAATATTGGTCACCGGTCGATCAGACTTACCGCGAGCTGACGAGTTGCTCGAATTGCACGGATTATCAAGCGCGCGGTTTGAATATTCGGGTGCGGCGAGCGGATGGCAACATTGAGACAGTTCACACCTTGAACGGTACGGCAGTCTCATTGGCGCGGTCATTGGTGGTGATTTTGGAAAACTTCCAGAACGAGGACGGCAGTTTGACAGTGCCAGAAGTATTGCGACCATATATGGGCGGACGTGAGCGAATTTAGCAACATACATGGTATAATGTAGGTATAACGAAGGAGGGATATGATTACCAATCTGACAATCACTGGTGTAAAGTACGAACTGAATGACACGACCAAACGGTATATTGAGAAAAAAATTGGCCCATTGGATCGGTTTTTGCCACGTCACGCTCGTAAAAGCGTGACTGCAGATGTGAAGATTAAGCAAATTGATAACCCTGGCGGCAACAAATATGAGGTTGAAGTTATCATCAATGTCCCGGACAAGGTCATCACCGCCAAAGACTCAACAATGAACGTGTTGGCGGCTGTGGACATCGTCGAGACCAAATTGAATGGTCAGTTGCGTCGCTATAAGGACGACACGTTGGCTCACGTTGGCCGTAGTCGTGGTGTGTTGGCGAAGTTTAAGCGCAGTTTCCGCCGCGGGTGAATTGTTTAGTATCGCTAAAATCAGAAAACACCATATATATGGTGTTTTCTCTTTAATTTTAGGTCAAAAAGGGTTACAATAGAAAGAGTTTTGAAAATGTCCGAAAGCGAGGGAGTTTTAAGGTTATGGCAATGACACAACAAAAAGCGCTGAGTAAAGTTTTTGGTGATCCGCAGAAGAAGATTTTGAAGCGGCTGGAAAAGCGTGTTGCAGTAATTAACGGTTTGTCTGGAAAGTATGAAAAACTGTCAGATGAGGAATTGCAGGCGCAGACAGCAGCACTAAAAAAGCGTCTGACAAAAAAGAATGTAACGCTGGATACGATTTTGCCAGATGCCTTTGCGGTGGCGCGCGAGGCGGCCAAGCGCGTCATCGGTGAGCGTCCATATGACGTTCAGTTAATCGGTGGTATGGCGCTTCACGAAGGCAACGTGGCTGAGATGAAGACTGGTGAAGGTAAGACCTTGGTGGCGACGCTGCCGACCTATCTCAACGCACTAGAAGGCAAGGGTGTTCACGTGGTGACCGTCAATGACTACCTGGCGCAGCGTGACGCTGGCTGGATGGGTCAGGTGTATGACTTTTTGGGTCTGACGACTGGTGTGATCATTAACGAAGCGTCATTTGTGTACGATAAGGATTATGATAATGAGCATCATGACGATCCACGCATGCGTAAGCTCCGCCCGGTTACGCGTAAAGAGGCCTATGCGGCGGACATTACGTATGGCACCAACAACGAGTTTGGTTTTGACTATTTGCGCGATAACATGGTCAACGACATGGATTTGCTCAGGCAGCGCGAACTGAACTTTGCCATCGTTGACGAGGTAGACTCAATTTTGATCGACGAAGCGCGTACGCCGCTGATCATCTCGGCACCAGCAGCAGAGAACCCGGACAACTACTATACTTTCGCCAAAGTTGCTAGCAAATTAGTGCCAGAGGACTATGTTCTGGATGAAAAGCGCCGCAGCGTGGCCTTGACCGATGAGGGCGTGGAAAAAGTCCAAAAACTGCTGGGTATAAAAAATTTGTACACGCCAGACCACGTGCGCAGTGTGTACCATATGGATCAGGCTCTACGAGCACAAACATTGTTCAAGCGCGACAAAGACTATGTGGTGACCAATGACGGCGAGGTGATCATCGTCGATGAGCACACCGGTCGTTTGATGCAGGGGCGCCGTTACAACGAAGGTTTACATCAGGCAATTGAGGCCAAAGAAGGTGTGCCAGTGCTGGAAGAAAGCATGACGCTGGCGACCATTTCATTCCAGAACTATTTCCGTTTGTACAATAAACTTTCCGGTATGACCGGTACGGCGTTCACCGAGGCGGAAGAGTTTCAACAAATTTATTCACTGGATGTTATCCAGATTCCGCCGAACAAGCCAGTGATTCGCGATGACAAAGAAGACCTGATTTTCAAGACCGAAAAGGGCAAGCTGAAGGCGGTGGCTGAAGCCATCAAAGAGTATCACAAGCAAGGTCGGCCGGTGCTAGTTGGTTCTGGCTCAATTGCCAAGAACGAGCAGATTGCTAAATATCTGGAAAAAGAAGGCATCAAGTTTGAGATTTTGAACGCTAAGAATAATGAGCGCGAGGCGGCTATCATCGAGAAAGCTGGTGAAAAGGGCGCGATTACGCTGGCGACAAACATTGCTGGACGTGGTACCGACATCAAGCTCGGCAAGGGAGTCAAGGAGCTGGGCGGTCTGGTAGTGATCGGTTCGGAGCGGCATGAATCACGGCGTATCGACAATCAGCTGCGCGGTCGTGGCGGTCGTCAGGGCGACCCAGGTGAAACGCAGTTTTACGTGTCGACCGAAGATGATTTGATGCGAATTTTCCAGGGTGAGCGCATCGCGGCGTTGATGGACCGGCTGGGCGTCGACGAAGAAACGCCAATTCAAAACCGTGCGGTGTCAAAGACCTTGGAGGCAGCTCAGAAGCGCGTTGAGGGCTATAACTTTGATACGCGCAAAAATGTTGTTCAGTACGACAATGTCATCAATCGTCACCGCCGCGTGGTGTACGTCATGCGCCGCAAGATTTTGGAAGGTGACAACATTAAGCCAGAAATTGAACGCTTGCTCAAAGAAAAAGTCAATGATTCAACACAGCTGCCACTCAAGAATAATCCTAATTTCGTGAAAGAATTTGCTGCAGTTATCCCGGTTGATGAGGGAGCCCTGGCAAAGGCTGGTTCAGAGAAGAAAGACAAATCTCGTATCCAAAAGGTGATGAAACTGGCGCGTGAAGCGTATGCGGCGAAAGAGGAAGAAATTGGTGACGAAAACTTGCGTGGTGTTGAGCGAGAAGTCTACATGGCAGTGCTCGATACCTTGTGGATGCAGCACTTGGAAAACATGCAGCACCTACGCGAAGGCATTCACTGGCGCAGCGTTGGTCAGCGTGATCCATTGGTTGAGTATCGGTCAGAGTCACAAAAATTGTTCACGAGTTTGCAGAACAATTTGCGAGACGAAGTCTTGAGTACCATCTTTCGGGTACGCAAAGCTGACGCAACAGTGCAGCAATCACAAGATGATGAATACGACACTGAGCTTACTCGACTCGCTGAAACTGCTGTCGAGAAAGGTGTCAATGAGATCACATCTGGCGAAAAGAACCGCGATGATGATTTCTCAGTCAAAAAGGCCAAAACTGCTTCTGAAGCAAATCGCGCCAAAAACGCAGCGCGCAAGAAGAAAAAGGCACAGCGCCAAAACCGCAAAAAGAATCGGAAATAATCCATGAAGCACACAGTTGAAGAAGTACGATTAAAGAACGGTGCTCGGGGGTTATTGATCGATGTGCCAGATGCTACAGTGATGAGCTTTCAATTTCATTTTCGGGCGGGCAGTCGTTATGTACGCGACAAAGACATCTACGAGACGGCGCATATCATGGAGCATATGTCATTTGGTGCTAATGAGAAATTCCGTTCGCAGGCACTGTATGACCAAGAATTCGTCAAAAATGGAGCGTATTATAACGCCTATACGACAGAATATTCCATGGGCTATGAGGCATTTTGTGCTGATTTTGAATGGGACAGGGTGTTGGAATTGCAGCGGTTGGCTATCACGGTACCGCGTTTTAACGCTGAAGAATTGGACGCTGAGAAGGGCAATGTACGTTCTGAATTGACGGGCTATCTGAATAATCACAACCGCGTGATGTGGCCGCGAGTGCAACAGGCATTGGGTGAAGATATTTTGACGTACAATCAGCGCCTGAAGACAATCGCTAACGTGACGTTGAAAGATATCAAAGAACACCACCGTCGAACACACACTTTGAAGAATATGCGCTTTGTGATCGCTGGTAAAATGACGGGGCGCAAGTCGCGCATCAAAGAGGCGCTGGAGGCTTGGCAATTGGAAGAGGGCGAACGCTTTGAAATTCCGCAGGACAATTTACACAGCGCCGGACCTCTGTTGATCAGGCGTAAAGAAGCTTCCAATCTGACATTTGGTTGGTCGATGATCGTGCCTCGTGAGATTAGTAATTCTGAAGCCGATGCCATGGGCTGCTTGAATCACATTTTGACTGGTACATTTAACTCTCGCATTTTTGGGGCAGCTCGCAAACGGGGATTGGCGTATAGTATCTTTAGCGATACTTCGGTTGGATTTTATGACTCGGCGTGGGATTTTACCGGCCAGGTCAACTTGGAGACGGCCGAAGAGCTGTTTGATATCATCGTTAGTGAATTAAAGCGTGTGCTAAACGGTAAAATTTCCGCTGAAGACATTGAAAGCGCCAAGTCCTACTCTTTGGGGCGTTACCAAATGGGCGCGCAGACCGTTTCTCAGATCAGTAATTTTTACACTGGTCGCTATTTCTCAGATGATTTTGTGAAGGACTATACTGGGGTGCCGGCAGCGATTTTGGCAGTGACTGATGAAAAAATTGTTCAAGTGGCACGTGAGTTCTTCCAGGCTAATACCTGGGTGTTGGCTGGAGTGAGCTGCGGTGAAAAAGAATTATTGGAACGCATCCAAGAAAAGCTGGGAGCATTGTTCTAAGATGAACATTGTCATTGCGGGATATGACGTAGAAGGTAAGTCGAGTTACGCGTATTTTCAGCGCAAATTTCCAGATGCACAATTGACGATAGTGGATGAACGAGAGCTACGTGACGTACCAGCGGGTGCGGAGGTTCGCACTGGTGCAGGGGTGTTTTCTGATCAGTTTTATGACGTTGATATGGTAGTCAGAACGGCTGGACTACCGCCAAGCCGCATCAAGACCAGTGGTACTATATGGTCGGCAACCAATGAGTTTTTCGCACAGTGTCCAGTGCCTATCATCGGAGTGACAGGGACAAAAGGTAAGGGGACGACTTGTAGTTTGATCACTAGTATACTGCGCGCTGCTGGCAAAACGGTCCATCTTGTTGGAAATATTGGCGTGCCGTCATTGGACGTGCTGCCGCAGATTCAGCCAGATGATATCGTGGTGTATGAATTGAGCAGTTTTCAGCTGTGGGATTTGGAAAAATCTCCGCATATTGCAGTCGTCTTGATGATTGAGCCAGATCATCTGGACAGGCATGACGGTTTTGCCGACTATCTTAATGCAAAGTCGCATATTGCCACATTTCAAACAGCTCAAGATATCCTTATTTACAACAGGAACAATCAGTTCAGCCAGCAGATCGCTGCCAAGTCGCCAGCGCGTCAGTTGTCGTATCCAATTGATTTATCAGTGGAAATGCAGCACGCGCTCAAGTTGCCGGGCGCACACAACCAAGAAAATGCCAGTGCGGCAGTATTGGTGGCTAAGACAGTGGTGCCGGAGCTGTCAGATGACGTGATTTGTCAGGGGCTTGCCGGTTTTACGGGTTTGCCGCATCGGCTCAAGTTTGTGGCAGAAAAACGAGGAGTGAGATTTTATGATGATAGCATCTCGACGACGCCAGGCAGTGCGGTGGCTGCATTGCGGTCATTTCAGCAGCCAAAGGTGATGCTCCTTGGTGGAGCAGACAAAGGCGGTGATTACACGGAGTTGGCCGAGGAATTAGCACGCTCACAGTCACTAAGAGGTGTTATTGTCAGTGGCGGCAATGCTGATGATATTGCAAAAGCGTTGCAAAAAGCTGGTTTGCCAGATGCGACAATAGTGCAAAAGGGTGTGATACCAATGACCGAAGTTGTGTGGCATGCCCTCGATATTGCCCAGCCAGGAGATGTTGTAATTTTGAGTCCAGCTGCCGCCAGCTTTGACCAGTACGCAAACTACACAGCCCGTGGCGAAGCCTTTGTTGAGGCTGTTGCGGAGTTATAAGACACGGATCTGATGGTATAATGGGTTCTATGCAGCCATTGAAAAAACGGGTCCAATCTCTTCGCAGTGAAGTCATGCAGGCTAAACAAGCATTGCAGTTTGATGCGCTTGCTGAAGAATTGGCGGTACTAGAAGAGCAATTGAACCAGCCCGAGATTTGGAATAATCCTGACCATGCTCAGTCGGTCGCCAAAAAGGTAGCCGCGTTGCGTCAAACGGTGCAGCCGTGGCAGGTGCTGGGTGTTCAACTGGATGATTTGTTGGAACTCATGGAGCTCGGGGATGATGATTTATTGGATGAGTTTACCAAGCAAATAGATGCTCTGGAGACGGAATTCTCGGCCCGCAAGACAGATCTATTGTTTAGCGGGAAATATGATGGTCGTGAGGCGGTGGTTCGCATCTCGGCAGGTGTTGGTGGCTTGGATGCTCAAGATTTTGCGCAGATGCTGGAGCGTATGTATTTGCGGTGGGCGGAACGATCTGGCATGAAAACTGATGTTTTGGAGCGGTCTGCAAATGATGATGGCGGTTTGAAAACCGTTGTGTTGGAAATATCAGGACCGTTTGCGTACGGTAAATTACGCTCAGAAAATGGTGTGCACCGGCTGGTGCGCCTCAGCCCGTTTAATGCTGATAATTTGCGCCAGACCAGTTTTGTGCTGGTTGAGGTACTGCCAAAAATTGATACACCAGACGAAGTGGATATTGATCCGAGCGACCTAAAAATAGATGTTTACCGTAGTGGCGGCAAAGGTGGACAGGGAGTGAATACAACTGATTCAGCAGTTCGTGTCACGCACGTGCCAACGGGAATTGTAGTGGCGATTCAAAATGAGCGCAGTCAGATTCAAAACAAAGAAACTGCGTTGAAAATCTTGCGTTCCAAGCTGTTGGCGATGCAGCTCGAGCAGCACGCGGACAATTTGTCGGACCTTAGGGCTGGTGAATCAGCTAACTGGGGCAGTCAAATACGAAATTATGTGTTGCATCCGTACACCCTGGTTAAAGATACTCGGACCAAACATGAAGACCGAGATACGCAGGGTGTGCTAGACGGTAAGATTGATGATTTTATGACGGCATTTCTTAGTCAAAATGCGTCGAAAGACGAATAATATTTAGCTACCAAATATCCTTGACTTTTTAGCAATCAAGTGCTATCATTTGAATATGAAGGTGTTGGATTTTCAAAAGGTTCAGGAAATTGATTCTCACATTCAAGATTTGTTGAGTGAGTTGAGTACGCTCTACCGAGAGCGCAATGAGATTTTTTCTGGCGCAGACAAGGAAACCAAAGCAAAGAAAAATCGTCGTATTGCACAGCAGTCAACAACCACTTTGGAAAACCTGGATTTTTCGACATTTGACTTGAGCCTCAAAGACTAGGTGAAAACAGAAGCATTATGTTCGCGCTTTTTGATAAAAAGTGTTACACTAATATAGTATGATTCTGTTGGATAGGGTTACAAAGAGTTACACCAAAACAGGCAAGCCTGCCATCAATCGCGTTAGTGTGCATGTGAAGGCCGGGGAATTTGTCATTTTGGTTGGTACGAGCGGTGCTGGTAAATCAACATTGTTGAAATTATTAACGCGTGAAGAAAAGCCTTCAAGTGGCAAGATTGTCGTCGGTGGGATTGATTATGACACGCTCAAGGACAAGCATATCCCGCTGCTACGTCGAAAAATTGGTGTCGTCTTTCAGGATTTCAAGCTGCTGCCGAATCGGACGGTGTTTGAGAATGTGGCCTTTGCGCTGGAGATTGCCGGGATGACTAACCGTGAGATTAAGTCAACGGTGCCAAAAGTCATTGAACTAGTCGGACTCAAAGGCAAGGAAAAGAACTTCCCGCACCAGCTATCTGGTGGTGAGCGTCAGCGAGTGGCGATCGCCAGGGCAGTGGTGCGCCAGCCAAAGATTTTGATCGCTGATGAGCCGACGGGCAACCTTGACCCAAAGCACAGCTGGGATATTGTGCGGCTGCTGGAGAAGATTAATAAATATGGCACCACGGTGCTACTGACGACGCATAATGTTGATATTGTGAATAAGTTGAAACGACGGGTGATTACCATTGATCACGGTAAAATTACGTCTGACCAGGCGAGAGGAACATATAAGCAATAATGGCCAAGAAAAAGACAAACGCAAACGCAAAAGCAATGCAGCGCAACAAAATGAAACAGCGGCGAACCTTAGCTTTTGTTCGCATGTTGCGCTACGGTGTTAATAATTTTAGCCGTAATGCTTGGTTGACAGTCGCAGCGACGGCGGTTATGAGCGTGACTTTGCTGATTATCTTTGTGACTGTGGCGGCACAGCGTATCTTGGTAAATACAACGGAGACCATCACTCAAAAGGCAAATATTTCAATTTATCTCAAAGGGTCTGTTTCTGAAAAAACCGTCAACGAATTGACAGATAAGATCAAAAAATTGGATAACGTAACAGGGGTGACGTACATTTCTGCGGAGCAGGCACGCCACGAACAGGCCCAGCGTTACAAAGACAATGTGGAAGCGCTGGAAGCGATTCGTGAAGCAAGCAATGAGCTACCGGCGACACTGCAGGTTTCAGTGAAAGACCTGAATAATTATTCTTCGCTGAAGCATTTTGTGGGGACTGATGAAACCTATCTTGCCAACAAAGACCAGCGTCGACAACCATCATTTACTGGTGATCGCCGCCAGGCCATTGAAACAATCGGTGGTTGGGTGCGTGTGGCAAGCATTGGTGGATCGATTGCCACTGTGGTGTTTGTGCTAATTTCTTCACTGGTGGTGTTTAACACTATTCGTATGGCCATCTTCAACCGTAAGAGCGAGATCCAGATGATGAAGCTCATCGGTGCTGAGCGTAGTTTCATCCGCGGACCGTTTGTTGTTGAGGCGATTATGTATGGATTTATCGCTGCGATGATCGCTACGGCGGGGGGTTATGGACTGTTGGCGTTTGCCAAGGAGCCGATGCGTAAATGGTTGCCAATTGATACGTTACTTCAGGATCTGACGCCGTATGTTGGGCTGGTGTTGCTGGCTATGATTCTCATTGGTGGGCTGATTGGTACGATTTCGTCATGGGTTGCGACCCATAAATACCTCAAGATTTAAGTCACATAAAACTTGGTTGACATGTGGATGGTGCTTATGCTACTATGGTTATAGTATGAAGCAACGGTCCACCACACCAGTTTCGCACAAACAAGCCACCAAAGTAGCCTTGGTGGTGATGGCTGCCGTCGTTGCCGGAGCAGGGATTTTTCAGACCGCTGGCACGGTTTTTGCGCGAGATTATGAGGCAGAAATTAGAGCTAAACAACAAGAAGCCAATAACTACAATTCGCAGGCGGCTCGCTTGGGCGAGATGGCGGCGACTCTGGAAGAGGAATTGAACCGTTTGACTGCGCAGGTGAACGCGTTGCAATCTCAAATCATTGAAAGCCAAAATAAGATCGATTCGCTGAAAGAAGAGATCAAAAATAACGAAGCGGCGATCAACAGAAACCGTAAGACAATGGGTCAGATCTTGTCTGACATGTATGTTGATGATCAGATTTCTCCGCTGGAAATGCTGGCTAGCTCAGAGAACATCGGTGATTTTATCGACAAGCAGGAGCAGCGCAGTAGTTTGCAGGGCTCACTGAATGACAAAATCAAGGAAATCAAGCGTCTGCAAAAGAAATTGCAGGACAATAAGGCTGCTGTTGAGCGTACACTGAAGGACCAGGAAACTCAAAAGGCTCAAATGGCGGCTAAGCAGGCTGAACAGGCGAAATTAGTGAATGATACAAAGAATGACCAGGCGGCCTACTCATCTTTGGCGTCACAGCGTAATGGTGAAATTGCGAAATTGCGTGAGCAGCAGGCTGCAGAAAACTTGCGTAGCTTGCCACGAGGTAGCGTGCCATCTGGTACGCCTGGTGGTGGTGGCTACCCAGGTGCTTGGGCAAATGCGCCGTTGGATGCCTATGTCGACCCATGGGGGTTGTATACCCGTCAGTGTGTGAGCTACGTTGCTTGGAAGGTTCACAGCACTGGTCGTTATGTACCGCATTTCGGCGGGGCTGGTAACGCTAACCAGTGGCCATCAACCACAGCTCGTCATGGTATTTCGAACGGCAGCACCCCACGAGCAGGGGCAGCAGCGGTGATAATGGGTGGTGCATATGGTCACGTGATGTATGTTGAGTCGGTAAACGGCGACGGCACCATTACGGTTAGTGACTATAACTTGGGCTGGGATGGTCTGTACCGCAATTATAAGCGCTCATCGTCTGGACTTGTCTACATCTACTTCTAAGATTTGATGCCGCTCATGCTATAATAGTCCTATGAGCAAGGAGAAAACACGAAACGCTCAGCTGTTTGCGTGGGCGGTAGTTATAGCAGTGGTTAGTTTTATCGCGGGTGCGCGGTCGGATCAGATATTTGCGGCGATTGCACCAAAGCTTGGCGTGCGATATAGCGCTGAGCGGCTTGATACGGAGCGGATTCAAGAGACGTATCGACAGTTAAAAGCACAGTATGATGGAAATCTGGACACCGATAAATTGATCAATGGCGCGAGTCGCGGTCTGGTGGCGGCTACTGGTGATCCGTACACGACATTCATGGACGCTGAGGAAGCCAAAGAATTTGAGAAGAGTCTGAACGGCAATATTGGCGGTGGTATTGGTGCAGAGATTGGTTTGAGAAATAATCGGCCGACAGTCGTCAGGGTGCTACGAAATAGTCCAGCAGAGGAAGCTCAAGTGAAAGCTGGTGATATCATTATAGCGGTGAATGGCAACTCGGTGGCGGATGCTACTACCGAACAGGTGGTGGAAAAAATACGCGGGGAAGTGAACACTACAGTGAAGTTGCAAGTACTTCGTAATTATCAGCGGCTAGAAATGTCGATGACGCGTAAGCAAATCACCGCACCAGCCGTGGAACATGACATTGTTGACGGTGTTGGTATTTTGAAAGTGTACCGATTTGGTGAAGAAACAGGTACGTTGGCGCGCGCAGCGGCCGAAGCTTTCAAGCAAAATAATGTCCAGAAGGTTATCGTAGACCTGCGCAGTAATCCTGGCGGGACTGTGACGGCAGCGCAAGCGCTAGCTGGGCTGTGGCTGGACAACCAAGACATCATGACGGAACGGCGTGGCGACAAGGTTGTTAAAACAGTCAAATCAACAGGTAAGCCACTACTACAAGACATTAAAACAGTGGTGTTGATCGATAGGTCGAGTGCCAGTGCCAGTGAAATAGTAGCGGGTGCACTGCAAGAATACGGCAAGGCAAAATTGCTCGGAGAGAAGAGTTACGGTAAGGGTAGTGTGCAGCAATTGATCAAATTGCGTGATGGTGCACAGCTCAAAGTTACGGAAGCGCGTTGGTATACGCCAAAGGGCCACACTATTGACAAGACAGGTATTGAGCCAGACGAGAAGGTGGGTTTGACCGCTAATGATATGAATTTTGGCAAAGATCCACAGATGGACGCTGCCAAAAAGCTATCCTGGTAAACGCTTGTGTTTTTCTGATGTGGGCGTTAGAATAAAGATAGTATGAACGCAAAGAGGAAAATATTATTAGTAGAGGACGACATGGCACTGGCTGCTGTGTATCGCGCCAGGTTGGAGCTAGAAGGCTTTGATATTAGGGAAGTGCATAATGGCGAAGACGCACTGTCCGCAACAGTTGAATATAAGCCAGATTTGATTTTGTTGGATGCAATGATGCCAAAAATCAGTGGTTTTGACGTATTGGACATTTTGCGCAATACGCCAGAAACTGCCAATGTACGCATCATCATGTTGACAGCGCTGAGCCAGCCAAAGGACAAAGAACGAGCTGAAGGTTTGGGAGTTGACGAATACTTGGTGAAGTCTCAAGTTGTCATCGGTGATGTGGTTGCGCGGGTGAAGCATCACTTGGGGATGACAGAATAAACCTAGTTAGTATATAAAATAGTCGCCATGGAAGCGACTATTTTTATGATGGTAGCCTGTAGTAGGTTGAGATTTTTAGGCTTAGTCTACGCAAACTTGTGTGCGGCGTTCGGTTTTACCGGTAAATTTCTGCTTTTTGACTTTCTTAAAGCTAACCACGCCGTCTTTAGCTGCGTGAATAGTGTAGTTACGGCTCATGTACGTGCCGTCACCAGCGATCTTGGTAGCACCAGTTTGACGCACCAATACTGCACCAGCATTGACTTTTTGGCCGCCAAAGCGTTTCACACCCAAACGCTGACCAGCATTGTTGTGGATGTTCTTGCTTGAGCTACCAGCTTTAACCTTTGACATTTGCTAAACTCCTTATAGTTTCTGTAAACAATCCTTACTAGTATAGACCACTACTAGTGTAATGTCAAGAAGCTAGGCGGTTTTTAGTAGCAATATTTCACGCACCACGACTTGGTCGGATCGGGAGTATATGAGAGGCGGTTGCTGTAGGGTATAGCCGAGTGTTTCTAGGTCTTTGATGAGCGGCAGATGAGTCAGGTTGCGGCTAGCGTCGCGCCAAGCAGGTACGGCGATACACAGTGTGGTACCGGGCGTCAGTTGACTGTGAATATTGCGTAAAAAATTAGTGATGATGTGATTGCAATTGCCGGTTACTTCGTGGAGCTTTTTGGGACTTGGTGGCGCAGAGAAGGGTTGTCCAAGGTAGGTTTCGCAGATGACAGCATCAAGCTGTTGACCCTCTGGCCACTGATGGGTCATGGCGTCGGCTTGGGTGAGACTGTGTACCGTGCCAGTGATGCGGTATTTGTTTTGTAGCCAGGCTATATTTTCTGTCGTATAATCAATCATTTTTTGACTGAGGTCACTACCGCAGACGTCATACCCTTTGAGCAAGGCTTCTTGCAGCACGGTGCCGGTACCGCAAAAAGGGTCGAGGATGGTTGCTTTTGTGGCGTTGCCGACAGCTACATTCACCATGATTTGTGCCAATTTGGGCGGTAACATGCCGACGTATGCGTCACGGCGTGGCCGGTTGCGGTCACGGCGGGCATAAGCGGTGATGTTTTGTGCGCCATTACTTTCAGCAATGATGATGGCGCCGTTATCGGTCTTGATGATGAATAATTCGCGTTTTTTAGGACTGAGCCCAAGCTTATTGTTATGCGAAGTGGCAGTTGATAGTTCCGTGGTGGTGTTTGGGATGAGCCGCAGACTGACATTGTGCTTTTTCATGGAAGTTTTGAGCAACAGGCCAATTTTCTGCAGCTGGCGAGGCGAGGTTGATAGTCCATAGGCACTGATGCCGAGGGTGATTTTTCCACCGACTGCCAGTAGTTGATTGACATAAGTATGCGTAATCCAGTGAGAGGTTTGCTCCAGAGTCGGGTGACCGTCGGCTGGAAGGGTGTGGATGATTTTGCCGCATTTGAGCGATCCGCCAAGGGAGTCGATCGACAGGTTATCAGTGTCAACGACAGCGGTACTGCGGCTGACAGCACGAACATGTGATTTTCCAAAAATAGCTTCTAATTCTGCGATTGATAACTTCGGCAAGCGCCCTAATATTGCTACGAACATATCTATAGTATATCAGGCCCGTGGTATAATGGAGAGGTATGTTTTCTGGGAAAATTTCGAAGGTGTTGAAAACGCTGAAATCGCCGCGCATAATCATAAGCTTCATTACCTTGTTGGTTTTAGCGGCAATTATCTACTTGTCGCGCCATGAACTGCTGCGAGCGTGGGAGTTGTTGGGAACGGCTAATGTTGGGCTATTGGCCTTGCTGCTGCCAGCGCAGATCATCGTGTATTATGCTGGTGGCGAAATGATCTTTTCTTATCTGCGTGATAGGAAGCTTATCAAACATGTGTCGCGACTGGAGCAAGTGCGAATTGCACTGGAGTTGAACTTGGTAAATCATATCTTTCCGTCAGGCGGGGTGAGTGGTATTTCTTACACGACATGGAGGATGAGTAAGCTCGGTGTGAGCTCGGCGCGTTCAACATTTGCGCAGCTCCTGAGATATGTGACAGGGTTTTTGTCAATGCTAGCCATGATGATCGTGGCGGTGGTGTTTTTGGCAGTAGACGGTCGCATCAACCGGTATATTGTGGCATCAAGTTTCCTGGTCGTGGTGGTTGTCCTGAGCCTAACATTTGCCATCATCTACATGTTTTCTTCTCGTCATAGGATGCACAAGGCGGCGCGCCGAATTGCGCGCGGGCTTAACGCCATCACCAAATGTGTGACGTTTGGTATGCAGCGCCAGTTGGTTCAGGCGGAGCAGATGGACGCTTTTTTCTCCGATATGCACGACGATTTCTCGGAATTGATGCAAGATAAACGCTTGATCGTCAAACCGTTTTTGTGGGGAATTGTGTATGCATCGTTTGATATTTTGATGTTTATGCTGGCTTTTTGGTCATTGGGTGCGTCGGTCAATCCAGCAGTGCTGCTGATTGGCTATATCGCGGCGGGCTTTGCTGGGATCATCATCTTTACGCCGGGCGGCGCAGGTGTGTATGAGACGATCATGATTTTGTTTTTGAGCATGACTGGTACGCCGCCAGATATCGCTATCGCGGGCATCATACTGACGCGTGTCATTTTGCTCATGGGGACAATCGTCCTTGGCTATATTTTCTACCAGCACGCGCTAATCAAATATGGTAAGCCTCGCCGTGACTCCTAAATTTAGTGTCAGTGAATTTTTGGCGGTTGTCAATCAGTCGCTAGAGCTGGCCTTTGGCTCGGTGCAGATTGAAGGCGAAGTCAGCTCGTTTAAGGTCAATCATCAAAAATATGTTTTCTTTGATCTAAAAGATGATGACGGTACGGTCAATTGTTTCATGACAGTGTGGCAGCTGAGAATGCCTATTCATGATGGTATGCGAGTGGTGGTACGGGCAGTGCCGAAGGTGACCGATTGGGGCAAGTTTAGTTTAACGGTACAGTCAGTGCAGCCAGTGGGCGAAGGAAATTTACGCAAAAGCTTTGAGTTGCTGCGCAAAAAGCTGTCAGACGAAGGGCTGTTTGATGATGCTCGCAAACGATTATTACCGTCCCGACCGCAGCATGTAGCGGTTATCTCTAGCACCAATTCAGCTGGATACGCTGACTTTATGAAAATCGCCAATGAACGCTGGGGCGGCGTTCAGTTTAGTGTGGTAAATGTGATGGTGCAGGGCGAAACGGCGGCAGATCAGATCATCAGGGCGGTTGAGAAAATTGAGAGCTTGGCGGAGCTACCAGAGGTGATTGTGGTGATTCGTGGGGGAGGTAGCGCTGATGATTTGAGTGTGTTCAATGATGAATTGCTAGTGCGAAAACTGGCGTCCAGCCGAGTGCCGGTACTGACGGGGATTGGTCATGAAATTGACACGACATTGTGTGATCTTGCGGCTGATGTACGAGCGTCAACGCCAAGCAACGCGGCGCAGTTGCTGCTGCCAGATAAGCAAGAGATGATTCGGTCGATCAAGCACCAGCTTCGTGGCGTGGCGCTACAAACAGTACGAGCGATCGACGAGGAATTGGAACTGGTACAGGCGGCGCGCAGCAATGCTCTGGATAGCTGGCGTCAGCACATTGAGGAACTGCTGAGTGATGTACAGTCACGCATCAGGTTGATTAGTGAATACGATCCAGAATTAGCCCTGGCAAGAGGCTATGCTATGATCAGGGGTAATTGTGCGGTCGGGGAAGTGATTGAAATACAAACTAACAAAGCTTTGATGAAAGCGAGGATTGAAGAATATGCAAAACGAACCAACGATTAACGAACTACTAGAGCAGCTGGACAAAGAAATGGCGTGGTTTCACAGCGATGAGTTTCGGCTAGAAGAGGCGCGTGAGCGATTTCTGGCTGTCAAAAAACTGGCAGAGCAGGCAGAAGAGCGGCTGCTGAATATGAAAAATGAGATTGAAGTGCTGGGTGAGTAGTTTGTCATGGAAGTGATGATTGTTTGTGCGCTGATATTATTTTTGATATTTGGACTGACGGCGTTCATCGGTGCACCGTATGTACCGACGCGCCACACTGATATTCAGAAACTGTTGAGGGATGAACTGAAGCTGATTAAAGACGACATCGTACTGGATGTAGGGTCGGGTGATGGTGCCGTGCTACAAGAGGTGGCGAAAACTGGTGCTCAGGCCGTTGGCTATGAGATTAACCCATTTTTAGTGCTGGCGTCTCGTTGGCGGCTAAGAAAGTATGCCAAGAATGTGCGCATCAAATGGACGAATGCGTGGACGACGCAACCTGCCGACAACATCACGGTGATATATGCGTTTGGTGCAGGGCTGCATTTGAAGAAAATTTATCAATTGGCTCGGCAACAGGCGACCCACCAGGGCAGATCGTTACGATTGGTCAGTTATGGCTATCGGCTAGATACCACGAAGAACGACCGACTACTGAAAGAAGCTGGTCCGTATTTTCTGTATGAAATACGTCCTGACTTTACAGGAGATAAAGCATAAGCTATAATGCAACATATGAAAAGAAGACAATTTGAACAGGGGTCAATCAATGGCTGGATGGTCGGTACGATTGGTTTTTTGGTGTTAACGTTAATCGCTGGAGCTGTGGCGGCTTGGATGTTCGTGGAGTACACACGAGAGAAGACTGGCGTTGACGCAAAGGTTGCCAGTGCGGTTGCCAAAGGCAAAAATGAGCAGGCAGAGCTTGACCAGAAGCGATTTTCTGAAGAAGCTAAGAATCCACGTGTTGAGTTTGTTGGACCAAATGAATTTGGTCGAGTTTCGTTCATGTATCCAAAGACCTGGAGTGCATATGTCGATCAAGACGGTACTGACCGCGGTGACTACAAGGCGTACTTCCACCCAGGTACCGTGCCGCCAGCACGCTCAAACACCAGCCGCTTTGCTGTTCGTTTAGAGGTGTTGAATAGTGACTTTGATAAGGTGCTGAGCCAATACGCCAACCAGTTGAAGAAGGGTGAATTGACCTCAAGCAGCGTTGAATTTAATGGTAACGCAGCTACTCGCTTGGACGGTGCTTTCTCTAAAGAATTGCGCGGTTCAGTGGTCTTGATGCGAGTACGAGACAAAACGATTCGTTTCTCTACTGATGCTGACGTCTTCAAGCCAGATTTTCAGGCAGTTCTCGACACGGTTAAGTTTGTTCAGTAATACGCCAATTGCTATACTGTAAGCAGGTATGGCGGAGGTAAGATGGAATAATGCTGAATTTGGGCAGCTGCCAAGTGTAGCGGTGGCTGCGCATGAATTGAAATCTCCGCTGGCGCTCATCAGACAACTCAGTCTGCTCCTGGAAGAGGGGCTGCTAGATACAGCTGAAACGCGTCGCATTGCTCAGCAACTGTCGAGTATCAGTGATCAGTCGTTGGCGTTGGTACAGGACTTGGCGCAAACGGCTCACTTGTCGCCAACGTTGTTTCCTCTGGAGCCCATCAACCCACTGGCGTTGTGCCAGCAAATGGCCATGGAATTACACCCGATGTTGCGTTTGTACGGTCAATCAATCGACTGGCCGAAAAAACAGTCGGCGAAGCATTTGGTGGTGGCAAACAGGGCGTTATTGTCACGGATTTTAGCTAACTTTTTGAACAATTCTCTCAAATACAGCGAAAAAGATATGCCCATACGGGTGACAATTCGCCAAATTGGCTCAACGTTGAGGATCTTGATTCGTGACCACGGCCCGATGATGAGCCGTGCGGATTATGCGCGGCTTATCGATGAGATGGAACAGCGAAAATCAGTTCGCACACGCCCTGACAGCAGCGGTTTGGGCGTATACGTGGCGTCACAATTTGCAAAAGCCATGGGCGGAACCATTGGCCTGATCAGGCATCGTGATGGGCTGACGTTTTATGTAGAATTACCCATAAGCCAACAGATGAGTTTGCTATGAAAAAGGTGCTGATTGTTGAGGACGATCCAGTGTGGGCGAAGCTGATGCAGCATTATATCTCAGAGGCTGGCGCTGAGTCGCGGGTTGTTATTGCTCCGGGACAGGCGCTGGAAATGATCGATGATTGGTACCCAGATGCGTTGGTTTTGGACATGCTCTTGGCGAGTGAAACGGGCATGGCGCTGCTGAATGAATTGAAGAGTCATGAGGATCTGGCTGATTTGCCGATCATCGTGTGTAGTAATGTTGGTATCACTCATGACGACATGGAGCCATTTGGTGTGCGGGCGGTGCTTGACAAATCAACCATGACGCCGGCGCAGGTGCGACAGGCGTTGACGGAGGTGCTACAGTGAGTCAAAGTGAGCGCCTGCAAGCTATCGTCCTGAGAAGAACCGACTATGGCGAGGCAGATCGAATTTTACATCTGTTGACTTCGGCAGGGCGGCGCAACGTGATCGCCAAAGGCGTGCGACGCGAAAAAAGTAAACTGGCAGGTGGCATCGAACTATTTGCGCTGTGCGACGTGGTGGTGCGACGTGGGCGCGGCGAGCTGGGGATTTTGACCAGTGCGCAGCTGCAGCAATTTTATCGACACATTTTGGACAGCTACGAGCGGATGCAATTTGGCTATGAAATGCTGAAATTGGTCAACCGAGCGAGCGAGCAGGTCGACGAGCCAGCCTGGTTTTCGGTGGCGCAGCAAGTGTTGGCGCAATTGAATAACGTGAAGGTTGAGCAAAAACTGATTGAAACTTGGTTTTACTTGCACTACGCTGGGTTGCTAGGCGATGAGCTCAATCTGCGCACTGACGTGGCGGCCCAGACTTTGTCGCCTGACAAAACATATATGTACGACAGCACGGAAAAGGGTTTGCGGCCAGCGGAGCAGGGTGACTTGTCGGCGGACGCCATCAAACTGCTTCGGCTCATCCAGGCGAAGCCGCTGGCGACTGTGGCGCAAATTGGCGGGATAACTGAGGTGATCAGTGCTTGTTGGCTGGTGGTGCGGCAGCACGCGGCGGTGTAATATTGCCCATAAAAATGCTATACTGTAGCTAATAATGTGAATCGCCATGTTGCCAACATGGAGAAAGGTTTTTTGATGAGTCAAGCAAAAATGGAAGATATTATCAGCCTGTGCAAGCGCCGCGGCTTTATTTATCAGGGGTCGGATGTGTATGGCGGTCTTTCTGGCACCTGGGATTACGGCCCGCTGGGCGTGCAACTGAAGCGCAATATCATGAATTTGTGGTGGCGCAGGTTCGTCGACGAGCGCGACGATATGTATGGCGTCGATGCGGCGATTTTGATGAATCAGAAAGTATGGCGGGCGAGTGGGCATGTGGATACCTTTGTCGATCCGCTGTGTGAAGATACGGTCAATCACCGACGCTACCGCACCGATCATATTCTTAAAGACAACGGCGTTGATGCGGATGGTATGACGATGGAGCAGATGGATGCGGTGATTGCTGAGCAGGGCATCAAAAGCCCTGACGGCAATCCGCTAAGTAAATCGCGAACGTTTAATATGATGTTCAAAACGCATGTTGGTGCTACTGAGAGTGAGGATAGTATTTCTTATCTCCGCCCGGAAACCGCCCAAGGTATCTTCACCAATTTCAAAAACGTCGTCGATAGTTTTTATCC
>CAUPXC010000010.1:0-22562 GCA_963514965.1 uncultured Candidatus Saccharibacteria bacterium | reverse complement strand
ACACTGTCGCGGTCAAGGCACCAAGCTTTGGCGACCGCCGCAAGGAGATTTTGCGTGATATCGCGGTACTGACTGGTGCAACGGTGATTTCTGAAGATCACGGGTTGACATTTGAGAATGCTGGTTTGGAGGTCTTGGGTTCAGCACGCAAGGTGATTGTCGGTAAAGACGAAACCACTATCATTGAGGGGGCAGGCAAGCCATCTGGCGTTAAGGAGCGAATTGCTGAGATTAAATCGCTGTCTGACAATGCCTCCAGCGAGTATGAAAAAGAGCAATTCGACAAGCGAGCAGCTGCACTGTCTGGCAAGGTGGCCGTCATTAAAGTCGGCGGCGCGACCGAGACAGAAATTGACGAAAAGAAGTTCCGCGTGGACGACGCGGTGGCAGCGACCAAGGCAGCCTTGGCCGAGGGAATCGTCGCTGGTGGTGGTGTGACGCTGGTGAATTTGGCTGGCGGCCTAAAAGTGAGCGGTGCAGATAGCATCGCGGCTGGCCGACAGATTCTGAAAGACGCTTTAAAACAGCCGTTCCTACAGATTATGCGTAACGCTGGCTTGAACGCCGACGCGCTTTTGGCGCAAGTCGAGGCGGGTAAAGTAGGCTTTGGCGTTAATGTAATGAAGCCTGAGAACGAATTGGTGGATGTCAAAAAAGCTGGCGTCATCGACCCAGCGCGCGTCACCAAGGAAGCAGTGCAGAACGCGGTATCTATCGCTTCAACCGCAGCAACCATGGGCGCATTGGTCGTCGATGTGCCAGAGCCAGAAGCTCCAGCTGCGCCTGGCGGTATGCCGGGTATGGGGATGATGTAGCAGGCTACATCAAACAAAATAGGGCCGGTAGCAGGCCCTATTTTAATGAATTGAAATGGTTATTTTTGTGGATTTGACAGATAATCTATCTCTTTGATTACATCCAGCAGAGCTTGGGCGCGGCGAGATTCATCAGCGATGGCACCAGCTGCTGCGTGTGCTGGAGCGATCAAAGCGCTGTCATCTGTTGAGCGTAATAACAGTAGGTAGGTGTCAAACTTTTCTTCTGGGGAAATGTTTAACTTATCAACCAGGGGACGAAGCTCTAGTAGTGCTTGTTGCTTGATGGAGTCCAGATTTGAATCGTTTACCGGGACTACAGGGGTCACAGTGTCAACGGAAATCGGCACTGCTGGCGGCGGTGCGACCATTAAATCATCTGTTGCCACTGGGATTGAATTGTCTGGTGGTGGCGCGACTACCTGAGCGTCGTCTGACTGCGGAGTTGTCCCCGTCTCTTCAAAGCTCAAATTATCATCTGTTTGTTGTGTTACACCTGCCAAAACCTTGGCAAGCTCTTGATCATCGGTAACTGATTGGTTTTGCATGTCCCCACCCATCTTATTAATGATTATGCTTATATATGTTATACTTTAGCATGAAGAAAGGTGGTATGACAAGATGCTTGATGATCCTATGATGATTCGGCGAAAAGATCCAGCCGACACCCTGTCTGGTTTGTTGCAGTTATCAACGCAGACTTCGTTTGAAGTAGTTATCGAAGGGAATGATTATGTCCCGGGCACTATCAATGCGGTGGTGATTGCTGGTATGGGTGGTTCAGCGCTGGCAGCAGAAATGGTAATTGCGCTAACGAGGGGTTGGTTGCATATTCCTCTGGTAGTAACAAAAGGCTATGATTTACCGGGTTTTGTGAATGATAATACCCTAGTTATCACCATCAGTCACTCCGGTAATACCGAAGAAACCCTCAGTTGCTATGATCAAGCGCGTGCCAACAATTGTCAGCTAGCGACAATCACGACAGGTGGAGCCCTGTTTGAAAAGGCAGTGGTTGATGGAGTAAAGAGGATAAAAATACCAGCTGGTGCACAGCCGCGCATGTCGACAGTCTATCATCTGCGAGGATTGTTGAAGGTATTACAACATTTTTTGATCATCGATGGTGATTTGTATCAAAAATTGGAAGAAAGCGGCGAATGGTTATCTGGTCAGGTAAAAGCTTGGGCACCGGAAGTACCGACCGAGCAAAACATCGCTAAACAGTTGGCGCTCAAGTCAGCTGGCAAAACCCCTGTGATTTATGCTGGTGAATTAACATGGCCGTTGGCATATAAGTGGAAAATCAGCTGGAATGAATCGGCAAAAAATATAGCTTTTTGTAATCAATATCCTGAATTTAATCACAATGAGTTTATCGGCTGGTCATCTCATCCGGTTGAAAAGCCATTTGTGATTGTTGATTTGATGAGTCATTTGGAACATCCGCGCATTCGTGAGCGAATGGAGCTGAGTGATCGATTGTTGAGTGGTATGCGTCCGCACGCTGTATCGGTGGAACTACAAGGCGAAACCTTGCTCAAGCAGTTGTTGTGGGGCTTGGCGCTTGGTGATGCCGCAAGTATTTACACAGCAATTCTAAATGGTGTTGATCCAGCACCGGTAAAATTAGTAGAACGTTTGAAACAAGAATTAAGTTAAAGTCAAACGCGGTTTATTTAGTTGCGCATTGCTTCGATAGTGTTGCGGTTGGCAGCACGTACGGCTGGATAAATACCAAAGACGACACCGACCAGCATGGCAGCACCAATACTGACGACAGCAGGCTGCCAGCTCAAAATTGGCGAAACCGGTAGGAAAGTACTGACCGTGTACGCACCAATTAAGCCAAAGATATACCCCATAACACCACCAGCTAAACCAATGATGACTGATTCGATCAAGAATTGATGGATGATGTGTCGGTTGGTTGCACCAATTGCTTTACGGATACCGACTTCACGCTGTCGTTCGGCAACATTTACCAACATGATATTCATGATGCTGATTCCACCGACAAACAGGGAGATGATTGACACGGCGATCATGATTGCTGACAGTGACAACAACATAGCGTCGCTGGTAGCAGTAATATCTTTACCAGTGATGATGTGGTAGTCATTAGCATCGTGGTGATTTTGATTGAGCTTTGCTGTGATGTCAGAAATTGCTTTCTCAAGCGACGAGTCGCCGTCAGTTTTGATGGCAATTTGCTGAATTTGCGCGACATTTTGTGTCAGCTTCTTACTGACATCGAGTGAGACGATGGCTGAGTTGTTGAAGTTAACACCTAGATAGGTGAGAGGTTGTTTGACTGGTTTTAACACGCCCATGACCGTAAACGGCTTATCTTGAATGCGCAGGACATTACCGAGTGCGTATTCGGTGCCAAACAGATCAATTGACAACTGATGGCCGATCACCACGCCATTGGCTTGCCCAACAAATTGACCATCGCGTAGTTCTAACTCTGCCAGATCTTTGATTTTTTCAGTGGTACCAATGATGGCGGTTTTGTGCGCATCGATGCGTGAGTTGGTAGTAGTGATGGAGTTGTGAATAACTGACATCGGAGCGCTGTTTGGAGTGATGCGAGCAACGTCCTGTATATCGTATTCGGTCAGGGTTGGGAGAGGTGTAATGTTTTGTGCTTGAGACAATGACCGCTCGATATTACCACCCAAACCAGACCGTATCAATGCTACGCTGTCTTTGGTGGTTGAGAACTGTTGATTGATCAATTTATTAACACTAACAGACAAGGACATGATCATGGTGATGCCCATAATGCCGATGGTGATGCCAGTAACAGTCAATGTTGTCCGACCGCGGCTGGCACGGAGGGATTGCATAGCATTTTCTATGTGATTTTTAAATAAAAACCTCACTTGGTCGTCTCCTTTTTGGAAGTTTGTGTCTTCTTTGTGGATTTGGTTGAAGATTTTTTGTCAGACTTTTCAGCGGGTTTATCATCTTCTTTTTTTGATTTCTCGGCAAGCTTAGCCTCTTCTTTTTCAGGATGTTTGGCTGGCTTTGCTTCCTCTTTGTTGGGCTTTTCGGTAGGTTCAGTAGCTTTTTTCTCAGATTTCTTGGGCTTATCTGATGGTTTTGCTTCTTTTTCTTCATCAATAATTTCCAGGTTTTTCCTGAATGGTGCTGATTTCTGCAACTGTTCATCTGTATCGATCCTGCCGTCAAGCATGGTGATGACGCGGCTGGCGTACGAGGTCAACTCAGGGTTGTGGGTTACCATGATGATGGTATTGCCACGGCGGTGAATATCAGCTAACTCTTCCATGATGATATGACTGGCTTTACTGTCTAGGTTGCCAGTCGGCTCGTCCGCCAGGATGATTGACGGGCTGTTAACGAGCGCACGAGCAATCGCTACACGCTGAACCTGTCCACCTGACAATTGGTGCGGCATGTAATATTCGCGCTCGCCTAAGTGAAAGTTCTTTAAGATTCGGCTGGCTTCCTGTAGACGTTTAATCTTACTCATGCCTTTGTACGTTAGCGGGAGAGACACGTTTTCTAGGACGCTCAAGCGAGGAATCAGGTTAAAATTCTGAAATACAAAACCGATGTCATCTGAACGGATTCGGGCTAATCGTTTTGAGCCGAGATTGTCCACTGAATCACCGTTGAGGAAATATTCACCATCTGTTGCTTGATCTAGCAATCCGATGATATTTAAGAGAGTGGTCTTACCGCAACCACTTGGCCCCATGATGGCGATGAATTCGCCCTTCTCGACGGTCAAATTCACGTCGTCAAGAGCATAGTGTTCTGCATCGCCGATACCAAAACACTTTGTAATGTTTGTGAGTCTTATACACGGTGCAACTGGTGTATCCATACTATATTTATTATATGCAGTACGGGAGGATATGCAACCATAATAGTTATGTAAAATGTACATCATCAGCCCATTTTTATATTGTTACTGCGGTAGTTGGTTATTTCCCGTAAAGTTTTGTATACTAAATCAAGACGGAAGGATGCAGGAGTGGTTGAACTGGCACGCCTGGAAAGTGTGTAGACTCTTCACGGGGTCTCCGGGGTTCGAATCCCCGTCCTTCCGCCAAGTGCAAATAGGGTTATCTTCGATCGTTATTGTAAAATTAACAAAACCTATTGCAAACCCTACATTTAGTGTTTATCATGGTGTATATACGCTATATCTATAGCGGGTAGATAAACAAAAACCAAGAGGTGAGAAAAGCTGATACCACAGGGGAGGTACTGTTGGTATTTTTCTTGTGTCTCTATGACAAATATAGTTTAAGGGAGGTATAATGAGTGTCATTCATGTCGTCAAACGAGACGGGACGAAAGAGCCGTTTGATGCAAATAAAATCAACATCGCGTTACTGAAGGCGGCAGAGGGGTTGCCTGATCAAGTATCCAAGGTCGTGCAGGTGGCTACTGAACTGCAGCTGACATTGTTTGACGGCATTACGACTGAGCAGCTCGACCAAGCGGTCATCCAGACAACCTTGCAGAATGTTAAAGACGATCCAGATTATGACAAGATCGCGGCACGGCTGTTGTTAAAAAATATTTATAAAAACACCCTAGATGATTATGAAACCGCTGATGAGCTAAAGAAATTGCACGCAAAGAAATTTCCTCAGTTCGTGAAGGATGCAGTAAAGGTTGGGCTACTGGACCAGCGGATGACTGACGGTAGGTTTGATTTGAAAAAGCTTGGTGAAGCGCTTGATCCTGCTAAAGACGACCTCAGTAAGTACCTCGGTGTCATCACTAACCGTAACCGCTACGCCCTGCGTAAACATGGTAGTGAGCCAATTGAACCACCACAGTTTACTCACATGCGCATCGCTATGGGGCTGAGCTACAATGAAAAAGATCCGACAGCTGCAGCCATCGATTTTTACAATCACATGAGTAGTCTGGAGTATGTGCCAGGTGGTTCAACCCGCGTCAATGCTGGTGGTTCATTCCCGCAGCTCAGTAACTGTTTCTTGCTGAATGTTGATGATGACATGGAATCAATTGCTAAGGCGGTGCGTGACACGATGTGGATCGCCAAAGGTACTGGTGGTATTGGCATCGGCTTTACTAAATTGCGGGCATCTGGTAGTCCAGTCAAGACAACCAATACAGTAAGTACTGGACCAATTCCATTTATCAAGATGATCGACACAGCATTATTTGCTGTCTCCCGTAAGGGTAAAAAGATGGGTGCAGCGGCAGTATATATGGAAAACTGGCATATTGATTTTAGGGAATTCATCGACCTACGCTCTAACTCCGGTGACCCATACATGCGAACGCGTTTTGCTAACACTGCGGTGTTTATCTCTGATGAATTTATGAAGCGGGTGCAAAAAGACCAAGATTGGTACTTGTTTGACCCGGCAGATACGCCAGATTTGCCAGAGTTGTATGGTGAAGAATTTTCCGCACGCTACAAAGAGTACATTAAACTAGCCGAAGCTGGTAAAATGCGCGTCTTTGAAAAGACATCAGCTCGCCAGCAATTCAAACAGATTTTGACCAGCTTACAGGCTACTAGCCACCCATGGCTTACCTGGAAAGATACCATTAACGTTCGAGCCTTAAACAATAACACGGGTACGATTCACCTGTCTAACCTCTGTACGGAAATTACCTTGCCGCAGGACAAAGACAACATTGCTACCTGTAACCTGGTGAGTATCAATTTGTCAGCCTTTTTGAACACAGATAAAACATGGGACTGGGATCGACTCAAAGAAGCATCGCGAGCGGCGGTGCGCCAACTGGACAACTTGGTAGATATCACCCAGACGCCGATTCCGGAAGCTATGCACTCAAACAACCAAACGCGGGCAATTGGTTTGGGGATAATGGGCTTTACTGATGTGCTCGAAAAACTTGGTTACTGCTATGAGTCTAAGGAGTCGTATAACTTGATTGATACACTGACCGAGTTCATCAGCTATCACGCCATCGACCAATCAGCAGACTTGGCACAGGAGCTGGGCAGCTATCCTACCTACAAGGGTAGTGGTTGGAGTAAGGGTATTTTGCCGATTGACACCCTGGAGACGCTGTCTACTGACCGCAAGGTAAAGGTGAAAATTGACCACAAATCGAGCCTCGATTGGGATTCATTGCGAGTGAAAGTGAAAAAGGGTATGCGCAATGCGACACTGATGGCTATCGCGCCGACGGCGAACATCGGCCACATTGCTGGTACCACGCCGGGTATCGATCCGCAGTTTGCACAAATTTTTAGCCGCTCGACTCTGAATGGTAAATTCCTAGAAGTGAATAATAACCTGGTGCGTGACCTCAAGGCACTAAACTTGTGGGATGATATCAAGGAAGAAGTCTTTGCCAACCAGGGTGATATTCAACACATCGACGCTATCCCGCAGAAACTGAAAGATGTCTACAAAACCAGCTTCCAGCTCAGTCCTTATGCCTTTATCGAGGTGGCGGCTCGGGCGCAGAAATGGGTCGACCAGGCGATTAGCCGCAACATGTATCTGGAAACGCGCGATATCGATGAATATGTAGAGATTTATTCTGAAGCGTGGCGCCGTGGTTTGAAAACGACCTACTATCTACACGTTAAACCACGTCACCAATCAGAACAGACCACGGTGTCGGTGGAAAAAATTGCTGAGCAAAAGATTAGAACAGGTGCAGGCAAGGCGCGTGGCTTTGGCTTTGCAAAAATTAATAAATAAAGGGGGTTATCATGTCAGACTATACACATCCAAAAGGTGGAATTTTAGGCTCGGGGCTGCGCGACGGGCTGAGTTTACACCCAATTCGTTACCCATGGGCATACGATCTATACAACCAAGCGGTGGCTAACACTTGGTTTCCTAATGAAGTTCAGCTAGCACAGGACTTGATGGATTTTGAAAAACTTAGTGACGAAGAAAAGCACGCGCTCAAAACTGTCATCAGCTATCTCAACCCGAACGAGCTATTGATCAACAAGTCGTTAGCCTTTGGCATTTACCCATATGTTAATGCTGCTGAAGCGCAACTGTATCTGTCAAAGCAGATGTGGGAAGAAGCCAATCACTTTATGACTTTCGAGTATATCATCGAGACCTTTCCGTTTGACCGTGAGGAGATTTACGCGGCGGGCTTTGGCAAAAAATCGCTGGCTGACAAGGCGAACTTCCAGAACAAGCACCTGGATGTCATGCTTGATCCAAATCTCGACATCTATACCTTGGAGGGTAAGAAAAACTTTGTTCGCTCACTGGTGGCGTATAACATCGTGCTGGAAGGTATTTGGTTCTACTCGGGCTTTATGGTCGGTATGAGCTTCCGCCAGCGCAACTTGCTGCGTAATGTTGGTACGCTGCTAGACTGGATCACCAAGGATGAGAACTTACACCTGACCTTTGGGATCAATTTACTACTGACCATTTTGGATGAAAACCCAGAACTGCAAACCCAGGAGTTTGCCGAGGAAATTCGCAACCTCATCTTGCAGGCGGTTGAGTTGGAGAAAGAATACAACAAGGACATGTTGCCAAAGGGAATCCTCGGCTTAAACGCTGATTATGTCAATCAATACGTCATGCACATGACTGACCGCCGCTTGGTCGAGCTTGGCTTTGAGCCTGAATACAACGTGGCCAACCCAGCCAAGTGGATGGCTACCGCAAACGATACCCTGGAACTCGTCAATTTCTTTGAGAGCACTAACACTAGCTATGAAGTAAATACCACGAAATAACTACTATGGACAAAATTACAACAGATATCTTAGACACCGTGGAAGTTGGCGCTTTGGCTACCGTTAATCGCGACAGAACACCGCTAGTGACGCCGCTCCACTTTGTTCGTTATAAAAATGACAACATCATTTGGATCTCTGATCGACAATCCCGCCACGCCGTTAATGCTTACCGCAGCGGTGTTGTCGAGTTTGTAGTGTGGAACGATCAAAAGAGTGCTGTTTTTTTGACAACAACGGTACGAGAACTGCCAGAGGAAGAAGAGGCGGCGGCTTTGGAGGCCTATGCTAACAAGCTGGGTGACTTTATGCCACGCGTCGAACATAGGCAAATTTACATCATGCCAATCGGCAAGCTTGATGAAAAAACTACAACAGGAAATTGGCTACACTATGTTGCATAACCGCTACATATAGCGTATTATAAGCATAAGCAGATACTAAATATATAGAAAGACAGGAACATGAACGCAAGTCAAATTATTTCTGACGACATGACATTGGAAGAAAAATTAAGTGCTATCGACGCAGCGATGAAAGCAGTCCAGCAGGCAGCCGACGACCAGGCAAAAAAATCTGGTGGCATTGCAGCACCGCTCGATCCCGCAAGTTTGACAGTGTGTGACGGTTGTGAATAAAACAACAGAGGTGTCGATTCGGCGCCTCTTTTGATAGGTTGGAGAAGTGATGACGAAGAAGTATATTTTTGTAACTGGTGGAGTGCTGTCTGGTGTTGGTAAGGGAATTACGGCGGCAAGTATTGGTGCGGTGTTGCAAGCCAAAGGCTTGTCAGTGTCCGTACAAAAGTGTGATCCGTACCTGAATGTTGACGCTGGATTGTTAAATCCCAAAGAACACGGTGAATGCTTTGTGACTAAGGATGGTGCCGAGACTGATTTGGACCTAGGGCATTACGAACGCTTTTTGGATTTGGAGTTGACGCGGAAAAATACTACCCTGTCAGGTCGACTATTGCGTGATCTCATCGCTGATGAACGAGCTGGTAAATTTGGTGGGCAAACGGTGCAGCTAGTGCCGCATTTGACCAATTCTATTAAAAAATCTATTCACGAAGCAGCTGAAGGTGATGTTCACATTGTAGAAATCGGCGGTACGGTCGGGGACTACGAAGGTCTGAGCTTTATCGAAGCAATTCGTGATTTTTCACAAGAAGTAGGCAGGAATAATTGTCTCTTTGTTCATGTGGTGTATGTGCCGTTTTTGGAAGCGAGTCAGGAGTACAAAACAAAGCCTGCACAAAATGCCATGGCGGAGCTTCGTAGTTTTGGGATCATGCCAGATGTCGTGGCGGTGCGGACCGAGGGTCATGATAAACCGCCGCGTAGTGTTGGCGAAAAAATCGCTATCTCCTCTGGTGTACGCCCCGAGGGTATCATCATGATGCCAAATGTCAATACCGTGTATGAAGTGCCGCTGACGGTTGCACGCGACCTGGGACCAATGTTGAGTGAATTTACTGGAGTAACAACGGAGCCTGATTTGACTCGCTGGGAAAATCTCGCCACGCGTGACACGACTGATTATGCTCGTGAAGTAACCGTTGGTCTGGTGGCAAAATATATTGACAATACCGATACGTATTTGTCGGTGACTGAAGCGCTCAAATCGGCAGCCTGGGCGGAGAATTGTGAAGTCAATATACGGTGGATAAATTCAGAGACTGCCAGTGATGACGATTTTGCTGAGGTTGATGCTGTGTTGGTGCCGGGCGGATTTGGCTCACGCGGTGTTGAAGGAAAAATTGCAGCGGCGACGTATTGTCTGGAGCACAATAAACCATATTTGGGTATTTGTTTGGGTATGCAAACAGCGGTAATTGCCGCGGCACGTCGAGGCGGTGTGGATGGTGCTAATAGTGAGGAATTTGGTGCAGGTCAGGGCACGAACGTGATTTATCTAATGGATGGGCAGGCAGGTAAAGAGTCGACTGGTGGCACGATGCGCCTTGGTGATTATCCAGCAGTGCTGAAAGAAGGCTCACTCGTGGCAAAGACGTATGGTACAACAGAGGTGACAGAGCGACACCGCCACCGATATGAGGTGAATCAAGATTTTGTTCAGGCGATTGAACAAGGTGGTTTGGTTGTTTCGGGCACCTCGCCAGACGGCAGATTGGTGGAATTTGTTGAATCGCCACACTGTGACTATTTCGTTGCTACACAAGCTCACCCAGAGTTTAAATCTCGTCCATTTCGGCCACACCCGCTCTTTGATGGACTCATTAGAGCAGCTGCTTCCAGATAGAGCCAAGTGGTATTAGCGGACGGGTTTCAAGATAAGCTTAAACACTTACCTATTGACATGATAGGGTTTTATATGATATAATAAAAGTATGGAACCATCTGAAAAAACGTTTTTATCTAAGCACCCTGCAGTGAAAAAAATGAAAGCCGCTGGTGAAGAGTTAGGATTGCCAAAAGCGGATATTCGTTTGTCTTTGGGTCTGAGGGCTTTGATGGACGTAATGCATGGTCGCGGCAATGTTGATATATCTGGTGAAGATAATCTAATTGAAGCGGCAGAAAGAGCTAAGGAGAAGAACAGGGGACTTGTGGTGATTACATCACATGAGTCTGGGCTTGATGTGCCTACTGCTAGCTATTTAGCCTCTTTGGTGGGTAAGACTAGTATCGGGATAGCTTCAACCAACGGTGATTGGATAAAAGAAGGTGTGGGTGGATTTAATCCGGAGCCTATACAATATGTTTTAACGGGAAGAGAAAACTTTATCCCTGTACCGTATACATGGATGGATAGGAAAAATAAAAAACCAGCCCCTTTTTCTGAAGATGATTATAAGGAGGCTGTTGAGCGAGTTAAAGATGGTGAGATATTAGTTATGGCAGGGTTTTCAGACCACGAATCAGTGGAGCATCGTAAGATTGGTTCTGCAGCGGCACATATTGCCCTAGAGGCCGGTGTTGAGATTCTACCGATATCTATCTCAAGCGATAAGGCGGAGGATTTTTCTGGTGGACCATCTGCGGCTGTATTGAAGGACCATAACCTGAAAATTACTATTGGTGATAGTAGGGACAACTGGCTTAGTACAATTCAACATTCTTATGCAGAGGCTAGTCCAGAGACGAAAAAGGCTATGCGGAACAAGCTGAAGAATATTTTGGCGAAGGGTAGTGTATTTAAGAGAATAGTCGGTAAAGGTAATCGTCATTTGCCTAAAGAATAGATTAACTTACCGAACACATCTCATTGACAAATTAAAAATAATATGATACTATCATAACATATAAAGAATGAAACAAAAAAAGGAAATTAATGGCTGAAGAGCAAGCGTTATCACAGCAACCACAAGCGTTGCCAACACAGGATGATTTATCAACGTTGTCGTATATTTTGCGTCATGTCCGGGGATCGAGTTTAATCTCCGCCACGGCGTTGGACTTGGACATAGTGGAAGACTAGTTGATCTGGTGGTATACTGGTGGTGATGGAACACACAATTCAAGAAGTTATTGCAAAGCTATTTAATATTGAAACGACGGTGCAGTTGACGCGTCCTGATCCAAAGTTTGGTGACTTTGCGACGAATGTGGCGCTGCAGCTAGCGAAGCCCTTGGGCAAAAATCCACGTGAGATTGCCGAGGCGATCGCAGAAGAGTTGCGTGGTCATGAGGAGTTGGGTGAGGTGAGCGTGGCTGGACCAGGCTTTATTAACGTGACGTTAAGCGACCAAGCAGTGCTGGAGTCGTTGAAAGTGCGGCCGGCCACCAATCGTTCAGGCCAAACGGTCGTTATTGAAACTAATTGTCCAAATCCATTCAAAGCCATGCATATCGGCCACGCACTGAATGCGATTTTGGCAGATACCATGGCGAATTTGCTGGCGGTGGATGGTGCGTCGGTACATCGGGTGAGTTACCACGGCGACGTCGGCACGCACGTCGGCAAGAGTATGTGGGCAATTCTTCGCGAAATTGACGGTGATGTCAGCAAACTAGACGCTATTCCGGCTGATAAGCGCAACGAGTTTATGAGCCGTATGTATGTTGAAGGCGCACGGGCAGCTAAAGAATCACCAGAGGCGCGGGCGGAAATTGATGAGCTGGCCAAGCAATCGTTTGTACTGGATGATCCGCTGTACAAGCAAGTGTACGAGATTTGTAAGGCTTGGAGTTTTGATGAAATTGATGCCAATGTGGCACGGCTGGGCAATGTGCCAATTGAGCGGCGCTATGTCGAGAGCGAAACTGAAGTGCCAGGCAAGGCCTTGATTAAAGCAAAAACCCCAGAGGTCTTTACCGAGTCCGATGGTGCGTATATTTTCAAGGGCAGTCAATACGGTGCGTTTGACAATGTGTTTATCGGTTCGCACGGCAACGGCCTGTACGGCGCGCACGACATGGGGCTAATTCAGCTGAAGCATCAAGATTATCCAAACTTGGATTTGTCGATTACAGTCAATGGCGAAGAGCAGGCGGCGTATTTCCGCGGGGTGATTGCCGCTAGCGAACTCGCAATTCCAGAATTGAAGGGTAAATTGTTTAATTATGCGACTGGCCTCGTCAAGCTAACAACCGGCAAGATGAGCTCGCGTACTGGTGACGTCATTACTATCGATTGGTTATTCAACGAGTTCAAGAAAGCTATCACCCAAGCTGGCGGCGAACCAACCGACGCGGTGGTGGCAGGTGCGCTGCGCTATCAATTCCTGAAAGTGAAAATTGGTAGCGACGTGGTGTTTGATATCAATGATGCGGTGAGTCTAACAGGTAACACCGGTAGTTATCTGCAATACGCGCACGCTCGGGCGCGGGGTATTTTGGCAAAGTCTGAGCAGACAGTTGCTTTCCCGACAGAATTGTTTGATGAAGATCGGCTGCTGGTCAGGAAAATGAGCGAATACGCGGAGGCGGTTAACCGAGCTACTGAAAGTCTGGAACCGCATCATGTTTGTGCCTACCTGTTTGAGCTGGCGCAGGAGTTCAATCGTTACTACGAGAAAAACCAAGTCGTCGGCAGCGACAAAGAAGCGCACCGCGTTGGTCTGGTGGCGGTGTACGCTGATATCTTGAAAGCAGGGTTGACTGTTTTGGGTATTGTAGCGCCAGAGAGGCTATAAGTCGCTCTACATTAAATATGGTACAATCAAGGTGTTACTTAACGTAAAGGAGTTTTATGGCGGAGAAAAAAGTAGCCAAGAAAGCGGCAGTCAAAAAAACGACGACCAAGAAGTCAATTATTAAAAAACCAAGCGTAGCGGCGTTAAAAGAAAAAGCAGGCGTGGTAAAAAGCCATGGCGGCGGCTTTATGATGTTTATTCGTGAGCAGGGTGTCGTTGGTCTAGCTGTCGGTTTGGCGATCGGTACTGCGGCTGGTGATACCGTGAAAAAGTTGGTGACAGCATTCATCGACCCGCTTGTACAGTTGATCGTTGGTTCGCAACAAGGTCTCCAGGCAGCATCATTTACTGTTGAGATCGCTGGACGTCGGGGTGAATTTTTGTACGGAGCATTTATAAGCTCATTGATCACCTTGCTGGCGGTTGCCTTTGTAGTCTATGCAATTGTCCATTTCTTGAAACTTGATAAATTAGACAAGAAAAAAGACTAAAACGCTTACGTTTGCCATTTTGCGCTCTCCTATCTACAATGTGAGTATAAAGGAGAGTGTAGCGTGAAAGATGGAGTCCGGAGGGCGGGTTATTTACATAGGTCGAAAGAACCGAGTAGTAGCCATTTGTTAAGTCAGAATATTGAAGGTCCTCGACGGTCGCCATATAACTATGGCGAGTCTCCCGAGCAGAGAAGACAGCGCCTCGAAGAATTGCGAAAACAGCACGGGAAGTTACCGGAAACTCCTTTTGCTAACTACGATCTTGGTGACAAAGAATTGCCTGCGTATAAGCACAAAGCAGAGATATTAGATACGTTATCGGAAAATAAAATATCCTGGTTGTGCGGACCGACGGGTAGTGGAAAGACGACACAAACCGCTCAGTATGCACTCGAGCGGTTTGATCGTGTTGTGGTGTTGATGCCACGGCGGGTCATCGTCGATAATGTTACTGAATATGTCGAGCAGAATTTACGTGAACAGCTGGGCAAACAATATCCTGATCATTTGGTAGGAAAAATTCATGGACGTGCCACGGAGGCAACGCCAGACACTAGACTTTGTTTCATGACGGCAGCAACATTTACAAAGAAATTGGAACAATTTTCTCGTAATTGGCATGATGAGAAAACGCTAGTGTTGGTTGATGAAATACATGAAGCCAATTTGGAGATGGAATTTGCTACGGCCCTGGCGGCAAAATCGATAGAGAATACCGACAAATGGCATATGGCTTTTTCCAGCGCCACGCCTGACACGGAAGTTTCTCAGGCGATGTACGAAGATATTAATGGATCAGCATTGCCAGTCGTAACCATCGAGGGTCGGCCGCATGATATCGACATTACAGAAGATAACGTGGGGACCGTATCTGAAGCGTATCTTGAATATGGTAAGGATTCGAAAAAAGCATTGGTCTTTGTTGAAGGGGTGAGAAGTATTGAGGAAACTATTGCGTCGATTAAGCGTCGCAACCGCCATCAACCTAGGAGGATACGATTTTTCAAATTACACTCTGGCATATCAGAGGCTGCGCGCCGAGAGATTTTTACTGCTGAACCAGCAGAAGACGAGTCGTTTGTCATCGTTTCGACCTCGGCTGGACAGTCTGGCATCACCATCCCTGAGGTTGATTTGGTGTTGTCAAATGGACTGACGAAGAGCAAAGAAATTGGCGAAGAGGGCGCGGAAGGACTGCCACCTCGATTGTGTACCCAGGCAGAGCTGATGCAACAGGCGGGGCGTGGTGGCCGTGATATTGACGGTGCAAAGTTTGTGCTGGCGCGGCCAATTTCTTACGGTAAGATTTATCTACCAGAGGAGCTGAAAGGATTTTGCGACATCAAATCCCGCGAACAGCACATCCCACCGGAGATATATCACACCAATATCGTGCGTAACGTCTTGTCGGCTATCAATTTGAACGGTGATTTTGAAGACTTGAACCAATACTTGATGCATCCTGTTGCTAGTAAAAAAGTTATTCAAGAGTCGTACGATTTGTTGGAAACGCTGGAGGCGATTGATGAAGAAGGGCGGATTACAAAAATTGGTGAATTTATGGATAATTTACCATTGTCGCCAGAATTATCTCGAGCATTAGCAGAAATGATTAAACGTGGAGGAAGCTTGCGTGAAGTGTTGGCGCTGTCAGCGATGGCGGCTTCTATCTCTGGTGGTGGCTTTGCTGCCTGGCACCAACCAAAGGAACTATTCCAGGAATTTGTCAGCCCCGATACAACAGATGACTTTTTTGCCGAATACGATGCTTTTTTGAAAACCAGAGAGATCTACAACGGTCATCACACTGATGGTCGTGCTTATCTGGCAAATGGTATTGACCCAAATAAGGCAGATAATATTCACTATCAATTTAACAAAATATGTCGGCGTCTGGAGGTTAATCCATATGACGTCGATATGGGTGAACTGAACAGTGAAGAAAAACATAATATATCAGTGGCCCTGCTGCGGGGATTTCAAGAGTTGTTGTATGCTAAGGTCGGTAGTCGACGTATTGGTCGAACAACAGTTAACCAATACAGAAATATTCATACTGGCGAACGTGGTATTTCTGAGTACGAAATTAGTTCGTATAGTTTAGCACGGCGTATGGGGATGGAGGCGCTGAAGTTGGTAGTAGCCTTTCCGTGGTGGTATGACGCGCATGATGGTCGTCGACATACGCTCAATACAATTTTGCCGGTGACGAAGGATCAAATCACGCAAGCCCTGAGCGACAGTGCCGTGCCTGAGTTCCTTGGTGACCGGGTGGCGCCGAATGGCGATTTGGTTCATGTGGCGCAGCCGAAAGTTGGCTCACTAGTGATCGGTCCAGAACAGCAGCAAAAAATCCCCGCTACGACAGATAAACAAATCGCTCTGATAGTGGACACGATGAAAAACAGGGCCAATAAACAAGTAAGAGTATTGTTTGATTTACAACATCAGCGAGTTATTGCTAAGGGTCAATTGCGTCAGGTCCTAGACGGGTCTGCGGTAAATAGTCACAATGTCCATGAAGCGGAGGCTAAGGTTTGGGCTGTGGTGCAAGAGGTATTAACGAGCGAACAGCAAGAAGCTTTTTATGGTCAGATAAACAGATGACAAGTGTACAATAGGTAGTATGAGTAAAGCGAAAAAATATTATAGATCGATCTGAAGATGACTGGACTAGATCTAGTGCGTGATGAGATTTTGGAAGTGGCGCCGACCGTATTTGTTTGACTTTTTAAATGATTTATGCTAAAATATTGTACGTGGAAAAAGTAAGCCCGAACCCGAGCGATATAGAGGCTAAGATGCATCAGCCTCGTGTTCTGCAAATGCTTGATAGTGGTGAGCATTATGTGGATTTAGGGGTGGCGAACCTTCAATTAAAAGACTGTGATTGTGAGCAACTCGGTAACCCGGAAGCTCGCTGCAATGAAATATATGAATATGAGCTGCCTGCCGATGCTATTGAGCGGGCTAATTTGGGTTTTGATTTAGATGAGCTACCGTCATTTATTGGTGTAAAGGGCGGGGCGGCTCGCCAGGTTTTGGAGGCACTAGTACACAGTGACCGTCAGTTACCACCTCCTCGCGATGTCGATTTGGTAATTTTAGAAGAAGTTATTGCTAGCGGCGATTATGATCCAGATGAGATTCGGGCGGTAGCGAGCGATCTTTCAATGCGCTTTTCGCCGCGTGATGCAATGAATGGCTATGGTGCGGAGCCTGTACAGTCTACCGCTGAGTTTATGAGGCAGCATGATTTTACAATCAATCAAGTGCTTATACACAAGGACGGTGACACTTGGAGGCTGTTGGCCAGTACTCAAGCAGTGTTGGATACTGCCGAGCACGTTATCAGGCCAACGGTATTTGAGCACGATCCTGATAATAGCTATCGCATTGGTAACAAATTAGCCCTCAAGGCTGTGCGCCTTCTTTCAGATATGCAAGTTCAAGGAATTGACGATGCAAGTATTAAAAGCGTCCAGCTGCCAGACGATACTTATGGCGATCCAAGAGACGATTATTTCATGCAAACGTTGCAACTAGATAAGGCGTTAGAGGTCAGCGACGAATTAGCTGAACGCTATGTAGAAAATCTGAGGTCCTACCGGATGCTGCCATATGGTTGTGAAGACATGAGCGCTGCTGAATTATACCATGAGTTAGTCAATCGGACAAATTTTGTTCCCTCTGACGGCAACGCATCTGGTGTTTTTCTGACTGAAAGAGAAAATCGTCTGGAGCTTGGTAGTGTAGCAAAATTTAATGACGCTGTTGAACGGTTGCTGCAGCAGGTGCCAGAGCAGTTTTCTCGTGACTATTACGACTCTAAAAAGTAGTATAATAAAGATATGAAAGTAACTTTTAAGCCAAAAAAAATTTTATGGATTGACCTGGAGATGACTGGACTAGATCCGGTGTGTGATGAGATTTTGGAAGTGGCGGCAATCGCTACCGATTGGGATTTTACGGAAATTGCGACCTATGAGGGTGTTGTGCGACATGATCCGGAGAAGTTGGGTAAGCTACTGGACCGAAATGCTAGCTTTTGGGACCAGCATCCAGCAGCGCGGCGCGGTTTGGAGGAGCAAAATACGTTCGGTAAGCCGCTGAGCGAGGTGGAACGTGAATTATTGGCATTTTGCGATGAACATTTTGCGGATGAGCCACGGATTTTGTTGGGTGGTAATTCAATCCATCAAGATCGGCGATTTATCGACCAATGGTGGCCTATGTTGTCAAAAAGACTACATTATCGGATGCTGGATGTCAGTGCTTGGAAAGTGGTGTTTGAGGGTAAATATGGTAAGAAATTTGCCAAGCCAGAGGATCATCGGGCGCTGGAGGATATTCGCGGCAGTATCATGGAACTTAAGTATTATTTAAGGAAGGTGAAACCATGACCCATAAACAATTTGAAGAATTTATCTTGAGTTTGCCCGGTGTGTGGTTAGACTATCCGTTTGGCGAGGATATTGCGGTGTATAAATTTGGCAAGAGCAATGATGGCGCGGGGAAAATGGTGGCATTGGTAGCGGAGGGCTCAAAACCGCTTAGAGTGAGTTTGAAATGTGATCCATTGCTGGCGCAGAATTTGCGGGAAAAATACGAAACGGTACTACCGGGCTATCATTTGAATAAAAAGCACTGGAACACCATCATCTGTTCGGGGCAGTTGAGTGATGAAGAAATTTTTGATTTGGCGCGGCTGAGCTGGCAGTTGGTTAGCGGTATTACACCGGAGAGTTCTCGAGACGCTTCTTGATGGAAGTGATGTCTGACTGTGTTTTTTCTAAGAATTCTTTGACGTCAGATTTTTTGGCTTTTTTTGACAAGCTGGATAATTCTGAACTAAGTAGCTCAAGTTGATAGGCCATCTCCCTGGCGTAGACAGCATCGAGCTGGTCGTTTAAAAAGGCATCATCTAGCTTTTCATTGAGCTTTACCTCAAAGTCCGGCACCTTGAGAGCTTTGTTGATATCTAGCTTTTCTGACTGAGCAATTGGTGTCGCTTTATTGACAGCGGTGGTTAATATTGCATCAAGGGAGCTGTTAATGTCAGTGACCGTGCTATTTTTTAAACGCTTTTTCTGCAGTTCAGTGACGGTTTGTAGGCGGGCAACCCTCATGATGGCGTTAGAAACCGTTGGACCAGAACCTGACTGACTGGCCGCCCAAATGAAGCCAAGACTGAGCACACCAACCAGCGCAATGATGATAATGATGATTTTAGTTTTCTTATCAAATCCAGCTGGCTCTGGTGGAGCAGCGATTTGATTGAGATAATCAATACCAGATGGTGTTGGTGGTTGAGAATATGGATCATTTGGATACATAGTACTATTTAAGCATAAACATGAACAGAGGTAAAGGGTGATATAATAAAGACATGCAAGATGCCAAAGAAGAAGTGCGGGCACGACTGAATATTGAGGACGTGATTGGTGAGTATGTTCAGCTGAAGCGGGCAGGTCGTAACATGAAGGGACTTAGTCCGTTTACTGATGAGCGGACGCCGAGTTTTATGGTGAGTCCGGAAAAGCAGATTTGGCATGATTTTTCTTCGGGCAAAGGCGGTGATGTGTTTTCGTTTGTGATGCTGGTGGAGGGGATGGATTTTCGCCAGGCATTGGAACATTTGGCGCGCAAGGCGGGTGTGGATTTGAGTTTGTTCTCTCGCGGTGATGGGAGAACTGCCAAGCGGCGAGCACGAGCGGCTGAAGCATTGGAGCTAGCGGCAAAATTCTTTCAACAATCACTGCTGCGTACACCCAAAGCCTTGGACTATGTCGTCAAAAAACGTGGTCTGACTCGACAAACGATTCAGGATTTTATGGTTGGGTTTGCGCCAGATGACGGTTCATCGTTGGTAACGGCACTCACCAAGCGGGGCTTTTCAAAACAAGAATTAGCCGATGCTGGTTTGACGAATCGATTTGGTGGTGATTTGTATCGTGGTCGAATGGTGGTGGCACTGATGGATGCTACTGGCAGAGTGGTTGGGTTTACCGGCCGGATCATTCACGATGAGGCAAATGCCCCAAAATACCTGAACACGCCGCAAACACTTTTGTTTGATAAATCACGACACATCTTTGGTTTGTCTCAGGCTAAAGAGGCGATTCGAAAATCAGACGAAGTGGTAATCGTTGAGGGTAATTTGGATGTAGTGAGTAGCCATCAGGCAGGGGTGCGGCAGGTTGTCGCCACGGCTGGAACAGCCATCACTGAACAGCACCTCAAGGCCTTGAGTAGGCTGGCTAGTAGAATTAAATTAGCGTTTGATGGTGATAAAGCGGGTTTAAATGCGACTGAACGGGCTATCAAACTATCACAAACCATTGGGGTGGAGTTGGAGGTTGTTAGTTTACCAGAGGGTAGTAAGGATCCAGATGAATTGATCAAAACACATGGTGTGAAACAATGGGAGTTGGCCATCGCTAAAGCTACGCCTGCTGTGGCGTGGGTGATACAACAATATTCGCAACGAGAAAATGTCAGGACCGCTGAGGGAAAACGACGCTTTTCAACTGCATCGCTGAACTTGATTCGTAGCTTGCATGATCCAGTAGAACAAGAGCACTATTTGCAGATGGTGGCTGAGAAAACAGGGGCCAGTATAGAGGCTCTTACAGCAAAGATGTCTGGTATCACAACAAACAAAACGGTTCTTCGCCAATCAAAAGTTAAGAAAACAGCACCACAAAAACCATCAGACGAGACGCTCGATATGTTGCTGGGGCTTGCGGCTCAAGAACCAAGCGTGAGGCGTTGGCTGGCGTCGGTACCAACAGAAGTTACAGATAATGCGAACACCCGAGAATTGTTGGAATATCTTACTCAAAACCCGAACGAAACACTTGATCCGATGCCCAAAACCTTGAAAAATATTGAGGAGTATGTAAAGATAGTACAGTTAAAATTCGACACTCGTTATGCCGACTGGAATCGAGACGATTTACCAGGTGAGATGGCGCGATTGGTCAAACATGTAATATCTAAACACCGTGAAAACAAAATACAGCAATTAATGAGTAACTTGCGTGACGCTGAAACTGCAAATAATGAGTCGTTGGCTCACGATCTGCGACATCAGCTGAACGCACTAATTAAGGAGAAAGCGTGACCGACGATCCAATAAAAAACAGGCCATTAGCAACTGATGAGACGGAATTCGATGAGCCGACCATCGATGATGTTGATGATGACGAGGAAACCGAAGACCTGGATGCTCTGAATGCTGGGCAATATCTGGATGATATCTCTGATGACTCGGTCAGGTTATATTTACGTGAGATTGGTAAAATTCCGCTGCTCAATGCTGAAGAAGAGATGGAATTGGCACACCGTGTGATTCAGGGTGATAAAAGGGCTAAAGATAAGATGGCTGAGGCGAACATGCGGTTGGTGGTGTCAATTGCCAAGCGGTATTCGGGCCGTGGGTTGGATTTTCTGGATTTAATCCAGGAGGGTAATACTGGTTTGTTGCGTGCCGTCGAAAAATTTGATCCAGACAAAGGCTTTAAGTTCTCAACCTATGCAACCTGGTGGATTCGCCAGGCGATTACTCGAGCGATTGCTGACCAGGCACGAACCATTCGTATCCCGGTGCACATGGTGGAAACCATCAACAAATTGCTGCGCACTCAGCGACGGATGACGCAAGAGTTGAACCGTGAACCGACTATTGAAGAGCTGTCTAAAGAGCTGGATATGGAGCCAGAAAAGATTGAATATGTGATGAAAATCAAGCAAGACATTTCAAGCTTGGACGCGGGTGTCGGTCATGATGGCGATGAAGAAGATTCGGTGTTGGGCGATTTCATCGAAGATGAAGATACGGTATCACCAGAAGAGTCAGCGACCAATCAATTGCTCAAAGAGCAGGTTAATGATGTGTTGTCGAGCTTGAGTGATCGTGAGCAGAAAATTGTCCGTATGCGCTTTGGGTTGGACAATGGTAAAAGCCACACACTGGAAGAGGTTGGTCAAGAGTTCGCTGTGACACGTGAACGAATTCGCCAGATTGAAGCCAAGGCTTTGGCGAAGTTGCGGAAGCACAAAGATGCTAAGAAATTGTATGAATATCTGAGCTAGATTGATGGGTGATAGTAAAAAAGCCAGGCGGATTTCGCGTCTGGCTTTTTAGTGTGTTATCAATTAGCACTGCTCAGGCGCCTTGCAAAAATGTTCATGGTGAGTGACGGCCTCCAGCTGCGCGTATAGCTCGTCCAGTCCGCGGTCGTTCATCACAAAATAGTCGGCAATAGCAATCGGTCCGCCTTTTTCCAGGTTTTCAATTTCCGACCAATCGCGTTGGTCGACTTCGCGCGGCTGCATCGGCCGCTCGGGGCGTTTGGCCATACGTTGATAGCGCAGATGTTTTGGTGTGACGACGGCGATGACGGACATCTGACCGGGGAATTCGTGTTTGA
>CAUPXC010000009.1:0-24781 GCA_963514965.1 uncultured Candidatus Saccharibacteria bacterium | reverse complement strand
ATTATTCATCGCTTCGCACAGCGCCTTACTAACCGTCTGAAAATCGTTATATTCGACAGTCTTCAGCCTAAGCTCATTAACAATGCCAAATTTCCATCTGATATTCTCGCCAGCATTCTGCGCTCGTGTGATAAACTCGCTAATCAAGCTTTGAGCAAATATATGGCCAGGTGTGTTTGAAAAGATACGGTGAGGTGACTGCGTGTTATTCTTATCACACACCAAATCGCCGCTTAACCTTGCAAAGTGTTCAAAAAACTTTAGATCTAACTGCTGATCAGACCCATATCCGCTGCGCGCCGGTCTAGTTGCCAAAAATCCAGAAAAGCGAGGTAACCCGTCAACTAAAAATACCATGTGAGTTTTGCCGACGCGCAGTAATGACTCCGGGTTATCATCTAGCCGTATTTTGGCGTGTCTCTTAAACTTGGACCAACTGATACTAAAAGTAAACTGATCAGCTGTCGCTGAATCTGACTCGCTCTTTAGCGACTCACTCAGCTCTCGATTTTTTGCAAAATCATTAAAATCGCCAATTAGAGTATCGCCAACATACAGTAATAGTTTGTGTCTTTTATCTGAGCTAGCCAATGACATTATTCCACTCCAGCTCTGACGTAGTAGCTTCACCGCTTTCGATATCAAATCCAACTAAATTATTGCCCGGAGCGATTGACAGCTGACCAATGACATTCCTTGAAACGATAGCACCGTTTAGTCGCGCCTCACCGGTCGAAAAATCAACAACAAGCGTCTGAGTTGATGATATGCTGCCATGATAAGTTGCCGATGTGTCTGTCGTATTATTCTGAATTGATGGATTGACGGCAGGACCTCGCAAGACCCAGACGGGATAAACCTTAACGGTCGAAGAAACAAATACACTGCTTAGTCCACCGCTTGCACCAGCCCAGACCTCGCCAACTGCATCATGCACTTGCCCATTGCTGTACCATACCTCACCGCCAGTTGCGGCTGAGACACGGCCCAGCTTTACGTTGTTTGAATACACCTCGTGTCCATCACTACCTTCAGCATACTCGAACAAGACTGAACTACCTACTTTGAGATCAGTTGAAAATGTCGTATTACCTTCATCCGCTGGCACTGGCAGGTCTAGTCTACTGCTGCGCCAAGCTCCCTTAATAGCAAATAATTGACCATCCCTTTTACCATAAACCAAGGTGAATGTATGGTTGGCAGCAAAGAAGCTACTAATCATACTGTAGAGTTTCCAGAAGCCACTCTCTTTAGGCAAGATAAGCCCATTGATCGACTGAGTGTAAGTAGACAGTCGCTGACGAATCATTTCGCCGCCGTTTGTGTCGGTGTAGTCTATGTCTGAAGTATCGAGCTCTGGACGTTGCAGTAGATCATTGTCAGCACTTAGTCTTACTTCATAACCAGTGAGATCGAGACGCTCACCGTCATCCCTTACTACCGCCACTAAGCTAAATTTACCACGTAAAGTCATCATCCCATAACCCTCCCTTTGCGCAAGGCTATCTGCTTGCTAATTTCATCAGCCAGCTCTTTTGGATCGCGATTATAGCCGTTAATATTGATTGTCTGGTGTAGCGTATAGCTGCCGACGCTACCAGTCCTGTTTATATCGTCCAGCTTGTCGTAGCCAATCTTGCGCGCAGCGGATGCCCTGATAACATACTCGCCGTTTGACAGCAGCATTGGGATTGAATCACTAGTATCGCTACCTGGGCCAAATACTGGACCACCTTGAGCGCGCCTACCAAGCTTAAAACCAGATAAGCTGACCGGGTTAGCTTTCACACCGACCGCCTTAAGAGCGTTGCCGATACCAGGAATATTGATGATATTGTTAATCACTTTATTCAGCGAATCTTGAAGCAAGTCAATCATACCGTCAACCAATCCAGCCGTAAAGTTACGCGTAATACCATAACCAGTTCCGTACCAGTCTTGTCCGCCAACAGACCTGATCAGGTTGGCCATAGAATTGATAATTCTTTCGATACCAAACGATATAGAATCAATAACTCGAACCACTACATTACCAGCAGTTTCAATAATACCGCCGATTGAATTAAACACTCCGATCAGACCACCTGCGACAGCGTTTGTTAGCGGGATAACAGCCTCATTTGTCAATCTATTGATGGTATCAGTAACAGATGCCAATACCAATAAGAACGTGCCTGCTAAAAAGGCAGCTAGAGGTATGACAACTACGTTGAGAAAGTTACCTAGTCCTGGAGAAACAATACCAAGTGCGCCGCCGATTAGCAGGATTGCGGCCGCCACACCGGCAGCAGCAGCCGTAAATGATAGTACGCCCAAAAGAATTTCTGGTGACGCTAAAGTCCTAAAAAAGCCTCCGATAGTTTCACCAGCTCCTTTGAAAAACTCCGTCACCGGCTTCCACGCCCCTTGGACCGCACCGCCAGCTATTTCGCCCAGTTGCTTGAAAAAGTTAGCCAAGCTTTTGCCGAATGTAAATTCTTTAGGCGACCTCTTAACGGCAGCCGACAATTTGTCGACACCACCAGCGGCCATATCAGCTGATGCTCCAACTGCGCCACCTGCTCCCTGTAAAGTGCCAGATACCGCGTCGATAGAGGTCTTTGCTCCCCTGAGGTCTTTGAGTTTACCTACTAATGTTTGAGCACCGCCAATAACACCGGTAAAGATACCTTTGCCTAATTTTGCCCACGGGCGTAATGTATCGAGGGCCGAGCGTGCACCCCCTGTCGCCACCTGCAGTGCTTTGAAGCCCACTGCCAATTTAACGATATTAGCGACAGCCTCAGGGTTATTTTTTGCAAAATCAAATAATCCACGAAGTACACCCACTGCATCTTCTAATCCTTTAGCGAGCTCTGGTGATTGTTTCTTGATTTCTTCAAAAACAGTCTTCAACATGCTTTTCACAACAGGCGCTAAATTTTGTAAGAATTGCTTTGCAGCCGCTAGAAAAATATTGAATGACTCTTCAAAATTGCCATTTGGATCAGCCAGTGAAGTCAGCATATTATCAAACGCAGCTTTAGCCGCATTGAAACTACCACTAATTGTTGAAGAAGCTTCTTTTGAGGATGTGCCAGCGATTCCCATGTTTTCTTGGATTTTATGGATCGCTTCGATGACCTTATTGAACGGTATATCATTCACGTTTTTAGCCGTCGCCTTAAACGCCTTACCCATCACTCCACTATCGTTAATCAGACGTGCCATCTCGCTTGCAGTACCACCATAGCCAAGCTTCAAGTTGTCGAGCATGGTGTAGTTATTTTTCGCAAACCCCTGATATGCATACTGAATCGATTCAATTGACGTACCCATTTTGTTTGCGTTGTCAGACATGTCTGTGATAGCTATGTCTGCTATCTTCGTGGCTTGAGCGGTATCACCCTTTAATCCCTGTAGTAGCGACGCGGAAAAACTCGTGACAGTGTCCATATATTGATTAGCGGACAATTGCGCCGTTTTGTAAGCGTTCTTTGCATACTGGATCACCTCGCCCGAATTCTTCTTGAAAAGTGTTTCCACACCACCAACAAGCTGCTCATACTCAGCGAATTGTTTAACAGCATATGTAGCAATACCTCCCAGTCCAACCATCGCGCCAGCTGCTAGTGACTTAAATTTAGAGAACGCTTCATCAGACCGTTTGCCAAACTCTGAAAACGCCTCACCAAAAGCCGCCTTAGATGACGCCAAAAAACTGCTCTTAAACTTAGAACCAAAATTACTACTAGCACCATCACCAGCGTCGCCAAGAGCCTTTTTGACGTCATTAGACACTCCCTTTAGCGAGGGTTTAATTTGAATCCATGCTGTACCGATTGAAGTTGCCATAAAAAATGCGAATAAATAAGTTTATTTATCCGCATTTGCCGCAAGCGTGGCGTTGTAATGACTATATTATATCATATGCTGAGGTTTTTTACAAAAGACCCTAACCATCCTGGTTTAGTCTTCAGAGCGCCAGCGGTACGCTTGTCGGCGGCCTTAATCATCACTCGTTGACGGAATGCCGTCGGCTCTGTCATAAGTTCAAAATTACCCTCAAAACCAAATTCCACGACAAACTGCGCCCTCACCGTATCCAGAATACGATTCATATTCTGCATCTGGATTTGTGCTATGCCTGAATTGTTGCGAAGTATGTCCGCACCGCCAGATTTATCAAGAACAAAATCTACATTTGACATATTTATATATTATCACATAACATACTTCTTTGCATTTTGAGTACACTATTGTTACAATAAATGCAAGTTTTAATCTAAAAAGAGGACATTATGGCTACAGAGTTCCAAGAAAAGGCTTGTGAAAAAGCATTACGCGAATACCGTAAAAAATATTTGACCAAAAAAGAAAACCTTAATGCTGACGAATCAACAGCGCGCTTGATGGTAAATAGCTTACTCAGCACTGTACTTGGTTATACACTAATTGATGAGATCAAGACGGAACACATGATTCGCGGCACTTACGTTGACTATGTTGTACAGCTAAACAAAAAAATCCACTTCATCGTTGAAGCCAAAGCAACCTCTATTGATCTAAATGAGCGCCACTTAAAGCAGGCGGTTGACTACGCCTCAAATGAGGGCGTAGACTGGGTTATTCTTACAAACGGCCGCTGCATCGAGCTGCACCGCGTCATTTTTGAGAAGCCGATCCGCTCGCAGCGCATCTTCGCATACGACCTGACAAATCTGTCAACAATCCGCACTGCCGCTAAGCACCTAGTCAATCTCACTAAGAAATCTGTATTAAAAGGCGACTTAGATAAATATTGGAAGCGATTTGACGCACTCACTGAAGACAACATGAAAAAAGCTATCAAATCACCTGACGTTATTCGTAGCCTGCGCTTGTTCATCAAGAAAAAATCGACCATCAACTTTACAGACGCTGAAATTGTCAAGGCGATAGACAAAATTATCAACTAATCACGATATTGTGCATCCGGGTTCAATTCCCGCCAAAAATCCTCTAGCTCTGCCCGCTCTTCTGCCTGCTCCCTCTTTTTTGACTTTTCAATTTCTTCGCGCGCAGCAGTGATATAATCTGGCTCAAATTTCTTCATAACTTTAGCACGCTCAGCAGTTTTGCGCTTATTCATATTATAGGTCAACGTTGTGAGTATATTCAGCTCTTGCAGTATTTGACTCAATGTTTCGTCGCGCCATGTCCAGTTGGCTGCCGGCACCAGCTCGCGGAAAATCCTGCTTTCTGCTGGTAAGTTCTCAAATAGCCTGGCATAGCGCAAGAAGCCACTTCGCCGGCCATCAGCGTACGGGCAAACTTCTAATAAATTCAGATGATAATATTGCTGGAAGTCAGCCTCGACTAGACTAAATTCTTCCACGAACGCCGCTGCGCTCGATTGCCAGCTTTTGGGAAGTATTCGTCCACCTTCGCCGTAATCTCTAGTAGCGCTTTCTGTGAGAAGTAACCGTATTTTTTCTCGATGTAAGCACGAATGTCATCATAAACCTTATCACCACCAATCAACGCCATGTACATAGTCACTAGCTCAGAGATATTGCCAGTTCGATGCGCTTCAGATAATTCACTAATGAAATCAAAGTCATCCATCAGCTGCATGTTAACATCAACCGTGTATCCATCCCAAAGTTCAATTGTCTTTTTTGGCTCGCTCGCCATATTATCCCTCCATAAGAATTACATACTGTATATTATAACAAAAAAACGACTATTTTGCAAGTCGTTTTTCTGCGTGTACTTTTCCCAGTCTCTAGGATTTCTTAGAGTAGTACTCCTTTACATACACCAATTTACCAGCGCCGTCCGCAAACTTATACGCAGTCAAGGAGACTGGCACAGTGATAGCGTCTGAGTTGTTGAACGTCATGTCACCAGAGCGATCAGTAAACTGTGCGTCGCCTAGAATTTGACGATGACGTCGGACCCCACCACTGTTAGTCTCGATGGTCTCGCAGACAAACACACCGTGAGGTAAGATTTCACCAGTGTCATCAATGGTGATTGCGCCATCAGTTTCAATCTTGACATTGCCCTTACCATAGCGGAACTGTAAGACTGATACGCGCGATGACTCTAGCAGGTTAAACGTAAAGTTACGTCCGTAGCTTGTCTGGTTGCGGGCGACAGTTTCAGGACCCCAAGCTTTAATGTCGTCCCCCTCTTCTGCCGTCGTTGAGGTCAGACCATCTTCAGTCACATAGCCCAAATTCACAAATTCGCTTGCGAGTGGTGTGGTGGCGTCAGTTGGTAGCGCTGTACCCAGAGGCGCCCAATATAGAGCGCCTTTCGGGTTAGGCAGACCGATCGCAATATTGCTCTTGTCGTTGCCCATATTACGCCGCCTTTACAACAGCAAACGCCTTAGTGTCCAAAATCTGGAAACCAAACGGCAACTCCATGCGGATACCAATTTGGTTGTGTCCAGCCAAGTCTTTGCCTGTATTATCAAAGTCACCAGCGGTGTGAACGCGCCATTCAGCTACTCCAGCGAAACCGAGAAGCAATTGACTCCAGTCACCAAGCACCAGCTTAGTTTTCTTGTCGCGCGCAACTTCTGATGATGTTGCAGCAGGTTTTCCAGCCAACATATTACCACTCAAGCCGAACACACCCAACTCTGGATATTTCTTCTGGTTACCCTCGATAATTGTCGAGAGTAGCTTGGATGCATCACTTGAAATAGCCACACCGTTGATGTTCTGCTCCTCCAGCTCAGTTACAGCCGTAGCAAAGTCTGTATCAAGAGTTGCCGCAGTAGTACCGGTTGTCGGAACTAGAATGCTTGAGCCAGCTTTAGTCATATAGGTAGTTAGCTCAGAGTCAACCGTTCCAGTAGCCGGATTCATACCATGTAGCACGATAGTATCCAAATCTAACCCCAACGACTTCGTCAGCCAGTTGTCAACTAAACGGCTAATAAAGTCAGCCTGTTTTGCTTCTGTCCAACGCATAAACTCTTCAGTGACGCGCTGCGAATAGACCAGCTTCGCTGTCGTGAACGGCTTAGATACTACCTTGCGGCCGTTGTCAGGCTTTGCACCGCCTTCGTGGACAAGCGCACCACGAGCGCGACCTTCCATCACAAACGGCTTGTTCTCGCCAATGTTAATAGTCGGTGTTTCAGGAACTAAAGACAATACAGCTCCTGAGAAAGTGCCGCCAGTTGAAAACATCTTATCAAGCGGCTCAGCAATATCAAGTGTGTGCAGATCAGTTACTGCCATAATATTACCCTCCTTGGATAATAGTTAGGTTAATTAGATCGTAACCTTTACACCTGTACGCGTCTGAATCGCGCTAGCTTTACCTGGTTGTTGTCGGTTCGGTGCGGTTGCTCCGCCGCCAAACTTCTCTTTCAAGTTGTCAGCTTCTTTGCGCATATCTTCCTCTGTGCCATTACCAAGATATTTCTCAGTGCCAGGCTTGAAGCCATACTCAGCGGCAATGGTCTTCTGTCGAATTGTCGTCTCTAAATCTTTGTTCTTCGACGTCAAATCGTCAATCTGAGGTTGATATTTTTCTTTAGCGTCTTTCTCAGCCCGCTCAGTGATAGTGTTCGTAAGTTCGTCACGCACTGATTTTTCTACGTCTTCGCGAATCTTTGCTGATTCGTTCTTGACCCAGCGCTCGTGGCGTTCCTTGAACATATCGTCTGTGTTGACTTCTGTAAATTCGCCTGCGTCGTTTTTGGTGTAATATGTCACCCTTTTATTCCCTCCGTCAAAAGTATACGTATCCATATTATAATACATACTTTACAAAAGCACAAGCCATAATCATAGTATTTATTTAGTTTTTGAATTGTTCTGTAAATTATCAACGATACTCGTGATAACTTGATCAATTTCACTACTCGATAATCCTGCATTACGCCACACTGACCGTTGCATCACGATACCTGGCGCTACCTGCGCTACCTTATTTAGTCCGTCGCCAAACTTGCTGATATCAGACCGATAAATTGGCAACCATACCGGTAAAACAGCGTCAAGCTTCTGCCGTAAATTATCGTCTATTTTCGTCACGTTATTCTTGTGCATCCATAACGTCATTGCGAAGTGCTTCAGCTGATTACCGATTTCTTTCTGCCACTCAATGATCGCTTCGCGCAGGTCATCGCCGACAATCTCCAGCGATTCAGGCGACTGCGGCGCGTTGCTTGACAGCCCCAAATTATTCAACGACAGCTTCGTATCAGCACAAAAATTACGCGCCGACATCAAAAGCGAATCGTTAAACGGTGCCATAGCGTGCTGCGCAAACTGCGCCACTTGTGGTATCTGACCGTTCTCGTTCGACGTAATTTTTAGGATATCACCTGTCTGCGACTTGATCACGTCAACGTCTGTCTCATTATCAACACCCAGCAAAATATCCACCTTAGTATTGTAGTGGTATGCCGCAACAATAGCCTGCCGAACCGTACGGCTGGCGTCAATCAATGCGTCACGCGACGACCGAACCAGCACCGTCCTACCAAACGGCTGGCGTGTCGTCGCCTTGTGCGTCAGCATAGTCATCAGCGGCCGTCCAGTGCGATTATCGTACGTATTTTGAGTTTTATCTTCATATACAACAGTCTTATCGTCGAAGAACTGCATATAGCTATCGGGACCATCGGTAACGCTCGGTGTGCTACTGCGGCGGAACACCGCCACGCCAGACTTCAGGTTTTGCTCGTGCCAATCGTATATACCTGTCGCCTCCAGCGCAGTAAACGGCATCACCTTGTCGCCCGCTAGAGCCAGAAAGCCAATACCACACACCAGAATGTCTTCTTTAAGGTTATCAAACGCCTCGCGCACCTTATATTCGTCCAGTATCTCATTCAGTCCGATAGTATCATTTTCAAATCTATCAAACCGCGTTTTGTTTGCGCGCATTTCAACGGCGCGCCTACCCCAGCCGACGTGCTGCTTACCAATTGAGCGAGCAATCTTGCTCGTTTCGTAATCGCTGTAACTAAACGTACCATCATAAAACGGATACTTACCAACCGATTTATTGAGCTGTGAATAGACCCACTCCCAGTCGCCCAATGCCATCACCTCACTCCTCTCAGTACACCAATCTGCGATTTACCAGATATCTTATTCAGCCCCAACATCTGCAGTTCGCTTTTCTTAAAATACAAATCGCTGGCAGGATTAGTAAATGTCATGCTCTCAGAATACGGGCTAGCCGCCTGCGACCACTGAGTGGCTGGTGGTGCGTCTACCGGCGTAAGCATGGCGCGCTTTACGGCCGACAGCACCACAAAGCCTACAGAATCAGCAAATACTTTGTTAGTGTCTTTTTCGATGATTTCATCCAGATCAACCTTGTTGTTCTTAGCGATCAGCCGCAGCTGAGTAGATGCTGCATGAATAAGCGCTTCAGCCCGCTTTTCCTCGTCAATATCCAAGGCTCGCCATGCTTCGGCTAATTTTTCTTTAGTAGTAAAATCTTTGAGTTCTGCCATAAAAAATGCGAATAAATAGTTTTATTTATCCGCATTTCCCGCAAGCGTGGCGTTGTAATGACTATATTATATCACTTTTTCTTATTTTTGCCAGCATCTTCAGTTTCGACTTCAGCATCAGATTCAATTTCGGAGTCTTTATCATCGGAAGACTCTACGGACTCTTCTTCATCGCTAGCCGACTCTGGCTCCACTACTTCCCAAGCAGATTCAGCAATGATACTACCATCCATTACTTCAATTGTTTCGCCAGATTCTTTGTTACGAATAATCATTATAATACCCTCCTTTGATTATTTACTATATTATACCATTTTATACACATGTCCACAACAGGATGTCTTAATATATCCGCTGCGCGATGCAATATCTGTCCCACCTAGACGGAGTGTTCTCCTTGATCAACGGTACCGTCGTACCAACAACATGATACGAATGTCCAGCGTAATCGAACCACGCGCCATCTACAATCTCGCTGCTCGTCTTCGGGATATGCACCATCACCTCCGGCTTGGTTGCAGTCGGCGTACTCGTCTGCGACACCAGGCAGTCCTTGATTGTAAAGCTCGACAGCGTGCCGTCCTCATTAGGTCTGTTCTTAAATTCAATATCTATGCCGATCATAGCTATCCTTTCTTAAAATTCTTTAGCACACCATTGCGCGAATTATAACCGCTCACCTCAAACACGCAGTCACACTTACGGTGCCGCTTGAAATCATCGCTCGTCGGATTAACATATACTCCAGCCTTTTTCTGACACCACACGCAGTCTGGCTTGCCGACATTAGCGCGCCGTGTCAATGTCGGGTGTTTTTGCATAGACTTTGCATTCGTAAAAGCTTCGTGCTGCGCCGCCGCCAATACTACATCGCAATACTCTTTCAGCAGCATCACAGCAGTCTGCCGATTCAGCGCGCTATTGCGCACGATCTTCACTGCCAGCCGCTCCGCCTGATCAGCCAGCTCCGCATCATACCCACTGCTCAGCATCGCCGCCGAGCCAAACACCTCGCTCGATAGCGAATACAGCTTGCCATGCAGCTCGCGGCCAGTCCGCTTCAGTACGTCTGCCACCAGCTCTATTTTTTCATCTGGCGAAATACCCTCGCGTAAAATAGCCGCGACAACCTTGTCTACACCACCGGCCGTATCTAGCGTTATTTCTGAAAAGTCCACAACTGTATCCCCTTGATGATATTGTCTACGGCCGCTGTAACCTTTTCTGAAAACTCTGCCGTTGGTTCTGAGAATATTGCATCATCCATTGCCTTCAGCTCGTCAATTTTCTTGCTCGCCCACGCAACCGACTTGTTGTCAGTGTCCTCCAGCACCACACCTTTGCGCAGTGCCAGATCAGCCAAATAGTCACGCTGTCCCTCCGTCATAATACCCATATTATACCATCATCTACCCCTTAAATCAATCACCCGCGCACCCGCCAGAAAAACTCGTTTTTTTCCTCGCGTGAAAATAGCCCCACTCACCGCGCTTGGCGCCTCTGGGACCGGGATATACACCCTCCCCGCCACCACAAAAATTATATTATGTCAATATTTTTACAAAAGTATCATACTATTTTATAATAAGTTTATGGCACAGAGGCGCAAGTATGTAACAGCTAAAGATCCACGACGACAGTTCCCAAAACTACGAGAGGATTTGCGCAAAAGAGTTTATGCTATGCAAGATATTTGTGGTATCTGCGGACGTGAGGTCGATAAGACTTTGCCAGCAGGCAGCCCAATGTCTCCAGAGCTAGACGAGATCATACCAGTTTCACGTGGTGGTTCACCTTATGATATAGATAACCTACAGCTTACTCACAGGATATGCAACAGGCGCAAGGGGGCAAAGATGCCGGGGGATGATTTGGCAGATGATATCAACCCTACGCCAAATTCAAGAGCTTGGTAAGGTGGGGCTTGTTTTAGCAAAAGGAAAAGCGCTCTGACAAACAGAGCGCTCTACAACAACGACTGCTAATCACAACAATCGCTCAGATATGATACTATTTTTTAAGCGATTGCTCAAGGCGGTAGTTTATCTCACCAGTTATGCTGCGACCGTTCTCTGCGGCTAACACAACTAAGCGTTCGTACACTTCCTGCTTGATCCGTACGTTATAAATTGGCGTAGGCACATCAACCTTAGTCTTGATGATCTTGCCATCTTTTTTAGTAATTTGATTTATTGTTGGCATATCCGCCTCCTTTTTTATGAGGATACCCTGACGCCAAGCGAGGCGTTTGGTTTATATTAGCTGCAAGTCATTCTCTATCTGATAAGCGATCGCTTCCTGGTTTAGCACCTCTTTCAATTCGTTGAGTGTGCTCATCACCTTTTGACGCTCGTCTGATAAGTAGAGTACTGCTGTTTCCTCTGCCTCACCTCTCCAATATCCGATGACTGGATATTGTAAGGTAAAGGCTTCGTGGTTTGTATTTACAATTGATACGATTGTATCGACATTGAGTTGTTTGGTTTGGTTGTCGCTTCCGATAAAAGCTTTTATTGTGATTAGTTTCATTGTTGTATCCTCTAGTTGTTAATGTGCCTCGCTTGACTGTCTTAATTATAACAAACGTGCATGCACAATGCAAGTACTTTACATACATTTCATAAACTTTTTTTGTTAAACCTGTGGAAAACTTTACTATAGACTGCTCAATATCTGCTGCCAGCGATCAGCCCTCATTTTTTTATCTTTAGCAGTAACCTGTTTTTTCGGAAATACCTTTTGTCCCCAAAAAGCGAACGTTGCAGCGTCGAGCGGAGCCGTCGATAATTTGTCAGTCATACTCTCCCATCCAAAACCACCATACCGGCCAAATGACCGTTCCTTTGTTGTACGGACCGTCTGGTTCAATAGCGGCTGGTCGTAGTGAGATAATTCACCTCTATCGATAGCGTCTCTCATAAACTGATGTGCTGCCACTACCTCTTTCATGGTCGGCAGAATGATACGCTTTTTAGGAATGCCAGCTTTTACAAGCTCCTCAAACAGTATTGGCGCTCCGGTCGCTCCATCAAGTATAATCACTGCTGCTTGTCTCCAACGCTCGATCAGCCATTTTGATAGACGATGGAACCCCTCACTCATCGGGCGGCTCATCACCACTTCAACATGCACGCGACCATCTTTTAATGGCTGAGCAACCACCAGGGACCACGAACTCCTGTTTGGCGGAAACTTCACAGAATATACGGGCTTAAAGCCATCATCAAAGTCAGGCTTCTCGGTAGCAAGATCGTCCCAGTCTGACTGTTTAATTGCGCGCTTGTTTTCAACACCATCCCACCAGCCAAGCCGCATACGATTGAAGTCATCTATTGTCATGCTGTCAGCTTCAGTTTGTATCACCTTTTCAAGCAAAAATATGTTCAGTGATGGGTTGGTAGCCAACCAAGCTTCCTTATCATGTACGTCAGTAATCTTTTCAACGCCCCACTCAGTCCAAACACCAGCAGCACCTGCCAGCTTGTTCCGTCTATTTCTAGCAAACACCTCACCGACAGTTTCGGCCATTGGCGGCGTTCCGGCGTAGATAATTTGAGGATTGCCTGTCTTTGCCGATGAAGTCGTTGGCACTAGTGCTGACTGATGCGAATCGAGCATCTCTGCAGCCTCATCACATATCAAGTCATCATTAGTAGACCCTAAACCACCCATACGCGTTCTGGTGTAAAAATGATACTCAGCGCCGTTCAAAAATTCAATAAACTTATAGTTTCTTGGTTTCTTACGAAACCTTGGTGTTAATAAATTGAATATTTCTGGATGCTCATTCTCATAGAAAAAGTCTTGTACACGTTTAATAACAACGTCAACCGTATTCTGTTGCTGAGCAGTAAACAAACCTTTGGCTTTGCGAAAAATAATACCATAGATGATCCGCGCTACAATAATCTCAGTTTTGCCATTCTGGCGAGGCACGCTCAATCCGCAATCGAGATTGACAAAATTACCGTCCTCATCCTCAGCCAGCCAACGACGCAGCACTAAACGCTGCCACTCAAGTAGGACCATCCCATATTCATCGAGCAGCTCAAATAAAAGCTCGGCCTTTTCAGTGTCGCCAGGAATATATAAATCAATCCGCGGTATTTGGTTATTTTTTCGCTTTTTTCGTGGCACTAGAGGTATCCTTAGTCGTCTTTTTCTTTTTCGTCGCTCTTACAGCCTTAGGTGCGGTTTTAGCCTTTTTAGATGTAGGCTTGGCTGTCTTTTTCGCTTTTTTCGTGGCACTAGAGGGCGCTGCCGCTTTCGCTAGGACCTTTTCTAGGACCGAACCAGCTTTTGGACGACGGGACCGAATGTCTCGCAGCTCTTTTCTAAAGATATTAATATTCTGCGATAGCCTTGCGACTTCCTGTTGTGAAATACTTGACGAGGTAAGTTGTTCAACATTTTGGCGAATCAAGCTCTCATAAAACTTCTCATCGTCATCACCGATTGCAAGATCCATAATGTCAGTTTCAGCCTCTTTATCAAGCCGACCTTTATACAATTTGTCCATCTTGCTCGGATTATCGAAAATGTCGAGCCAGCGCATAGCGGCCGCATATCCATCACCGGGAAGGTTCGCTTTTAGTTCTTCTATAGAATCTATCAGTTCAGCAGCAGGTATTTTTCTAAAAAACTCTAACCACTCATCATAGCCATAATTTTCAGTGCCTTCCAAATTTATCACCACTGCCCTCCAATATAACTTTTATTATTATAACATAAATCAGCTATTTTGCTAGATATGCTCTTGTAGCTAAAGTCAGAGACTGGTATGACGAGATACAGCCCTAGTAACAACTAGATCGTGGGTACTTATGATTTTTCTAGCTTCATTTTCTGCAGCAATAAGATTGATTACCGCTTCTTTATAGGCTTTGCGGTACTCTTCATTCAGTAATTTCTGAATCTGCTTCTTGGCTACAGCAATCTCGCCACCAACCTCACGCTTCTCGCCACGCTGAAACATAGCTTCATGCTCTCGACCAAGCAAGTATTGTTCAAGTAGGATTTCATCGATTGTCATTTAGTAATCCGCCGTGAATCCATGATTTAATTTCGATTTTAACTTTAGACATTTTAGTTTCCTATTTAGTTATTGATTCAATAAACTCAATCGCTGCATCACAACCCTTGCAAACGACAGTCTGGATGCCAGCCTCATTGAGTGTTTTAATCCACTTCTTTTGGTTTTCTGATGTCACGCCTCCTTTCCTGCGTTTCATTTCGATGAATACCAAACGGCTAATAGGCTGGTCGTAGTCAGCGCTATCGTCGCTATCAAGTGTTTCTACGTAGACTCGTCGTGTTCCTGTGTTCGGCACAACTACGGCCAGATCAGGCACCCCAGAACTCACACCAAGCTTCTTATTCTTGATTCGCTGTTTGTGGCTTTTGGTATAGGTCTCGTTAGGTACTCTGAAACGTGGATAGCCGTTATCGTCCAACCACTTCACGAACTCCTCCTGTTCGTAATCTTCGTAGGGATTATCTATGTTTGCGAGATTAGGCATTGCTACTTCCTCCGCCAACTACCTTGAAACACTCACTCGGCTTCCTCAAAAAGCGTTCGGTGTTCTCGCCATCTTTCATTTCAACCAGCACCTTGGTAACTTTTCGGGTTTTGAATATTACGAAGAGTCCATCGAGTAGGCGCGTAGTATGTTGCTCCTCGGTTACTCCGCCAGCAACAACAACGCCGAGTCCATATCTATCGGGGTTGTTTTTTCTTTCATCTCGATAGGCGAAATACACTTTGTCCCCGACAGCAAGCCCGTCAAAAGACTGCCGAAACGCCGACTCTTTAAGTTCGATTTTACCCATCACTTCCTCCTCTTTTTAGATTCATCTCGCCACTCTCGATATTCGGACTCATCCTCGATCGACGGCACGACTATGGCTGTTAGTATTACGATTGCGAAAAGCACCGCGATTATTATAAGCATGTCTCGTTTACTCCCTTCACAAAAAACAGCCACCGCGTCATTCCAGATTTGTCGCCGAAAGCTGGTTTTTGAGGTAATATTTTTAGTAATTCAGTGGTTTTAATATCACGCTCGCTCCACTTCATAGCAACGACACAACCAGGCTTGACTACACGTAGACACTCGCTCAAGCCTTTGCTCAGGGTCTCTTTCCAAGTGTCTTTGTCCAACTTGCCGTATTTCTTGGCGAGCCAGCTATTCTTGCCGCAGTTGATGAGGTGGGGCGGATCGAAAACGACGAAATAAAAACACTCATCAGGAAACTTCATATCGGTAAAGTCCAGAACTAGGTCTGGGTTGATTTCCAGTGTCCTGATTTTGTCTCTGTCTTTCATCTCGACAGTTTCGCGTCGGCGGTCGATATACAGAATGTTCGGGTGGTCTTTCTCAAAGTAAAACATACGTCCACCACAGCAAGCGTCAAGTATGGATGTTGGGGTAGTTTTCATTTCTCCTCATGCTCCCTAATCAGCTTCATGATATTTTTAACAGAGTCGTTCTTTGCGTGTTTGACTTCTTTGTAAAAGTCGTCTGGATCGACTTGTTTATGCTCGTACATCAGGGTTAAATCGCCAATCTCAAAAGATAGCCTGTCTACAATAAACTTAATTCGAGTTTTCAATTCTTTGTCCGTCATTACCTCTCCTCTATTAGTTCAGGGTTTTCGTGTATATTGCCAATGACTTCAATTCTGCTCCTTAATTCAACATTACCTAATATCGGATAGAACGGTGAATTATACCGAGGTTCAAGAGCAAATCCGGTGTAAATCCATTCCACTCGATAGATTAGTGAATCTCTCTCAACCTTTATTATGTCGCCCCCGTAAACCTTTGTACCATTCTTGTCTTTCACCCCCGTGTATTGCTCAATCACCAACCGTCCTTCAATCGGAATTGGCTCATTATCACCCTCAAGCGTAGCTGATACAAGTTTGCCATCTCGCCAATGCAGAGACACGACTTTTCGCATTCTTTTTTCTAGGATATCCCAAGCGCGGAATTTAATATCACGCATCTCTCAAAACTCCATAATGGTTACTTGGTATTTCGTTACCACCAGCTAAAATGAGTAAATGAATAACATCTTTCAGTTCTCGGTTGTCGTGAGCGCTACGAATGCATGTCGTTGGATTATCGTAATGATGATCGTTCTCCTCGATGTGCCGCTCAGCGGCTTTGCCAGTAAAGTACATGACCGCGCCATAATCTTTGCCAGCTTTATTATTATCTAGGATCGTCCACACCGGCATACTAGTGTATCGGTTGTCTTGACGTACTACCTCATCGCTCAGTGCTTTAATGCGCCACAGTAGAGCTTCTTCAGCTGGATTTTCTGCTATAATTTTCATTTAGATTTCCTTTCCATTTTTGTAGCATTTCGAGTAGCCCATCTCGCCACCAACTGTTTTGCAGCGAGCCTTGACGTCTCTGATTTGACGGTCGTTAACCATATCATTTATGCCAAGAATAGTTAAAGCCACCACACAAGAAATAAGTATTAGCACTCCAGTCGCCAGGATTAACACTTCTACTTTTGATAATTTATAACCCATTATCTATCCTCCGTCGCCAGGATTAACACTTCTACTTTTGATAATTTATAACCCATTATCTATCCTCCTTTGAGTGCTTCTTTTCGCGCCGAAGCACACACAGCTTGTCGTCAAACCTCACGCAGAGCCTGCCGCATTTTTCGCATGATGGCCACATGGTTAGATCTCCTCGCTTTCAGCCATCTCGATAGCCAGCTGCAATACCGCGTCCAGTGCAGTTTTCCCAATAGCGTACAGATTGCCCTGCATTGGCTGGCCTGTGTCGTCGATGTAGCCCACCATCCAACCGTTTTTGAATATGTTTGGTTTATCGGCGATGAGCGTCAATACGCCAGAACAGCAACTATTAGTAATGCGGTTCGGTAACTTCTCCAGCAGATAGTCAACCGTAAATCTCGGCGCTTGATCAACCCGATAGACAAATTTAGGATCTTTGACAATTTCTGGATTATCGCCCTTGCGCCAGATAAATAGCCTATCCTCCGGTGTCCACCCAGGCTTCAGCTCATGCAGCTGTTTGCAAAGGTCGAATGTGTACAGTGTAACCATTTTTTAACTCCTTACCTATAAGATTCTGCGTAGCTAGCTTGGCTCTATCTTAGCTACCTCTTAAAGTAATCTTTTTACCGTCTTTGAGCCTGTAGCCGCTTTTGGTGCTATGATCAAATTCAAGGCAATCTTGTCTGAATAAATAGTCAAATACTCTACCAAGGACTAGAGCATAACAACCATCATCATGTAGTATCTGCTCTCTTATATACTGTTGTGGGTCTTGACTGTACAGCACATCGGGCTTTAAGTTCCATACTCTATCACCAAGCGCTTTTTCGGCATCCTGTTGAGTTTCAGCTAGTGCATCTGCAAGGTCATCCACATTATCTATCTTGACCTCAAAATCCTCGTCATTATGAAAACCTGTACTCTGATATTTACGAGCTAGTCTATTAAGAGGACCGACCGAAAAATCTCCGTAGCCGTTTGATAAGTACATACTAGAATTTTCATCTACTTGTATTGTTATACTAAAACCCATACTATCCTTTCCTTATATACACGAAATTGTGTAGTTTATTGGCATTCGACAATTTATCCTCTTTTAGTTACCCAAATAACCAAGAAAACTACAGCAATCACGACTATCACCACAAGCGCAGATATCCACAATGGTGATAATACCCACCACCACGACCAATCAATAATCTTCATTAATTTAAGTACGACAAATGCGATAGTTAGCGCACCGACAAAACCGATGCCGTTGCTGTTGTTATTTACTTTCATGAATAAGTTCTCCTTATTATTCTTATCTTCAACCGCATAACTGGTTGGCTATATAAGCAGCTAGGAAAAAACTCACACGGGACTTAATTTACATCTGCCCGTTATCAGCTAATACAGGTTAGGAAGCTGCACTTACTGCGATGAGCAACTAGCGACTGCTAGTTCACTGCTTATATAGCCAATTAGCAACACCATTCGTAAAGCACTAATATGGTTAGTTTGTTTTGATGATGTTGCCAGTTGATAGCACGAGCGATGCAACAATTGCGCCTCTACGGCGTTGGTCATTTTGGAATACTCGTGCTACCAGTTGAACAGACGATACACGTCACATAAGAGAAAACAAAAACCAAAAAACTCGAATGACGTTCCACTATTTTTTAATCACCGTACGTGCCGAGATGGCTCGCAAGATGGAAAGAGGTGAAATGTGCATATTATCTGCCCAGTTATACGGTTGAATTGTTAATGTTCTCAACTGGATACAATATGTACCCGATTGGTTTAATTTCACCCAGTTTTTCGACGTATGGTAGGTCATTGGCTAATCAATCGGCTCTAGGTCTTTAATTGCCTTTTCAACATCAGACTTTTTGTACTTTTTGCCGTTTATTTCGATGGTAGGTTCTGGGGTGTTTGACTCAGCAGGGCGGTATCCCAAATCATCTAGCTCATAGGCTGTATACCAAACATCAGCAGCGATCCTATAGTTTGTTGCCTTGCTTATCAGATAACAGCCATCAACTGCCGCCAAGACCTTCCTCATTTGGATATCAGACCTAATAAAATCTCCAGCACAAAGATCATATAAAGTTTTCTCAGCAGGCTGTAATATTTGGTCATCCCAAACCCAGTAAGTCTCTTCAACAATAATAGTAGTCATCCCTCACTTCTTTTATGGTGAGTGTCTTGCCGCCGAACAGTTCCACTCCTCTCTGTATGCGAGCGTGGCTATAGAGTTTACTATCAGTAAGCCCCTCACGTATCTTGACTTTATCACCGACTTTGAATTTGTTTGCTGACATTATTTTTCCTCCTCAATTCCAAAATAAATCAACCAGTCTTCTCGATTTTCTTTGATGGATTTTTCAGCATCCATAACACCTGCATAACGGATAGGTATACCAATATTGCACCAGAAAAAATCGCTACAATAACGGAGTTCGTTGCTTCGATGGTCATAATAGACGACATAGCCACCATTTCCATTCTTAGGATCTGGGTTAAGAGTTGATGTTCGGCGTAATCTGACTTCGGCTAGTTCACGATTAGCAGCAGCAATAGCTTCTTTCTCGAAACGAAACACCCTACCAGTGATATAAGCATTATAATCACGAACCATGCCTGTGTAATTTGTATGTCTAATGTTATTGTTCTCAAGAATAAAGCATTTATCACCAATTTTAGGCTTCCAGTGAATGCTGTCTGTCGGCTCTTGGATTTCCTCAAACCACTCATTCGGCTTTTCTGGGTCGATCCGTGTGTATGCACATCTAGGAACGCCGTCATCGATCCGCTTTTTACCATCACGTTCGGCCAAGATATGGTTAATTCTAAATATCAGCCGCTCAAGATCTGAATACACACGCATGTTGGCTTCTTGTACAATATTCAAAATAGCAGAGTCTAATTTGTCTAACTCATCGTAGTTCACTTTTGGCACGATATTCATTTTTACCTCACTACTCTATTTGTCAGCACAAAGCCGCAATCAAATACTACTTGTCTAATTTCAGGGTGATATTTCTTGTATATTCGCTTGACAACACGAGCTTGTCGCCAAGTGCTTCTTTTCACAGTGTGCTTGAAGCCGTCATCATCTTGCCAACTGACAAGATAGATCATGCTGTTAAACAGATCATCACTATGTTTTGAATTAGCTTTCTGCTGTCCGATGGCTCCTAAGCTCATCAGCCCCTGTTTCCATTTTGTAAACACCTTGATACCTCTCCTTCTCTTTAATGCCTAATCTGTACAAAATACCTTTCAAGCGCGTGGTGCCAGCAAATGAGTAACCGCAATCAAAGCCATGTACTTTGTAGTGATAACAAATTGATTGCAGCAAGACTTTCTCTTGCAAATCATTCTCAGCTTCGTGTTCGTAGATTGTAGCCCATTTTTTGCCATCGCTATGTATTCCGACGCCAACAATAGCCTTTGCATGACCCATCAAATCAAACTCTATGACGCGTTGCTCATCTTTTATGATGGTTCGAGCAGTCATTCCTGGCACAAGGTCTTGTACCCAAATCGTAAATGGATCATCCATTTATCAACCCTCCTGCGCATAGCGCAAATATTTACCATTCGTATACACCGACCAGGCTTTGTAGCCTTGCGACTTCCAAACCTTGTAGGCGCACTCGATATTCACTTCTGGGTTGTGCGAATCACAAGCTTCTCGACCAGGCAAGATCCTCACCTGGAATAGAGAAACCGAATAGCCATACGTTCGGCCATTTTGTGTAAATGTCAGGTTTGTATCGCCTGTAGCATTTTCATTACACGAACTCTCAGCCTGCATAATAGCCTTCATGGTTCGCACGTCCCAATTGTATTTTTCAAGTAAAGGTTGAAATCTTTCGCAGCTGCCTACACGCGCTGCCTCCACAGCAGGTTTTTGAGGTGTAGGCGAGACTTCAACCTTTTTTGATGCGGCTATTTCGTCAGGCGATGACTGCCGCTTCGTCATCGCTACTGTTTTGACACTTCGACTTTCACGTTCTTGACGATAGTAGCCGCCTCAGACTTCACTTGCTCGGTTTGAGACTTCTGATATTGCATACCGCCGATAAAAGCGATCATGCCTGTGATCAAGATAGTGATTACGATAGTTTTGATAGTTTCAATGTTAAGCTTTTTCATTTTTTCTCCTTTTGATTGTTATGCTTGGTAAACAGAGTGCTGCGGTTCTTAGCTCATTTTTCATATTACGCGAGTATGAATGTGTAACTATGTGAGCATATACTTTAGTTTTGCGTTTTTCTGGACTGAGTATTCAAAACTTTAAGGATGGCCAGAACCGCAGCACTCTGTTTACCGTTTGTTGTTGGGCCAAAGCGAAGCTCCTGGTTCTTACTGCGAACGGCATCTCCGTCGAGACTAATTTCAATACTTTCTCCGGATGACGTATCACTGTAATAAATGAAGCTTGAATTGCGTTGTTAATGTGCCATTATTCATCTCAACAGCATGTCTAGATCACACGTCAGGCATGCTCTATAAGAGGAACAATGAGCAAAAACAGAAAAACCCGCTAGCTCTCTACTTCTAGCGGGTTTTTCCATACAACAAAAAACGTCCTGACAAATATCAGAACGCTTTATTGAGACCTGTTAGTTTATCTCAATCGTAGGAACTTGGTGAGGTGCGCCTCCCCATAACTACGATTGTCCACCACAACAATTCCGTTTTGAACTGGCACCTCACCTATTCCTGGGTGTGATAATATCATACATCCACCTGGTTTGAGAAGCCCCATTAGTCGCGAAACTGTGGAAAACTGAGGGTTATGATATGGCGGATCGGCAAAAATGATATCGAACTTCTCTGTTACGCTCATGCTTTCCAGCCAATTTGATACCGTTGTTTTTATTACAATAGATTGTTCATCGACGCCCAAATTAGTTATGTTTTCGGCGATCACGCGCTGCGCAACCCGGTCTCGCTCCACAAAAACCACCGACTCGGCACCACGGCTGAGCGCCTCCAAACCAATGGCGCCAGAGCCGGCAAAAGCGTCCAAAACCCGCGCACCGCGGACTGTTTCGCCCAGTGAATTAAACATCGCTGAACGGACCCGTTCGCCCATGGGATGTGTCGTTGAACCTGGCGGCGTTTGGATAAATCGTCCACCAAATTCCCCAGCGATGATGCGCACTCTCACCGCTTTGCCTCAAGTTTCCAAACCGACGCTAGCCAGCCCAGCATGACGGCTTTGATGATGATTGGCATCAGTTCATGGTTGGTTTGCCGCGCCAAATCGGTCGTCCAGCCGTTTTTACCAAAATTGTCATACATTTTTAGATCGGCCACAGCGTGAACTTGCTCTAGATAATATTCTCGATAACCTTGCTGCTTGACCTGCAAAATCTCAAATTCACTCGGTACGGCGTCCTTAAAGCGCGGATAGGCCACCACACTTGCTACACCCGCTTCAAACGCCACATGCATGGTCATCATGCCTTTAGCACCCCAAAACTTCCAGTTGTTTTTGATGAGCTCAATCCCCGTATCACCCTTCATGACATTTTTCTTGAGAATTGAGGTTCGTGTCTCCAGACCTTCGCCGCCGCGCAGCTCCTGCATGGCGTGCTCCAGCGGAAAATGATGCGCCGGCGTCAGACCATCGGTGATGGCGTGTGCCATCCACGCTGCCTCAAAGGCGGCTCGTTCAGAATTATGTTTTTGCAGCGCTTTCGCTAGATTATCAATATGCTGGTCGATCATGTCCAACAGCGCCGTGTCGTTCGGGTCGTCTGGGTTGATGAAATGCCACGGTTCGTCAACGGCAGGACTTTTGCGCTTGACGCCGTCAGGACCGTTTTTGCCTTCAAAATGCAAGATATTTTTAACATCAGGAAATTCGCACCAATCAGGCAGCATTGGCGTCAGATGTCGCCTGGCCACTCGATCTATCTTTTGATGAACACCGATAAATCGACCAGAGCCATCTCTAATTGTTGTTCCTGCATACATATTAATTCAAAATGGTTAATCGCTGATAGCGACTGACGGCACGCGCCAGATGGTTATATTGTAACAAATCCTGCCCCTCTTTGACAAAGCGCTCGGCCTCCGTTTGCGCACGGGCGATCAGCGGCGTATCGCTCAGTGAGGCAATTTTCAGGTTCAGCGCGCCATGCTGCGCTCGTCCGTAAATCTCGCCAGGACCGCGCAATTTCAAGTCAACTTCCGCCAGGTAAAAGCCGTCTTGAGATTTCTCAATTTCCCTGAGGCGCTGGCTCGGCTTATCATGACCCGACATCATCAAATGACAAAAACTCTGATACTGGCCGCGCCCAACCCGACCGCGCAGCTGATGGAGCTGGCTGAGTCCAAAATGATCAGCATTTTCGATGAGCATGACCGTGGCATTCGGCACATTAACACCGACTTCCACCACCGTGGTACTCACCAACATGTCAATATCGCCCTCCGCAAACCGCTGCATAACCGCCGCTTTTTCCTCCGGCGGCAGTTTACCATGCAGCAGCCCAAGGCGACGATGATGGAAAATCGTTTTCGCTAATTTGTGATATTCCGTCTCAACCGACTTTTTGTCATTGTCGGGATTATCATCAATCAACGGGCAAATGACATAGGCTTGGTGGCCCTGGGCTAACTCATGGTCAATGGTTTCATAAAGCTTCGGCGCTGAGGCTGGCGACCAGATTTTCGTTTGAATTGGCTGACGCCCAGCTGGCAGCTCATCCAAAATCGAAATATCCAGCTCACCATACAACGTCAACGCCAGACTTCGCGGGATCGGCGTGGCGGTCATACTAAGCAGGTGCGGCATGTAGTCCGCTTTTTGCAGCAACGCCTGCCGCTGCTTGACGCCAAACCGATGCTGTTCGTCAATCACCACAAACCCCAGCTTGTGGTACGCCACTTTTTCCTGAATCAGCGCGTGGGTACCAACCACCACATTGATGTTGCCATTTGCTAAATTGTCCAGCAGCTGCCGCCGCTGAGCGCCCTTGACGTGTCCCGTTAGCAGTGCCACCGACACGCCAAATGGCGACAATAATTCATCCAGCGTTTTGGCGTGCTGAGTCGCCAAAATCTCCGTTGGCGCCATGATGGCCGTCTGAAAGCCAGCCTGCGTCACTTCTGCCGCCACCAGCCCGGCGACCACGGTTTTGCCTGAGCCGACATCACCCTGCAACAAGCGGTTCATCGGATGCTCCGACTCCAAATCTTGCAAAATTTGCCAGGCGGCGCGGCGCTGCGCGTTGGTCAAGGGAAACGGCAACTGCTCAACAAATTGCTTAACGACCGGCTGATTGAACGGGATATGCCAACCAGTCAACTTGGTTTGCTCTTGCTTATTAAACTGCGCTGCCAAGATCATCTCAAACAATTCTTCAAACGCCAGCCGCTCACGACCGCGGGCAATTTCCTGATGATCGTTCGGCGCGTGAAGGAACTTGACGGCTTCGGCGCGGCTGACTAACTTTTGCCGCTGGACGATGTGCTCCGGCAAAGTTTCGGGCAAAAATTCCATGATGGGACGCAGATTTTTCAGCAAATCCTGCACGGTTTTTGGGCGGAGATTTTTGATGGATTTATAGACCGGATGAATGCCTGACGTATGGTGGATGTCGGATGTATTAGTTGGCCTGGCAAGTTCGACGGATGGATTGCTGATCTGATAGCTGTTATATTGCATACCAAATTGGCCAGAAAACATGAACTCAGCGTCGGATCTCAGCTGCGATTCGCGGTACGGCTGATTGAACCAAACGGCCTTGACCTTGCCAGAATCATCCGCCA
>CAUPXC010000008.1:0-24818 GCA_963514965.1 uncultured Candidatus Saccharibacteria bacterium | reverse complement strand
ACGCTCAAAAGGTCGATGTTCATCGTGTCAATCGTACCACGCGCGTCGACGCCAGCCAGCTGGTTCCGGGCGATGTCGTCTCGCTGGCTGAGGGCGAGAAAGTCCCCGCCGACATCCGCCTCATCCGTAGCACCAACTTGCGGGTGGACGAGGCGCAACTGACCGGTGAATCACTGCCAATCTCCAAACAAACCAACGCGCTCACCAGCACCAAAGAAATGTACGAGCAAACCAACATGTTGTTTCAAGGCTCATTCGTCGTCAGCGGCACTGGCACCGGAGTGGTCGTCGCCACTGGCAATCAGACTGAATTTGGCAATCTCGCCATGCTCTCAAAGCGCGAATCAACTCAAAGCCCAGTCCAGCGAAAAATCGACACCCTCATCACCAGAGTCATCGCCGCCGTCTCGGCCATCGCCCTCGTCGCTTTTGGGCTGAGCTTGCTGCGCGGCATGGATGTACTAGAGAGTCTGCGCTTTGTTATGGCACTAGCGGTGAGCGCCGTACCGGAGAGTTTGCCGATTGCGATTTCCGTGGTGCTGGTCTTGGGGATGCGGCGGATGGCCGCAAAAAAAGCGTTAGTGCATCAGATGCGCGCCATCGAGACCATCGGCGTCATCACCACCATCGCCACAGACAAAACTGGCACGCTGACTAAAAACAAATTGACCGTCCAAGAAACTTGGTCGCCTAATGACACAGCCATCATCGACATCATCGCCCGCACGATCAACCGCGGTGACGCCAAAAGCCACGATCCGCTTGATATTGCGTTGGAAGAATTTGTGCGCAAACATGGCGTTCAAGTTAAAAATTCGCCGTTTCGTGACATACCGTTCAATCAAGATTTCAGTATGTCCGCCGCCGTGTGGCATCATGGCAAGGATTTTCAGCTATACCTCAAGGGTGCGCCTGAGCAGATTTTGGCAGCCTGCAAAGTAACCGCCGCTGTCAAAAAACAAGCTCTAGCAGCCCTGGAAGCATTCGCTGCCAAGGGACAGCGAGTCATCGGCCTGGCGTCCTACACGTCAGCACATCCAGTTCATGAATTTTACGAATTGAAAGGCAAGAAATTAACCTTTGAAGGCTTTGTGGCAGTCAGTGACGTCTTGCGTCCAGAAGCACCTCGGGCAATTCGCGCTGCTCTGAAGGCCGGCGTGTCCGTACGCATGATCACTGGCGATCATTTTGAAACAGCCTACCAAATCGGACATCAACTAGGCATGGTCAAGGACCGCGACGAGGTGTTCGATTGCCGACAGATGAATAAACTAACAGATGAGCAGCTTGACCCAATCGTCGAGCGGACCAAAGTCTTTTCGCGCGTCATCCCCGAACAAAAATACCGCTTGCTCACTATCCTTAAAAAGCATCACATCACCGCCATGACAGGAGACGGCGTCAATGACGTGCCAGCGCTTAGCAATGCTCACATTGGCGTGGCTATGGGTTCGGGGTCGCACATTGCGCGTGACGCTGGAGCTATCATTTTGCTGGACGATAATTTCAAGACTATCATCGACGCCATGCGCGAAGGGCGAACTATCATCGCCAATGTTCGCCGTATGTTGTTCTACCTACTATCGACCAACACCGGCGAGCTCATTACTATGGTTGGTGCGCTGCTGATTGGTATCAAAACGCCGCTGGAGCCAGTACAAATCTTGTGGGTCAACCTAGTCACCGACACCTCAATGGTCATCCCGCTTGGCCTAGAGCCAACAGAGAAGGGAATTATGAACCGTCCGCCCGAAAAGCCAGATGCTCCAATTTTGAACCACATGATGGTCTGGCGAATGGTTATCGTCGCCGGCACTATGTCGGCCATCGCCCTGGCGGTTTACATCTTCTTTGAGCAGCGGCAGGGACACGCATACGCTCAAACCATGGCCTTCATCACGCTGGTGGTCAGCCAGTGGGCAAATGCGTTCAACGCTCGCTCTGATGACGAGTCGCTCCTGAAGCGCCTAAAAGTCATGAACAAGAGTTTCTACGCTGGCATAAGCCTATCTATCGTTCTGCAAATTCTAGTCTTTTTCGGCCCACTTGGTGAAATCCTCCACATCGCACACGTCGCCCTCAGCGACATGATCATCATCAGCCTGATATCATTCATCATCCCGATTGTCGTCTCTGAATGGCATAAGTATGTTACGAGGAGGAGTAAGGGCTAAGATAATATCATCTAGTCTTCGCTATACATCAGCACAACCCACAAAAAGTCCTGACCGTTCAGTGCCTGTATATATGACTCTTCAGAAACATCACGCTGCATTAGCTCACCTAAATATAGTGCTGTATCATTCACTAGGGCGTACTTTTTACCTTGAGATACGGCAGCGGGCTTATCTATACCACATATTTCAGCGACCTGTTTCATGACTACATCACGGTAGAGCGCAAATGAATGACAGTCACGCGCTGCGAGCAGGTAAGCCCAAGTGGATGGAGCAAATTTTTTGTCTGACATCAAGAATTGTGTCATCGCCCCAGCGCTATCAATATTCTGATCGACAGACTCAGGCGTTGCACGCCATAGCTCATTAATGACAGCGTGAGCATTCGGGCGCTGCAAAAAATCTTTCAAATCATCAATATCCCGCCAATTAGCAAAATTACTAGTACTTGTGTGGTGTGTCAGGATGCGCGCAACCTCTGCAACTGACTCTTTAGTAACTGATTGGTACTGCGCCAACTCCTTATTGAGACGAGGCAGAATATCCCATTTATATAATTCATCCCACAGCTTAGCATCGCCAGAATACCGTCGCCGAAGATAGTCTTCTTTATGAAGATCATAAAATGCTTTTAGCGCGACTTTGTTGATTTCCATCTTTTTCCTTTCTGTTAATAACTTCACCAGCCATGCAATACCTTTATTATAGACCCTGTAATAATATCATAGAATAACAAGCGTAAGAGGCAAAAGAAAAATAAAACCGCCCAACCACTTCTGGCTAGACGGTTAATATACAATGTGGCTGGGCCGGAGGGATTCGAACCCCCGAATGCCAGGACCAAAACCTGGTGCCTTACCACTTGGCGACGGCCCAACATGAGCAACGCGTGAGCGCAACTACGTGTAACATTGTACCACATCAGGGCAGAGATACCAAGCTTGCCAATCCGCCAACACCGCCGTATAATCAAACTATGCATAAACACTATGGTTTTACAATCGTCGAAGTATTGGTCGTCGTCTTGGTCCTCGGCATCTTGATGACCCTCGGTGGTCTAGCGTGGCGCGCTGCCCGCGAAGACGCCATTAACAATGAAAGCAAGACTGAATTATTAACCATCCAAAACGCCGTCGAAGAATATTACAGCCAAAATGGAGAATATCCGTGGCCTGCGTCCTGCAGTAAATACAGCTCGGCGACCAACCGGACGTGCGACGCTGGCGAGCTCAACCCACTACTAGTACCAAAATATCTCAAAGAATTACCGACGGACTGGCGCGGCAAACACTACGAATACACCGTCAATAAAAGCCCCGACAATCGCTATGGGTTACTAATGTACCGAGCCAACGGCACCAAATGTCGCGTTGGCAAAGGCATCCTGGCGATGTGGTGGAACACGCCAGCACCAGCCGCTGAGAATTGTGATTTCTAATTATATATTATCTAGCGTTTGGCTATTTTCCAAATGCGCTTGGTTTGGGGTACAATAGGGCAATGAAGAAAGCGCAGACTGCAACCTTAGCCCTAGAAAACATCGTTGGCGGTGGCCAGACCATCGGCACGCTGGCAGATGGCCGTAAAGCATTTGTATGGGGTGGATTGCCAGGCGAACAAGTGACTATCAGGGTGACCAAGAAAAAATCAAAGTTCGTCGAAGGCGTCGTAACTGAGGTCCATCACGCCAGTCCTGAGCGCATCACTCCGGTCGATCCAGACAGTTACCTCAGCACCAGCCCCTGGCAAATTATGAACTTTTCAGCAGAGCAGCAATACAAAGCCCAGCTAATCGCCGAAGCGTTTGAACTACATCACGTTACCTTGCCGACTGCGCCGACGGTCTATACGGACGAGCAGCAACTGGTGTATCGTAACAAAGTTGAATACAGCTGGTACAGCGACACGGACCCGGAGTCGGAGGCCGACACCCTTGATTTGGCGTTTTTCCGGCGCGGCTCAAAGGGCAAAATCACCGTCGACGGCACCTCACTCGCTCGTCCCGAGATCAACACACTAGCCGTAGAAATTCGCGACTTACTGCGTACCAAACCAGTCACCGCACGCAACCTCAAAACAGTACTCATCAGATGCAGCCGGTCAGGAAAGTGCATTTGGCAATTGTACCTCAAAGATCGCTTGGAAAATATCATCACCGCCGAAGAAGCAGCCGCACTGTCAGCCCAAGGCGGCGAAATCATCTATTCTAACCCCAAAAGCCCCGCCAGTATCATCACCGAACGGCTAGCGGCGTTTGGTGACACCGTTCTCACCGACGAGATACTAGGCGTTCCGTTTCGCTATGTCGCTGAAGGATTTTTCCAGGTCAATTTGCCAGTATATGAGCAGGCACTCACCGACATGGCAGCGTGGATTCGTACCGCGTCAGTAGAGTCAAATAACGCTCTATCAACTGTTGACATGTATTCGGGCGTTGGCACCATCGGCCTCACCATTGGTGGGGAAAAGGTTACTCTGGTGGAAATCAACGAACATGCTGTCCAGGAAATGCAGCGAAATATTCACGCTTTGGGACGCGAAAATAATGCAAAAGCCGTCTTGGCAGCCAGTGAACAAGCCCTTGATTATATCCACCCCGACAATCTCATCATCGTCGATCCGCCACGTGCCGGTTTGCATACAGACGTCGTCGACCGCTTGTTGGAACAATTACCACCACGCATCGTTTACCTAAGTTGCAATCCCGTTACCCAGGCTCGAGACGTTGCTTTGCTCAGTGAGAACTATCACATCGTGCATCATCAGGGCTATAATTTCTTCCCCCGCACACCACACATTGAGAATCTGGTTGTGTTAGACAGAGTGTCGCATTAAGACCGCGAAGATCTGACTTTTATGCCAGCGCGCAGTGCGAGCCACCACTGTAAGATTGCCGCCAGGACGATGACACCAAGCGCTGGCAACAGGACGATGATGTCTGGCTTGGTAAAGTCAAAGAATCGGCGGAGTGGACCGATGCCAAAGCTACCAGCCGCCACAATACTCACTGCCAGCATGTATAGCAAGCGTGCTTTTCTGGCGTTCCGCGTCAAGGTGACGCCCAACATTGGTCCGACCAAAAATACCAGATAAACGCCATAGAACGTCGCCGTCAGTACCGTCATGGTGGCAACTTCCTCCGGACGATCAGGGAAGACGGCAGAGCCAATCCAATAGGTAAACGCCACTGTTAGACCCGTGATCAGCGCGATGGGCATCACGCTCATCAGCGTATGACGCCAAAACAAGCGAGGATTGATGCGGTGATTTGGCACAGGCGGGAAAAATGTCCACATCAAAGTCGGCAGCGTCACCAGGAAAATATTCATAAAGGTGATGTGACGCGGCTGATATGGATAAAGCATGCCCAGCGACAGCGTACACATTAACAGAACCACGCCATAGATAATTTTGTGGAAGAACAGGGTAGCGATCACCTCAATCGCTTGCATGATTCGGTTGCCTAGCCGCATACCGAGCGGCAGAGACGTAAATGAATTGTTCAATAGGATAATATCTGACACGCGACGCGATGCTGGTGCGCCCGCGTGCATGGCCACGCCAAGATCAGCCTTTTTGAGCGCCAGCGCGTCATTGACACCGTCACCAACCATGCCGGTGAACAGGGCCTGATTTTTATAATGCGCAATCAACCGCTCCTTTTGCTCTGGATGCACTCGGGCAAATATGACGTGTTCGTCAGCTGCCTTGATAAAATCTTTGTCACTCAACGCAGCCAGCGCCGCACCAGTGATGGCTTTGTCAGAATTATTGATGCCAGCCGCCGAGGCGATGAACTGCACCGTCCGTGGGTTGTCGCCAGATATCACCCGGATGCTGACGCCTTGGTCTTGCAAAAATTGAACAGTTTTCTGAACACCATCGCGCAGCGCATTGCGCAAAATCACCGCACCGATGGCACGGCCAGACCTAGCAGGCAAGTCCTTCAAAGCGCTCCGAGAATCATCAAACTCAGCCAGTAGCAATACACGCAGACCCGCGTCAGCCCATTCGTTAATTTGACGCTGACCCATTGCATCAACTGGCGCTAATTCCGTCACAAATTCTGGCGCGCCCATGACGACTGTGCGAATTTTGCCTTTAGACTCAAACCGCAGACCCGCCATTTTGCGCGCAGACGAGAACGCCATAACGTCAATAATCTTGGCGTCCTTGAGCGGCGTGGCTGCTTCCAAGATAGCTTGACCAGTGATATTGCCACCACTGGTTTGCTCCGCGATCAAGGCGACAATTTTCGAAAGCATTTCGTCTGATTGATCGCCACTACCCAAAGCAACGATTTTTTCCAACGTCACTTCGTCACTGGTGAGCGTGCCGGTTTTGTCGACACACAACAAGTTGAGCAGCGCCATGGCTTCGATAGCTGACAATTTTTGTGGCAAGACTCTAGCTTGCGCTAATTTGATCGAACCAAATGCCAAGAGCAATGAACTTGCCAGCAGCAAACCCTCTGGCACAACGGTCACGGCCGCCGAGGTGATGATTTTCAATATCTGCACCGAGTCCTGACCAGATGTCATGTAAGCGATGAAAATCAACGCTGCCAGCCCAAAGGCACCAAACGTCAAAAAGCTAATGGCGCGCTGAATCGCCCGCTGCAGGGGAGTTAGCTCTGGCTTGTACTGCTTCAGCACTTGGCTAATGGCACCGGCTTTTGTGTCCGCGCCAACTGCCGTCACGCGTGCTTCGCCAGAGCCAGCCAAGACAGTAGTCGCCGCCCAAGCCGCGTCGCCGACGCTTTTTTCTACCGCCGCTGATTCGCCAGTCAACATACTTTCGTTTAATTCCAACCCTTTGACCTCCAGCATCTCTATATCTGCTGGCACCTCATCGCCAGCGATCAGTTGAATCTTGTCGCCAACCTGCAACGCATCATAGGCCACTTCCGTCACAGAACCATCAGCCGACAATAGCCGTGCTCGCGGTTGACTCATCAACTCTAACTTTTTAAGCGCTCGCTTAGCGCGAATTTCCTGGATGATACCAATCAACGAATTTACCACAATCACCACCGAGATGAACCACGCATCGCGGTACTCCCGAGCATAAATCAACGCGCCCGCCAGCAGGAAAATCGCAATAACAATCGGCGAAAACAAATTACGACGAATAATTTCCCAGTAACCGTTCATTACTTGGCGCGGACCTTCCTGTAGGCAAACCGTGCACCCACTCGCCATTCGCCGTGAACATCAGGGTCAAACTGATGGATTTCGCCATTTTTGATCTCTGAAACCACTGCCAGGGCAGGGTTATACGGCGCCAAGGTTCGGTAGAAAATCAAATCTTCCTCTGACTGTACTGTCATGCCAGGGAATACTTCTTGAAATTTTTGGCGACCAAGGATATCAAAATAATCCGGTTGATATTTCGGCGGATAGAACTCGTCCAGCCTGAGTCCCATGCGCATTGCTATCTTCTTGACATCCGCCAGCGTCATGTTAGACGACGCGCGCAAATAGAGTAGCAATTGATTGTTCGATGCCATAAATACCGTCGCCTGCGCTGTACGGCCAACATCAGACAACGGCAAGATAAATCGCTTTACTGAGACATCAACATCAAAGGCTTCACTGATTAATGCTTCCAACTCCGACGCGGTCACTGTAGGCTTCATGGCTTTATTTTACCATTTTCAATCGCACGCGTATACTGTAAGTATGGATTTTTCTACACGCTACACCAACCTCAACACCAATCAACGTTCTGCTGTCGACAAAATTCACGGACCGTTGTTGGTCATCGCGGGTCCTGGCACTGGCAAAACTGAGCTCTTGAGCATGCGAGCTGCCCACATATTGCGCCAAACTGATACCCTGCCAAGCAATATTTTATGCCTGACCTTTACTGATTCGGGTGCGGTCAATATGCGCCAGCGCTTGCAACAAATCATCGGCGAAGATGCCTACAAAGTCGCCATTCACACCTTCCACAGCTTCGGCTCAGAAATCATCAACACCAACCGGCAATATTTCTTCCGTGGTGCAGACCGGCAGCCAACTGACGAGCTGACGCAGCAACAGATTCTACAAGAAATTTTCGAAAGCATGGATTGGGATAATCCACTCAAGGTAACGAACAATGATGAATTTATCTACCTCAAAGAAACGCTCAAAACCATTTCCGAGTTCAAAAGCAACGGTCTGACCTCTGAAGAAATACAACATATTTTGGACGATGTGGAGCAAACAATCACAGAAATTTCTGAGGCCATCGCGCAGCTTTTCCAAACCACCATCAAAAAATCAACCATCCCGACCTTTGCCAACGTTGCAGAAATAGCAGCAGCTATCACCCCACAGCCCCTGCCGACATCCATCACGCCGTACGCCAATGTGCTAGCACTCAGCATGGCCAATGCCGCACAAGAAGCCTTGGAGAATGACAGCACCAAACCCATCACCGCCTGGAAAAATGTGTGGTGCAAGAAGAATGCAGCAGGGGAATTCATATTAAAAGACAGTGAATCAATTGCTAAACTGCGCGCCGCCACTCACGTGTACGACCAGTACCGCAGTGCGCTGGCACAGCGCGGATTGTTTGACTATGACGACATGATTTTAAATGTGCTAGATGCCTGCAAACACCAGCCAGATCTGCGCGCCAACCTCCAAGAGCAATACCAGTTCATCATGGTTGACGAATTTCAGGACACCAACCTAGCACAACTACAACTATTATTCAATCTGACTGGCGACGAGCCTGAGCCAAACATCATGGCAGTCGGCGACGACGACCAGGCCATTTTTAGCTTCCAAGGCGCCAATGTCGGCAATATCCAGCGCTTCCGTCAGCACTATCATGACCCAGCCGTCATCGTCCTGACCGACAACTACCGTTCGGCAGAGCAAATCCTCACCACCGCCCGCAGCGTCATCACCCAAGGTAGCGACCGCTTGGAAAACACCATTCCCGACCTATCCAAACAACTCACTGCTCACGCCTCATCATCAGGCGCCACGGTGAACCTCAGTCGTTTCATGACGCCGCTGGACGAAAGGGCGGGCATCGCTAAGCAAATCGCAAAACTCATCACCTCAGGCACGCTGCCCGAAGACATCGCCGTCATATCCCGCCGGCATCATGAACTGATTGAACTCTTGCCTCATCTGTATCAAAATAACATCAGCGTCAACTATGAGCATCATGACGATATCCTGGAACTAGACAGTATCAAAGCGCTGGAGCTCGTAGCCCGCATCGTTGTCTCACTTCACAACAACGACCTAACCAACGCCAACAGCTTACTGCCAGAGCTACTGGCGCATCCAGCATTTGACTTCACCGCCACTGACATCTGGAAATTAAGTCTAGCCGCCTGGCGCAACCGACAGTTCTGGCTCGAAGCCATGCTTGCCCAAACAACATTCGAACCATTAGCTCAGTGGCTACTAGAACAAGCCAAAAATGTTCCTAACCTCACGCTCGAAGAGCACATCGACGAGCTACTAGGCCTCACTGAAACCGCCACCAACCGCGCCCTCTATACCTACTACTTTTCACCAGACAAATTACAGTCAGACCCAGAAGTCTACCTCACCACCCTAGAAGCACTGCGCACCTTGCGCCAGAAATTACGTGACCATTACACCGAAGCAACGCCAACCTTGACACAGCTTCTCCAGTTTATCGATCTCCACCATTTGACCAAGACTCGCCTCACCAGCATCAGACCAGCTGCCGAGCACAAATCAGGTTCAATCAATCTCATGACCGCCCACAAGTCAAAGGGCTTGGAATTTCCGCACGTATTCATCATCGGCGCGACTGACAACATGTGGGGCGAGAAAGTCCGTGCGCGCAGTCGGCTCATCCGCTATCCAGCTAACCTACAGCTCCAACCAGCAGGCAACAACTACGATGAGCGCCTACGTCTATTCTTCGTCGCCATGACTCGCGCCAAGCAAACCCTGCACATCAGTCACAGCCTCACAGACACTAGCGGTAAAGACAACTTGATCGCCAGCTTCCTAAGCTCGCTACAGCTAGATACATCAACCATCGACACCTTCGAGACTGCTGACGCGACCGAGACGCTGCTCACCGACTGGCACGCCAGACTGACTGAACCACACGGCACAACCCTACAGGAGATCTTGGCGCCAATCTTACAGCACTACAAACTGTCCGCCACCCATCTGAACAATTTCCTGGACGTCTCACATGGCGGACCTCAAGGATTTTTGTTAAATAATTTACTCCATTTCCCGCAAGCCAAAAGCCCATCCGCTGCCTACGGAACCGCTGTTCATACCTGTCTACAGCAGCTACACGATATGTTCGTCGCAGACGGAAACTTGCCGCCACGCCCAGAGATTATGCGCTTGTATGCTCAAACCTTGGCAGCACAACACCTATCGCCAGATGACACTAAGCTGTTCACGGACAAAGGCCAATCAGTCCTGGCTGCTTTTTTGGACGCCAAGCAAAGCAGCTTCACCCAGCAGCAGCTGGCTGAACTTAATTTTGCCAATCAAAATTCCTTCGTCAGCCAAGCGCAGCTGACAGGAAAGCTAGACCTGGTCGATATAGACAAAACCGCGAAGACTATCTACGTCACCGACTACAAGACCGGCAAGCCGTCGCACTCCTGGAAGGGCACGTCTGATTATGAAAAAATCAAGCTCCACAAATACCGCCAGCAGCTGATGTTCTACCAGCTCTTGGTCAAATCATCACGTGATTATGGCAATTTCACTTTCACCGGCGCCTGCCTGCAGTTCGTCGAACCAGACACCAAAACCGGCGATATCCTCAGTCTGGAAGATACGTTCTCCGAGGAGGAATTAGCTGAATTTGCGCGGCTCATCGGCGTCGTCTGGCGTAAAATCACCACTCTGGACCTGCCAGACATCTCTAGGTATTCCACAGACTACAAAGGCATGGTGCAGTTCGAAAAGGATTTATTGACAGAAGAAATATAAATTATTCTCCATATATTGTTGCTATTTTTTACAGTTCGTGTTATGATATTTATTAGCTTTTATTCGTGGAGCTAGCTCTTCGATGAGGTGTCGCGAATGACACCAAGTCCTGACCATGCTTCGCACAAAAGCATGGTTCGACAGGGGAGTTAGCTCTTTTCTATCGCCGATACTTCGGCGGGGAGGGGGTGAAACCCTATGAGTCTCTTTGAGGATCGCTCGGCGGCCGCCTACCAGCGGGCAGCCGAAGCAGTCCAGCGTGGCGATGCCACGCGTACGGAGCGCGAAATGAATGATTTCGCTGCGCGCCAGATGGGCCCCATGGGCAGCAAGGCCCGTGCAGCACAGAAGGGTGAACTGAAGAAGTAAGCTCTTCTGTGTTTTATCGACGGTCGGGGTTTGTGCGACCCCGAAACCGCTGACCTCCACGGTCAACAAAGGGCGTCCGTCCGCCCACACTGGGTCAGATTCCCCAGCCAGAAAAGAATCACAGGACATATAGCTCTAATCGGCAGAGCGCCCGCGTCGACAACGGTGTCGACGTAACGGGAGGCTGCGGGTTCGAGTCCCGCTGTGTCCGCTTCGCGGTTGCATGCGCAGTCACACGGACTCATCACCCGTGTGAAGCCGTATGTAAGCGAAAAGACTTGGGTGTTCCGCAACTCCGCCCGAGTTTCATTGGTTCCTCAGTTTTGTGCAACACAGTACAAAGGCGTACTATGTTATACAAAACAAGGTATGAATACCGCTATATATACCGAGGTCCCAATGTTTTCAAGATAGAGTTGCCAGGGTGTGCCAGGTAGGGAGACAGGGCATTCGAAGTCCACCGTCTCGCGGGTTCGACTCCCGTCACATCCACTGAGATGGCACAATGGCGTGTCATCTCTCCTTCCCCGGGTTCGCGAGATTCACTCGTGGCAGTTTTTCTCACCGTCGAGATCAACTCCGAGCAGAACCGCTTGAGCCCACCAACGCCCCTCATTCTCAAAGGCGAGAGTGAGGGGTTTTCTCCTTTGTATGGTAAAATAACAGAGATGACATCATTTTGGGACAACCTACCGCAGCCATTTTTCATCTTGGCACCCATGGAAGCCGTCACTGACGTGGTGTTTCGCCATGTCGTCAAGCAAGCAGGCGCGCCCGACGTGTTTTTCACGGAGTTTGCCAATGCCACTGGTTGGGTGCATGCTGGCGACAAGGCTATCGCTGGGCGGCTGATCAAGACCAACGACGAACATCCGCTAGTCGCCCAAATCTGGGGCGGTGAGCCGGGCGACATGGAGCAATTTGCCGCTCACTGCATGGAGCTCGGCTTTGACGGCATTGACATCAACATGGGCTGTCCCGCCAAATCCGCCATCAAATCAGGCGGTGCCGCACTGATTCGCCAACCCGACGTCGCCATCGCCGCCATCGCCGCTGCCAAAACTGCCGGGCTGCCAGTTAGTGTGAAAACACGGCTGGGCTACACCTACGTTGACGAATGGCGCGAGTGGCTGACGACATTGCTGCAGCAAGACCTCGCCAACCTTACCATCCACCTGCGCACCAAAAAAGAAATGAGCAAAGTCCCGGCGCATTACGAGCTCATCGACGACATTATCAAACTACGTGACGAAATCGCCCCACAAACGCTCTTGACCATCAACGGGGACATCCGCGACCGCGCTCACGGCGAGGAGCTATTTGCAGATCACCCAGGCCTCAACGGCATCATGATCGGGCGGGGAATTTTCAGCGATCCGTTTTGCTTTAGGAGGGCAGTTGAACTATCCCCAGTCGAGGAGGCAGAGGATAGGCTAGCTGCCCATCGTAAAACTGAACTGATTGCCTTACTATACTACCACCTTGACCTCTTTGACCACTACCAATCAACCCTCGGCCGCCCCTACGAAACCCTCAAACGCTTCTTCAAAATCTACATCCGCGACTTTGACGGCGCCAAAGAACTGCGTGACCAGCTAATGCATACCAAGACGACCGACGAGGTGCGATCAATACTTGCACACAACGATCGTCCACATTATACTTATTGACATGACAACAAAAAAACAAAAACTGCAAAAACAACAGACTATAGACACATGGATCGTTATAGCATTATGGGCAAGTGCTATCTGGTTCTCGCTCGCACGCGGATTCATTACTGGCATCGGCGGTTGGGTACTAGCACTACTTGGCCCGTGGGCACTTATCGTTAGCTGTATCTGTCTTGCAATCATCTCCCGACAAGTGAAAAAACGCCATGCATCAAAAGACCATCTCACCACAATAGTACGTGTTTCCTTTATCGTCATGTCAATCTCATTATTTATCTGCGGCCTTGCAATGCCTGATTTTAGCGACATAGAGACCTTTTCAACATTATCCGTGTATACAAATAACGCTATTTCATTTGAAACATCAAAAGCTATCGCCATTATCTCAGGGTTTGTAGTAGTTCTGTCTCTATTCGTGGCTGTTACTTCTGGCATCGCTGAAGACAGAGAAGAGACGACGGAAGACGTCGCTATTTAGATTAGTATTAATTAGAGTCTTAGCGCTATACGCAAATTGCTTGAAAAAATATAATGCTTATGGTATAATAGTAATATGGATGAAATTAGCAGAGTTCCATTATCATCTATCAATCCCGAGCAAACAACAAAGGGCTTAACGCCCCGATTACAGCAACTACCAATGGATCATCTGTTATTAGTTTCTGACAATCATGAAACCGTAGATTCTTCAACGACAGCCGCCATGCTTAACCCAAGAGAAGATTACGAAACAGGACGCGATAATAGCGTACAAAAAGTACATTTCGCAGACCTGTCTGTATTAGGCGATAATGAGATACTCAGCACTCAACCAGTTGCCATCAAGCCTTTTGATGTTGAATGGCTAGCCACGCGTGATTATCGTACAGCCATAAAACTCAATGAGGGCGGGCATGTAACATTCGAGCCAATCGGCTTTTTACGAAAAGAAGATGAGCAGGGCAAAAATAAAATCTGCACTATAACAAAGTTTGAACAAGGCGTGACAAGCTGTGATAACATTCTATGGGGAAATAACGAGCGCCAAAGACCTGCTGATTCTAGTATATCTCTAACACTCGGTATAGCGGCACAAAGCCTCATAATGCTCCATGACCGAGGATTGCATCATGGTGATTTTCAAGTCAAGAACACAGCCTATGATATAACCCAGCAGCCACGTATTATCGACCTGACTAGTGTAAAGAAACAAAACGACCCATATAAATTTAGCGAAGATTTGTCGTTATATCTAAGCTCGCTATCACGATATGGCAAGCAGACGCCCTACCCAACAGAAGAGCAGGTCGAAGATTTATTCCTGCGGCCATATCATGATCAGATTGACAATATATTTCCTCACAGCAAAAGACAGACGATGCGTAAAATCATCGCCTGCCTAGCTATCAACATTAATGATGTGATGAACGATCGCTACTAGCGTCGCCGCTTATGCCGCTGCAAATCTGCTACCTTTAGCCGCACTAAGTGTCGGTCGATAAGCTGCTTGGCTTTCTCGCGCTCTATTTGGTCGTCGGCGTTGTCGCGTGCTGCGATGGCTCGCTCTAGTGCCGCCTGGGTTTCTGCCTCGATGATGTCGTCACCATGATCAGCTTCATCAACCAAAATCCGCACGCCCGTCTGATCAATTTCCACCACACCGCCAGAGATAGCGAAGAATTCTTCTTCCTGCGTCTCCTTGGTGCGACGGACAGTGATGACGCCATCCCTCGCCACCGTCACCAGCGGCTCGTGACTCGGCAGCACCGAAATTTCGCCGTCAATCGTCGGAATGGTCACCGAGTAGACCATCTCATCCAGCTTGACACCACCGAGCGTTACTAGCTTCAAATTCATCGGGCTAGTCCTTCTTTGCCTCTGGTTGCTTTGCGCTTTCAGCGTCGCGAGCTACCTGGTCAGCCAAGGTTCCTTGTACCATGTAGAACCAGCTTTCTGGCTTGTCATCGTATTTACCAGCTAAGATGTCAGATGCGTCACGAATGGTGTCTTCCAGCTTGACGTACACGCCGGGGTTGCCAGTAAATTTCTCAGCCACGTGGAATGGCTGCGCCAGGAAGCGCTGGATACGGCGAGCTCGGGCGACGATCTGCTTCTGGTCGTCCGACAATTCTTCCATACCAAGGATGGCGATAATGTCCTGCAATTCTTTGTACTGCTGCAGCACTCGCTGAACTTCGCGTGCCACGCGGTAATGCTCCTCGCCAACGATTTCTGGGTCGAGAGAGTTGGAACTCGAATCCAACACATCCACGGCAGGGTAGATACCAATTTCCGTCAAGGCACGGTTCATCACGATAGTCGCGTCCAGGTGGGCGAAGGTCGTGGCTGGCGCTGGGTCGGTCAAGTCGTCGGCTGGCACATACACCGCCTGAACAGAGGTAATCGAACCCTTTTTCGTCGAAGTAATACGCTCCTGCAGAGCACCCATTTCTTGCTGCAAGTTTGGCTGATAACCCACGGCAGATGGCAAACGACCAAGCAATGCCGATACCTCAGCACCAGCCTGAGTGTAGCGGTAAATATTGTCGATAAACAGCAGCACGTCTTTACCTTCGTCACGAAAGGCTTCGGCCATCGCCAGACCCGACAGCGCCACGCGCAAACGTGCGCCAGGTGGCTCGTTCATCTGACCAAACACCAGCGAGGTCTTGTCCAGCACGCCAGCTTCTTCCATTTCGTAGTACAAGTCATTGCCTTCGCGAGTACGCTCACCAACGCCAGCAAACACCGAGTTACCAGAGTGGAACTTGGCGATGTTGTTGATTAGCTCGGTGATCAGGACGGTTTTACCGACACCAGCGCCGGCGAACAGACCAGCTTTACCACCTTTGGCCAGCGGAGCAATCAGGTCAACAACCTTAATTCCAGTTTCCAAAATCTCCGTCTTGTTCGATTGCTCGCTCAGATCTGGAGCAGGGCGGTGAATTGGTGCGGTTTTACCCTTTGGCTGCGGCTTTTCGTCAATCGCTTCACCAACCACGTTGAACATGCGTCCCTGAGTCTCGGCGCCCACTGGCACGGAAATCGGCGCACCAGTCGCCACCACTTCCGCACCACGAGCCAAGCCGTCAGTCGACGACAGCGCAATCGTTCGCACCGTGTGCTCGTCGAGGTGCTGCGCTACTTCCAGCACCAACGTCTCTTTGCCGTTCTTAACATGCAACGCGTCATAAATTGCCGGCAGTTTAACGTCACGTGGAAACTCCACATCGACCACCACGCCAACGATTTGAATAATTTTTCCTAAATCTTTTGCCATCTTGTTCTCCTTTATCATTGTTCCATCGCCTCCACTCCACCGGAAATTTCTGCCAATTCCTGGGTAATCGCACCCTGACGAGCCTTGTTCATCGCCAGTGTCAGATCGTCCACCAGATCAGAAGCATTATCCGTTGCATTCTTCATGGCCATCATCCGCATAGAGTGCTCACTAGCACGAGCGTCCAATAGCGCTTGAAACAGTCGCGCGCCCGTCAGACGGTAGGCGACGGCGTCCAGTACTTCTGGGATGCTTGGCTCGTACTTGGCGTCGGAAACCGTGTTCGAAACTTCACTTGGGTCGATCAAGGCTTTGGTTCCCGCTGGCAACAACCGTGACAGTTCCGCGGTCTGCACCATGCTATTCACAAAACGCGTATATACCAGCGTCACAGCGTCAACCTCGCCGTTCTCAAACATGCTAATGGCGGTGTTTAAAATCGTGTGAAAGGTCAGCCCCGTCGGTTGGTCTGGCAAATTATCATAACTACCGACCACTTCAGTGTCCTTGAGACGCGAGGCGAACTGTGAAGCTCGGCGGCCAACTGTCAAGGTCAAATTCTCAATGCCGCGCTCATCATCACGCTTGAGTAACTCCAGATATTTCTTCAAGACGTTGGTGTTATACGCACCAGCCAGGCCTTTGTCGCTGGCGATGACGATAATTAGGCGCTTGGTAATTTTGCGGCGCTTAAACAGCGGGTGATTATCCGTCGCACCTTGGCTGGCCAGGTAACTCAGCAGCTCCTCGGCTGCCATAGTGTAGGGAGCTGAAGCCTTGTCCGCCTCTTGCGAACGGCGCATTTTGCTGGCCGCCACCAACTGCATCGCCTTGGTGATTTGCTTGGTCGAATCCACCGAGCGAATGCGATTTTTCAGCGCACGAGTACTCGGCATGGATTACTCCTCAAATCCTTTCGCTGCCACTTGGGTTGCCTCGTCGATGACCTGAAGCTGCTCGTCGGTTGGCTTGTTGCCTTTATTTAGCTCGCGCATAGTATCTTTGGCGTTGTTCCAAAGTTGGGTCAGCAGACCAGCTTGTGCTTCCTTAATCTTAGCGACTGGCACATTGTCAAAGGCACCGCTGGTTACCGCGTGGATGCTGACAAATTGCTCCCACACGCTCATCGGCTGATATTGCGACTGTTTTAGCAGCTCAGTTAGGCGCTGACCGCGGTCGATTTGCGCCTTGGTCGCATCATCCAGATCCGAGCCAAATTGCGCAAACGATGCCAACTCACGGAACTGTGAAAGACCGAGCTTCAGGTTACCACCAACCGATTTAACCGCCTTAGTCTGAGCAGCACCACCGACGCGGGAAACCGATAGACCGGCAGAAATCGCTGGGCGAATACCTTGGTAGAACAGATCAGTCTCCAGGAAAATCTGACCGTCGGTGATGGAAATCACGTTGGTCGGGATGTACGCTGAGATATCGCCAGCCTGCGTCTCGATGATCGGCAGGGCAGTCAATGAGCCAGCACCCAATTCATCTGACAGCTTGGCTGAACGCTCCAGCAGGCGAGAGTGTAGGTAGAAGACATCACCCGGGTAGGCCTCACGTCCTGGTGGACGACGGAGCAACAGCGACATCTGACGATACGCCACGGCGTGCTTGGTCAAATCGTCATAAATCATCAGCGCGTGGCCGCCGTTGTCACGGAAATATTCACCCATGGCCGTACCAGCATATGGTGCCAGATACAGCAGGGAAGCCGCGTCCGACGGGCTGGTCGCCACCACGATGGTTTGTTCCATCACGCCTTCTTCTTTCAGGCGATCAACCAACCGGGCAATCTTTGATAATTTCTGTCCAATCGCCACGTAAACGTTGACCACGCCGGTCTTTTGCCGCGCCTGGTTGATCATGGTGTCGATGGCAATGGCCGTCTTTCCTGTCTGGCGGTCACCGATGATCAGCTCGCGCTGCCCGCGACCGATTGGGAACATGGCGTCAATTGACATGATACCAGTCATCAGCGGCTCGTGCACCGACTTGCGGCCCATCACGCCGATGGCTGGGCGCTCAATCAGCCCACGTTTTTTGGTCTTGATAGCTGGTCCGCCATCCAGCGGCCGACCGAGCGGGTCAACCACACGGCCGAGTAGCTCCTCGCCAACTGGTACATCCAGCACCGCACCCTTGCGGCGGACGCTGGCGCCAGCCTTGACTTTTTCTTCACCGCCAAGGATCACCGCACCGATTTCATCTTCCATCAAGTTTAGCGCAAACGCTTCCACTGTGCCGCCATCAGTTTCAATTTCTAATACTTCGCTGTAGCCAGCTTTACTGAGGCCATGCACCCACGCCACGCCGTCGCCGACGCGGATAACCACACCAGCGTCCTCTAGTCCTTCCGTCGCCTCCAGCTGCGCAATTTTTTCCCGCAGGCTTTTGGCTAGTTCTGTCACATCAATCTTGCTCATTTTTCCTCCTAGATTTTCTTCGCCCGCAAGTCGTTTAGTTTCTTCAAAACCGTTGCGTCCAGCGTTGCGGTTGGCGTCCGTAGCTTGAAGCCGCCGATGAGTTCTGGGCGAACAACTTCGCTCAATTGAACAACCGTCTGAGGCTTCTTGAGTAGCGTCATGATGGCCGAACGCGCCTCATCCGTCAATGCTCGCGCTGATTCAACCGTCGCCACCGTTAAACCACGCTCCGCTAGTTCTGCTTGAATGTCGCGCACCAACAAGTCGACTTCACGCTGACGATTTTCATGACTCAGCAGTGCCGCCACCTCATCCACAACCGTTACATCGTTGTTCATCAATCGTTCAGCCACATACCGAGCCAATTTGCGACGCGACGTTCGTGCAGGCATTAGCGCGCCTCCTTCAAAGCTTTCTCGATCAATTTGCCGTCTTTTTTAGCGTCCAATTTCTCGTTAACCAAGGTACCAGTCGCTTCAGCCACCAATTGCAATGTTTCGTTATGCAACGCTTGGCGCGCAGCCGCAACTTCACCAGCGATCTCCGTCCGAGCCGCCTCGATGATGCCATCGGCTCGTGTTTCGGCTTTCTTGGCTGCAGCTTCAACGATTTCTGCTGCCTCGTTCCTGGCTGAAGCAACGATGTCGCGCGCTTCCGCCCGCGCTTTGCGCATCGATGCGTTGATCATTTTCTCAGTCTTGTCAGCATTTTCACGCGCTGATTTGGCAGCTTTTTCAGCCGTTCGAAGATCTTTATCACGCTTGTCCAGCATCGCTGCTAGTGGCGGATATACCCATTTGCTCAACACAAACAGCAATACCAAAAATGCCACTGACTGCAAAATCAACAACTTCCAGTCGATTCCCAAAGAGCCAAACAAATCAGCCTTATCAGCTGCGTGAGCCTCAGCATTCGCAAATTGTGTTACCAATCTTTCCACAATTTACCTCTAAATTACATAACTTTACCGACGATGGCAGCCACGAAACCGATAATTGCTAAGGCGTCGATGAATGAAATACCAAGAATCATCATGGTACGCAAGTCGTTAATTTTCTCTGGGTTGCGACCTGCGGCGTTCATCGCTGCGGCACCAATCATTGCGGCACCAATTGCTGCAAAGGCTGCTGGGATTGCGTAAGTTAAGGCAAAAGCTAATGCTTCCATGGTTGATATTCTCCTTATAATTATTACTTAACTACTTATTTTCATTCTCTGTCATTTTCTTTGAAATATCAACAGGGGAATGAACATGCGCATGACTGGACTCGTTATGGTCGCCGTGAGGAGTGAGTCCCAGGGAAATAAATACCGTTGACAGCATGAAGAAAATGTCCGCCTGAATACCGCCGATAAATAGCTCGAACAGATAGAACGGCTGTAGCATTGCTGGTGAAGCGTACTTTGTTAGATACGCGATCATGATCAGCAATACTTCGCCCGCCAGCACATTACCGAACAGACGAAAGCTCAGCCCGAGTAGACGCGAAAATTCTGCTACCAACTCCAAAATACCAACAAATGACATGATTGGGTCGTTCAGTGGATTGACGAAATATCGCCCCATATTGCCGCGGAATCCCAAGTAGCGGAACGCATAGACTTGCGCCGCAATGATAGTGATGATAGCCAGCCCAAACGTCATGTTCAAATCAGCTACACCGCCACGAAACAGGGGAGTGCCGTGCTCTCCAACTGTCACAGGACCAACGAAAGGCAGCAGCCCCAGCCAGTACTGTGCTATCACAAAGAAAAATATCGTGATGGTCAATGGTGCCACTCGCGCCGCCCAAACATCATCTTGGATAACCTGTTTGACCGTGCCATACAAACCATCAAACGTCCAGTTAACCAAACGTGTCACAAAGTTAGGCTTCTTTTTACCCAGTGCTGCCGCGCGTGTTCGCAGCATAATCCACAGCAAAACTAATAGCCCCAAAGCACCCAACAGGTGAGAGTTAGTGATGGAAATACCGCCAACCTGTAATATTTCATCTGCTTTCACTGAAATATGCAGACTGCTTGCAAACTGGTGTATCATTGATTAGCCTCTCTCTGTTTTATGAATCGTATTTGTTGATAAATCAACCCTGCTGACGTCGCCAGACCCACGATAATCCCTACAAACATCAGCCACGGTTTTGTGTGCAGCATCAGGTCTGCCCACAGCCCCACGAGCATCAAGCCGATGCTCGGCACAAACATGCGCCACGTCGTCCCAATGATGGTTTGCATCATAATCGCAGTGGCGTCCACATCTGTTTTTTGGTCGCTCTGAACCTTAGGTTTTCCAGCCATTACCTATACTATATCAATCTGCTATACTATTTGACAATATGCCCAGGAAAAATTATCCAAAATCTCAACCGCTCCAGAAACATCGACAGCCACTGACTACTGTACATGAGCTGAGTAGCTGTCGCCAAAAACGCCGTTTTACTACACAACAGCAGGCCGAAAGGGAAATAACCAACCGACAACTGACCGACCCACACCGGCTGGCACCTTACATCTCGCTCAGATCATTAGAAGACGAGGTGTTCTTGGATTGGCACATTAGTGTAACGACCCAAAATTGGCACCGTTGAATCAGTCGTCGTACCATCACCGAGCTGTCCTCGATTATTGTTGCCGACAGTATACACACGGTTATCTGTGGTAAATATCACGGTCGTACCGCCGCCACTTTCCACGTGCTTAGCACGAGGGGCAGTTGGGCTACTGCCAAACAACTGCATTGGCGTTGGTGTATTACGGCTGACCTTATCACCAGTACCCAACTGACCATTTTCATTAGAGCCAGCACCATACACCTTACCGTCGTCACCCACCACAAACAGGTTGCTGACACGCCCTGCGTATGCCGTTGACCAGATGTCAACCGCTTTCACGCCAGCTGGCAGCATGAATTGTACTGGGGTTGGGTTTCGCCAGTTAGTCGCCCCGTTCGCATGGTTGGCACTATTACCAAACACACCATGATAATTACTACCAGTACTGTACACATTTCCATCAGATGTACGATATGATGCAAATAACTCGTCCGTAGAAATCTGCTGTACAAAACCCGGGACGCCAAGATCTCGAATTTTTGGTGTCTGAAGCCTGAAGAATATATGCTTATTGCTTGGTGGGCAACCAGCAGATATCGCCATTGCTGTACCAGAAGCGTTAGCTGCTAAACAGTGATTACTCGCACCTCGACGGAAAATACGATCCGAGCCATATGATACCATGCGCCAGCGCTGAATAGCAGCCGAAGGGTTACAATTCGCCAAACGAATATTCACCAAGTCACCGGCAGTATTTTCCACACATTTACCGTTTATCTTGATCTGCTCTTGCGGCGTGTATTCAAACTGCTGCTGGGAGCTGTCATTACAACTACGAGGAGCTACGGTCGTAGGACCAACCGCCTCCATGCAACGACCCTCTAAAAATCGCCAACGGAACACTAGGTTATCTTTACCGACCTCCAAATGGTTTGAGCCACCCACGCCATAAACCTTACCATCATTCGCCAAAATATATAGTGTACCTCCGTCAAAGGCCAGCTGCATGGCGCGTGGTTTACCGGGATTACCAAAGTCACCAATTCTTACTGGCGTTGATGAACTTGATATATTAGCGCGACCCAACTGATAATAATCATTTGCACCCCAACCGTACACGGCACCATTTTGCATGATGACATAAGCGTTATATCGGTCCTGCACCAAGTGAGCAGTCGGAATCGTTCCTGGATTACCAGGGTTCGGGAAAGGCAAGGCAACACGCTTTGGAGTAGACCTGTTACTACAGGCGGTCGCATACGCCGGAGTGACGGTATAATCACCAGTACCCAATAGGCCATACGTACATTCACCAGCAGCATAGATATTTTTATCATTCCCCAGTACAAAGTTTGCCCAACCTGAGTTGACAGTAACTGCTTTGACCCCAACCGGCAAGCCAAACCTCACTGGCGTTGAGACGGTCGGACTCATATAGCCAGCGCCCAATTGACCGCGATCATTTTTACCAGCGCCATACACCGCACCGTTCTCATCTCGAATCATCAAGTTTCCACCGACAGAGACAAAGTTGGTGTGCACTGAAACTGCGCGCTGGGATATAGTAAATCTCACTGGCGTTGGCTGAGCTGTCGAAACCAATCCAGCGCCCAATTGACCGCGGTCGTTTGCCCCAACTGACCGGACACGTCCAGCAGAGTCAATTGTCGCAAAGAATACTTTGTGCTGTATGCCGTGCATATCACCCTCATATCCAAACGCCAAGGTGTCGACACGTGTTTGCGCTCCAGTGGCCAATGACAACACTCGGGTATACGTTTTCCACACGCCACCGCTTGGTCGTAACAGCTCAACATAACCTGTAGCGTAGGCCTGCTGGACCTCACCACCGGTTGAGCCAAGAGGAGGGACAGTAAACCGCGTTCGAATATTGCCCTCATGCATCACAGTATTTGACTGACCAGGCTCTGGATCACCCGCACAGTTTGTTTCTGGAGCTAGATTTTTTGATCCCCATGGCGAAATCATACCGTTGCTGCGCAAACAAGACACAGCATAAGCCAAGCCACTTTCAGCGGCTTCGCGCGCCAATTGGTTATAATACCGGTCCCGTAACGCCGCTGCATATGAAGCAGCCAGCTGCATGGCCACCAAAAGTAAGGTCAGCATAATTACTGAGGTGATGAGAACTGTTGGCAAGGTAAATCCTGTTTTTTTGCTGTCCGCACCCATGATTACTCATCATTATACACTTGTCGATAAGCATGTACAATATGCTATAATAGACTTACGTAAAGAAAGTTGAGGGGAATATATGAGCGAAGATACAGCAACCAACCACAGCGCCAAAGTAACCGTCTACAGCACCAGTTGGTGCGCATTTTGTCACACTGAAATGGAGTGGTTGGAAAAACTGGGAATTGACTTCATCAAAAAAGATATTGAAGCAGAACCTGCAGCCAAAGAAGAACTATTAGCAAAAAATGGTGGCAACTTCCAAGGCGTACCAGTGACTGACATTAACGGCGAGTTGGTGCTTGGTTTTGATCGACCAAAACTACAAGACTTGCTGCGCAAGAACGGCTTGTTGGCTGATTAAAAATCTGAATACGAATTATCCCGCCTGACAGTGGCGGGATTTTTATTCTGCACCAATTTGCACAACCTCACCGCCAATTGCTTGGCGGAAATAATTATCGTGGCTGACGTAGAGGATGGCGCCAGAATATTTCGTCAGCGCCGTCTCTAACTCCTCGATGCTTGGCAGGTCAAGGTGGTTAGTCGGCTCGTCTAAAATCAGCAGCTGCGGGTCATTCGCCAGCATGGCAATGATCTGAAAGCGGGCTTTCTGGCCACCCGACAGGCGCGCCAGTGGTGTCATTCGGTCCGCTTCGGTGAACAGATAATCGGCTAGCAATTGGCGGATTTTGGTATCAGAAATCGGCAGGTCGCGACTGAGGTACAATTTCTCGATCGCCGCCTCCAACGGATCCGCCAAATACCGCTCATCGATCTCTTGCTCATACACGCCCACCCGCACCTGCGGATCGAGGAAGAGATTACCAGAGTAGAGGATGGGGGCGGCAGGTACGACACCTCCTACGCCAGAGTCTGTAAAACGTTCGCGAGTAGCGGACGTTTCAGCCGAACGCTCGCGAAAAATCTCCGGTGGAGATTTGAGCGAAGAGTGTGCTCTGGCGGAGGACGGTGGAGTAACTGCCGCCCTACTATTTAACAACATCCGAATCAGCGTCGTCTTGCCGGCACCGTTGCGACCGCGCAGCTCCACCGCTTCACTCTCGCGCAGATCAATATTCACGCCCTCAAACAATATCTTTTCACCAACGCCAACTGCCGCATCCTCAACCCGCACCAACACATGCTGACTGCGACTGGCCGCGTCCTTCATCGATAGCCGAATATTACGCGCCTTGAACTTGCCGTAGCGCTCAGCCG
>CAUPXC010000007.1:0-26482 GCA_963514965.1 uncultured Candidatus Saccharibacteria bacterium | reverse complement strand
GCGAAGGTTATGCGCTTCATCCAAAAGCACATAAAGTTTTGGCACGAAAATCTGGTATTCCAGGTCAGCACGCACACAGCCGACACAGCAAACCAAGCCTGTACGCTACACAGCTGCGCGAAAAGCAAAAAGTTCGCCGCCTGTATGGTTTGGTTGAAAAGCAATTTGCTCGGCTGATGGACGAGGCCACACGCGCCCAAGAAGGTTTGGCAGGCGAGAACCTGTTGAAGCTGTTGGAACGCCGCCTGGACAACGTTGTGTACCGTGCTGGTTTTGCAACCAGCCGCCGCGCTGCTCGCCAGCTGGTCGGACACGGTCACTTCCTACTAAACGGTCGCCGTGTTGATATTCCATCAATTCGCGTTAAAGCAGGTGACGTCATCGAAGTACGTCCAAAGAGTACCAAGTCGGTATACTTTACGCACATCGACGACGTTGTCAGTAACTCAATTCAAGGTCCGCTCAGCTGGATGAAGAGTGATGTCAAGAAATTGAAAATTGAGATCACTGGACAGCCAAAGCGTGAAGAAGCAGAGGCTGACATCAACGAGCAATTAATTGTTGAGTATTACTCACGATAAAAGAAGGGTTAGGGAAAAGTATGGCAAAAGCAATTTATAATCCAGCTCTGGCAAGCATCGAAGATGTTTCTGACACCAGTGCAACCTTTCTGATTGAACCGCTCCACTCAGGCTACGGCAACACGTTGGGTAACTCAATGCGCCGCGTCTTGCTCTCCAGTATCCGCGGTGGCGCAATCGTCGCTTTCCGCATCGAAGGTGCGACACACGAGTTCACCACCGTCGAGGGCATCAAAGAAGATGTTGTCGACATCATGCTGAACCTGAAGGGTGTGCGACTCCGCGTTCACACCGACGAGCCAGTCGAGTTGCGTCTGGAAAAAACTGGCGGTGTTATCACTGCTGGCGACATCCAAGCAAACGGAGAAGTAGAGGTTGTTAACCCAGACCACGTCATCGCTACCATCGATGATCCAAAGAAAACGGTCATCATGGACTTGGTGGCAGAAGCTGGTCGCGGTTACCAGACGATTGAAGACTCCAGCGAATCACGTCTGCACTCAGACATGATCGCTCTGGACGCAGTCTTTACTCCAGTGTTGCGCGTGCGTTACAAGGTTGACCCAACTCGTGTTGGTGACGAAACTGACCTGGACAAATTGACCATGACAATTGAAACTGACGGCACCATGACGCCACGCGAGGCGTTTGAAGAGGCTGCAGCTATCTTGGTCAATCAATACACAGCCTTGGCTGGTAGCACCACTGTCGTGAGCGCACCTGCACTTGGTACAACCACTGAAGACAGTGAAGCTGAATTGGATACGTCCATCGAAGAATTAAACCTAAGCGCCCGCACGACGAACGCGCTGATTAACAATGAAATCCGCACGATTCGCGACCTGGTGACTTTGACCGAGCAAGATTTGCGAGAATTGAAAGGCTTTGGTTCAAAGGCGCTGGATGAAGTACGTGACAAGATGGCGGAGTTGGAGTTTTAACTATGCATAGACACGGATATCAAGGGCGCAAGTTCGGCCGTGAGCGTGATCAACGGCGAGCCTTGCTGAGGGGCCTGGCAACCAGCCTGGTCGAGCACGGCAAAATCGAGACCACCTTGCCGAAGGCCAAAGAGCTGAAGCGCCACATTGAAAAAATCATCACCAAGGCGAAGAAGGGCGATCTAGCCAGCCGCCGCCAGGTGATCGCAGCACTCAGCACCCGCGCTGCTGCTTACAAGCTCGTTGATGAAATTGCCCCACAACTCGGCGGCCGCACCAGCGGACACGTTCGCGTTGAACGCACCCGCCTACGTGTTGGCGACGGCGCACAAATGGCAATCATCGAGTTTGTCGACGATATCAAACCAATGCCAAAGAAGGAGAAATAAGATGAAGACTTATTCACAAAAACCATCTGAAGTTTCTCGCCGCTGGGTATTGTTTGACGCGAGTGAGTTACCACTGGGACGTTTGGCAACTGAAATTGCCAAGCACTTGACCGGCAAATACAAGCCGACCTACACACCACACGTTGATGGTGGTGACTACGTCGTGGTTATCAACGCTGCAAACACCGTCGTTACTGGCTACAAGGAAACTGACAAGTACTACTACCGTCACAGTGGTTTCCCAGGCGGCATCAAAGAAACGCAGTTCAAAGAAATGCGTGAACGCCACCCAGAACGAATTATTGAAGAAGCTGTCAAAGGTATGCTGCCAAAGAACAAATTGCAAGCAGAGCGCCTCAAGCGCCTGCGCGTATTTGCTGGCAGCGAGCATGCCCACACAGCACAAACCCCAGAGAAAGTTGAGGTAAAGTAATATGGCTACTGATACCTATTTCTACGGCTTGGGACGACGCAAAAGCGCTTCAGCAAGTGTTCGCTTGCTTCCTGGCAAAGGTACCATCACCATCAACGGCAAAGCAGCCGCTGAGTACTTGGATGGCAACAAAACCTTGCTCGCTGAAGTAACCGACCCACTAGCTGTCGTCAGCAAGCAAAAGGAATACGATGTTAGCATCTTGGTCAAAGGTGGTGGTCTCGCTGGTCAAGTTGACGCCATCAAGCTTGGCATCGCCAAAGCATTGACGGCTGCTCACGCTGACCTACGCCCAGTCTTAAAGAAGGCTGAGCTGCTCAAGCGCGACCCACGCGAGAAAGAGCGCAAGAAATACGGTCTGCGTTCTGCCCGCAAGCGCGAACAGTTCTCCAAGCGTTAAAACAGAGGAGAAACCGATTCTCGAAAATACTCCGTCATGTACAGGCGGGGTATTTTCATAGTATACTGATATAATGTTTGACCGACTTATCCATCGCTGGCTGCGTGTCCCGTATAAACTATACGTGCATGATTTTCAAACACCGAAACAGCCTCGCGCCACTGTCGTATTGATTCATGGCATCGGGAGCTCGTCAGCCATGTGGAAGCGAGTTGTAGGGCGCCGTAAGATTGATAGATCGACTCGCGTACTAGCGGTCGATTTACTCGGTTTTGGCAATTCGCCGCGACCGCACTGGAAGACGTATGATGTTAAGACACAGGTCGATTCACTAGTCGCAACCTTGGCGCAGCAAAAGGTTGACGGACGAATCATTTTGGTCGGTCATAGCTTAGGGGCGCTCGTAGCGGTACACACCGCCCGATATTATCCTTCATTGATCGATTCGCTTATCCTGTGTAGCCCGCCGCTGTATCACCAACAGGGCAAAGATCGCCTGGCTGAACGCCAACTGCGTAGCCTATACCAAAAAATTATCGATAGACCAGCGCTTGGCAAGGTGATTGCCAGTGATTTTGCCAAAAAATACAAGCTATTCAACCCTGGCTTTCTCGTCGATGAGTCAAACTTGCAAATCTTTCTCGACACCTTAGACGCAGCCATCATCAACCAAAAGGCGCTGACGGAAATTGCCGAATTGACGATGCCGGTTGAGATATTTTACGGCCAATTTGACCCAGTCATCATCAATAAAAACCTGCGAAAATTAGCAAAACAGAAGCACATCGCCGTCACTAAAATGTTAGCAAGTCATGAAATTGATAAACGCTATGGCCAAGTTGTTGCCCAAGCGATCAATCGGCACGCCATCGGAGACGACTATGGCCAAGCGTAAAGACCCAGCTCAGGAGCGCCAGAGAAAACGCGAGCTTTGGATCAATCGCACGATGCAGTGGAGTGGTCTACCTCGCGCCGAGGTTGAGGCCAGGCTGGCACAAACCCGCACCCAGAGTTTTCGGCTCAATCCGCTAGTCGACGGGGAAGTCGCCCCCGAATTGCTGAGCCGCCAGGTTGCCTGGTGTCCAAATGGTTATGAAATTATCCCCGAATGCCTCGCTGACTATCAGCAGCTGGCTGACAGCGGACGCGGCTATGTCCAAAATGCCGCTAGTTGGCTGCCAGTGCTGGCGCTCGCACCTGAAGCTGGTGAACGCGTCCTCGACCTGTGCGCTGCACCCGGCGGTAAATCCAGTCATATTCAAGCTCTAGCTAATGGTCAAGCCGACCTGGTGTGCAATGACAATTCCAAGCCGCGCCTGATAAAACTCCAGGCTAATCTCAAGCGTCTCAACGTCCCAGCCGAGTTCATGCTAGCCGATGCTCGGCATATTTCCCGCCGTCAGCTGGAAGCCTTTGATAAAATTCTACTTGACGCTCCGTGTTCTGGCGAAGGTTTAATGAGCCTGAACGCCAGCGATACTCCATTGTTTGACAGCTGGTCGGTGGCGCATATCCGGAGACTGAGTGACCTGCAAAAATGCCTCATCCTCGAGGCTTGGCGACTACTGAAACCTGGCGGCACGCTTGTCTACAGCACCTGCACCATGGCACCAGAAGAAAACGAAGTCGTTGTCAATTGGCTGCTGCGCCGTCAGCCTGATGCTAGCCTCGTGCCGATTACCATCACACCGCTGCCACATCGTGTGCCCGTCGTCCAGTCGTGGAATAACCGCGTTCTTACGCATGACCTAAGCGGCTGTCTGCGCCTGATGCCAGGCGGGCTAACTGAGGCGTTTTTTGTTGCAGCATTTCGCAAAACACCTCGCGCCGAATCAATGGTATAATAGGACTATGAGTAAACCCGTCATCCTCACTGGCGTGCGCGCCAACAACGATATTCACATTGGCAATTATTTTGGTGCCATTTTGCCGATTGTCGATATGGCAAAGCGCCGCTCGGCCGATTTTGACATCAATCTGTTTATCCCCGATCTTCACAGCTTCACCACGCCAATTGACCACAGCAAGTTGTATGACAGTATCCTCAGCAACGCCCGGATTTACACGGCCGCCGGACTGCCGCTGGACAACCAGGCGATTCATCTGTACCGCCAAAGCCGCGTCCCGGCGCACAGCGAGCTGGCGTGGATTTTGGATTGTTTCACTGGGTTTGGCGAGATGAGCCGGATGACGCAGTTTAAGGATAAATCCGACAAGCTTCACGGCGACCAGATTTCCGTCGGCCTGTTCAACTATCCAGTCCTGATGGCGGCCGATATCTTGCTCTATGGTGCCAGCTACGTGCCGGTTGGCGATGACCAGACGCAACATCTAGAATTTACCCGCGACATCGCCGAGCGGATGAACCGCAAATTTGGCGACTTATTCATCGTGCCTAAACCAGTCGCCCAGCAGCACCAATTCTTCGGCAACGACCAAGGTCTGAGGATTAAAGATCTGATGAACCCGACCAAAAAGATGAGTAAATCCGACGACAGTGGCAAGGGCGTCATCTTCCTCGGCGACGAGCCGCAGATAGCCCACAAAAAAATCATGAGCGCCACCACCGACTCGCTAGGCAAGGTACAGTACGACCGCGACAACCAGCCGGGCATTTCCAATCTACTGGAGATCTTGACGCTGGTACGCCAGGACGCTGGACAAGACGTCAGCTTGGAGCAAACCATCAGCCAATACGCCGGCATGGAGCGCTACGGCGATTTCAAGCGAATCGTGGCGGATGAAGTAGCCGAATTCTTAGCGAATTTCCAAGCACGCCTGGCCGCAGTTGACGAGCCGGCAATTGAAAGTAAGCTAGAATCCAGCGAACGCGGCATGAACCTCGTCGCCAACGAAACCTTGCACCGTGTCCAGACGGCCGTGGGACTGCGGAGATAGGAATACTCGCGTGAAAATTTCGCCGCGCACCGTCCTCAAGATCGCCAGACTGTACCAACTGGCGGATGACAACACGCCCGTAAAGGCCTTGCGCCACCTGAAGGTTCAGGCCGACGAGTCGCACGTGCTGGCAGAATTCATCCTGAACAAGCAGCATTTCGCCGTACTCTACGGCTCAATCGTCGATGAAGAATCAATTGACGAATTATGGCCTGATAGGCCCGCCAACGCTGAGATGTTGCCAAATCCGCTTGACCCGAACTTCACCGAAACGCCGTTTCAGGGCAAATTTGTCATGATGTTTCGAATTGTACCGACCAAACAGCGCCTGGACGTCCACTTATCCACGGACTTTGACCCGTTAATTTCGCGCAGTCTTTGGCAAAAGTACATCAAAGCCGGCTATGTGTCGGTCAACCAGCGCGCAGTGACGGCGCCAAAGTTTGAGGTTGACGAGACCGACGAGATCACCGTCAAGCTACCAGAGCAGGAGCAGGCCAACGCAGAACTGCCGGTGTTGTACGAAGATGATGATGTAATTGTAGTTAACAAACCGAGCGGTCTCCTGACGCACGCCAAAGGCGGACTATCGACCGAGCCGACAGTAGCGGAAATTATTCGCCCCAAGACTTCGTTTGCCTCGGACACCGACCGGCCGGGCATCGTCCATCGGCTCGACCGCGACACTTCGGGCGTACTCATCATCGCTAAAACCGCTGACGCCGCAACCCACTTACAGCGGCAATTTGCTCAGCGCACCGCCAAAAAAGCCTACCTCGCGGTGACCGACGGCGTACCGAAATTAGCCGCTGCGAAGATCGACCTACCGATTGGCCGCAACCCGTCCGCACCCAGCACCTTCCGCGTCGACCCGAACGGCAAACACGCCCAGACGACCTACCGCGTACTGACAGTAACTAAAAATCAGGCACAGATTGAACTTAAACCCACCACCGGCCGCACCCATCAGCTACGCGTCCATATGGCGCACCTAAACACGCCAATTCTCGGCGACCGCGTCTACGGCAAGCCAAACGCCAGCCGCCTGATGCTCCATGCCCACAAATTAGAAATTACATTGCCATCTGGTGAGCGAAAGACGTTTGAGGCAGCCATCCCTAGCGCATTGACTGAACTATTTCCTGATTATACTCAAGATACGAAAGAACCGAGCAGTAAATGAGCCAAGCACCCCTCATCTCCACTACCGACCAAGCCACGGTAGAGCAATTAGCAGACCGCTTGCCGCAATCATTGATGATTATTGCCGAGCCTGGCCTAGACGGAGCAGGAACTGCTCACTACTTGGCAAACCACCGCCAATCAGACGTTCTCACTGTCAGCCCACTGCCACAAAAAATCACCATCTCGACCGAACAAATCCGCGACCTAACGGCCATGCTACGCACCTATAGCTCTGTCCGCCGCGTCGTCATCATCAACCCAGCCAACCTCATGACCGAGTCCGCACAAAACGCATTGCTCAAAACACTCGAAGAGCCAAATCCCAATACTCATTTTCTATTGATCGCCGAGACGAGCACAGATCTCCTCCCAACCATCCAGTCCCGCTGCCAGCAGCTGACACTCCACCGCACCACCACCAGCCAAGACGCCAAGCTACTAGAAAATACCAACCTAACGCCTCAAGAAAAGCGCCAAATAGCATTTCTCGCCGCTGGATTGCCGCTCCTCATCACCGAACTGAGCCACGACGCCACAAAACTGGCAGAGCGCCAAGCCATCGCCGCTGACGCCAAGCACATCCTGGAATATCCTAGCTCATACTCAGCCATAAAATGCGCCATACACTACACCGACCGCACCAAAGCCCTCCAACTCATTGACATTCTCCTACGCTTCATCCATTTCCAGCTGAAACACGCTACCCAGCCGCCAGCCATGCATCAATTACTCCAAAAAGTACTACAAGCAGAGAAGTCTCTCCTAGCAAATGGCAATACACGCCTCGCTTTATTGAAAATTGTGCTATAATTAAGCAGATATGTTAAGTTTGATATTCATTTTAGCAATTATCATTTGGGCAATCACCTACAAACCTTCCGAAGAAAATTCTGCAGATTTTCCAGCCAAGATTTCTGAAAAACTCGATCAATTGTGGGCTATTGCGCAAGAATCCATTCGCGACAACAAATACCTCAGGGCAGAGAAGGCGCTGCTGACGATTTTGCGTGTCGACGAGAAAAACGCCACCGCTTACAACCGTTTGGGTATTCTGTACGCCAAGCAGCAGGCCTACAAAGACGCCATTGAGTGCTTTGAGATCGCCCAGAGCTTGGAACCAAGCGCATCCAGCCTGCACAATGTTGGCTTGATTTATTACGAAACAAAGAACTACCCTAAAGCAGCGCTAGCCTTCGAGCAAGCCCTCGAGATGGAAGACGATTTGGCAGCACGCTACATCGCCTACGCCAAGGTCCAAGAGAAAATGGGCAATGGCAAAAAGATGATCGCTGCACTGGAGAAAGCAGTCGAACTTGACCCAATTCCACAGACATTGACTGTTCTGGCCGAGGCTTACGACAACAACGGACAAGCAGAGCTGGCCTCTGGCCTACGCAAAAAAGCTGCTGCCATGTTGGTACCTGACAGCCACGGCGCCGTACCGCGTCAGCGCCGTCAGCCGAAACAGCCCAAAAAGTTGGTAATGTAGTTGCTTAGCCTATTTTTTTTTGCTATAATCACAGCAGTGCCGCTTTAGCTCAGCTGGCTAGAGCAACGGTTTTGTAAACCGTAGGTCCTCGGTTCGAGCCCGAGAAGCGGCTCCAAACACACGCCGGAATCGTGTAGTGGCAATCACAGGAGACTGTAAATCTCCCGCCGTAAGGCTTCGTAGGTTCGAGTCCTACTTCCGGTACCAATCAAATACCGTCTCGTTACGAGGCGGTTTTTGATTACCCATAGCTCCAGCATGTGAGCCGCCATCCATTGACTAAATACAATATACATGCTATAATCTAGTCATGTTCTTATTATTCAAACAATTCCTGACCGAATGGAATAGCAACAAAAACCAGCGCACCAAACTGCAACAGGCATATTTCCTGATCATCATCTCACTGGCAGTCGTAGCAGGCTTTCTGTCTCTGTTAAACAGCGACTTCGGACGCGTACTCATGATCATCGCTGCCTTTACCGCTGTCGTATACATATTCAATGGTATCGCCTGGGCGCTACTAGACGCATTCATCGCGCCAATCCTACCAAAGCACGAGGCCAAAAAGACAGCCAAACGAAGCAAAAAATAAGGCTTTCTATCCACCGCAAATCAAAAAGGTCGCTCACATAGCGGCCTTTTCTGCAAAATCTATTCTGGAGCCACGATCGGGGCTTGAACCCGAGACCTCATCCTTACCATGGATGCGCTCTACCAACTGAGCTATCGCGGCGTCATACTCACAGCTGATTATAACAAATTATCCCCTCGGTGAAAAGCATTTGTTATAATAACTATCAGGAGGAACTATGGCTCAATTTAGTTTTGATATAGAAAGTACGTTTAACAAACCAGAGATGAATAATGTTCATCAATTAGTCGTGCGGGAAATCGCCAACCGCTTTGATTTTAAGGGGACGCCAGCCGATGTCGAGTGGCTGCCAGACAAAAAAGGCTTCAAGGTCATTGGTGCAGATGAATTTCAGGTGCAATCAATCATTGATATGATCGGTCGGCAGCTCGCCAAACGCAACATGACCAGCAAAGTGCTCGACCTTGGCGGGGCACACAATGCCGCCAACATGCGTGCCTGGCAAGATGTACCGTTCAAAGACGGTCTCAGTCAAGAAAATGCCAAAAAGATCACCAAGCTCCTGAAAGAAGCACATCCCAAGGTAAAAACCCAGATTCAAGGTGACAGCGTGCGCTGCACCTCAAACAGTAAGGACGAACTGCAATCCGTCATGGCTACGCTCAATCAAGCAGATTTTGATTTTCCGTTGAACTTTGGTAACTATCGGTAACTGTTCGCCCGCCAACAATAAATCCGCGCCGGTTCTGTGGCGCGGATTTTATCGTGTTTATATTGTTATCTATTGCTTAGCGCAAGCTGCGACGGCTCATCACATAAGCGCACGTTACGCTCACCAGTCCACCAAGTCCCAAGATACCGCTAGCGGTATTCAAAGTACCAGTGAGAGGCAATTCCTTAGTGGTTGATGCGGTGGGAGTTGGCTGCGGCTGCTGCGGCGTGGTAGCAGGAGGTGTTGGTTGATTGGTGGTTGGTGGTGTCGTCGGCTCAGTCGGCGTTGGTTGCGCTGGCTTATTCGGCTCATTCGCTACTGATGGCGTAGGTGTCGGCTGCGTTGGCTTATTCGGTTCATTTGGCGTTGGCTGAGTTGGTGGATTTACCGGTGGTGTGGTCACCGTGTACGTTTCGGTCGTCGCGTCGTCACAAGCATCTGGAGAACCCGTGATAGTCGGCGTGTCGACACAAGCAGTGTTCTTGTGCTTACCCTCAACGAACTTCGCATACTTAGCCGTCAAAGAGAACGTCTGCGACTGGCCAGCAGGTAAGTTGGCGATGGTGTATGTCCACTTACTGCCATCAATCTTACCAGCGCTACTGTTTGACAGCGTCACTCCTTGCGGAGCAGTATCACTCACCACAACATCTTTCAGGTTTGTTTTGCCAGTGTTTTTGACGGTAATTTCATAGGTGAAATCACTGTTGACCGCCACTTTGACATGCTCTTGTTTGTTAACTGTTTTGGTGATACTGACTGACGGCTTTGGTTCTTCTGGCTTGGTTTCCTCAGTGATGGTAAAGCTACCCGTACAATTAGGGCTGGTTACTTCGCCAATACTGGTAACTGCTGTTGCTTGAACTTTGTAGGTACCTGGCGTCTTGAGTTCAACACCCATACCAGTTTGGTCACCGGTCACACCACCAGCGTCAACAAGTTTGCCTGATGGGTCATACACCCGGATGTAGATTGATTGGATGGTGGCACCATTTTTGGCTGACGCCTTGGCACTCATGTGATAGCGGTTGCGTGACAGTTGAGTGATGGTCAAGCTGTCACAAGTAGCAACTGGCTGTGGCTTAGGCTCTGGTTTTGGCTGCGGCTGCGGTGTTGGCGTCACCGGAACAGCCTGTGGCACGCTATAGGTCAACAAGTTACCGCAAGAAGACATGATGCGGAATTTACCTCGAGTAGCCGAACTGCCTTCCCAGCCCATGTACCAACTACTGTCCCACAACTTCTGCGGGCGGGAGTAAATGGTGCGTCCGGCAACGGTGTGAGCTTTTTGACCCTGGGCCTCAGAAAACCGTGAAGTCCAACCCCATGATTGAGCAGAGGAGTCGACCTCATAGCGCACCTTGGTGCTAGAAATATTCGCCAATTCTGCTCTGGTGATGCCATTGTAGGTCAGTACGTCGCGGAAATTGTTGGTATTTTTGTCATAGTGCGCTAAAATCGCTTCTTTGCTGCCAACACCACCTTGGATCATGTCGTCTGATGCAGCTTGTGCGTAATCCTGAAAGAAGACTACTGATTGCAGCACCATAGCCATCACCATCATGCCGATGCCCAAATGTTTTACGGTTGCTTGTTTTGATATCGTCACTGCTTGCTTCAAGCGAGCTATATATGTTTTCCACGACTGTCTAGCCATACCCTCACTCCTTACTGCATCATCTCCACCTGATGCGTTATATCTTACTATTACTACCGTATCATATATTTTACAGAAGCACAATGAATGAACATTTGATAATTGCTTGAACTAATTTGCATAATCTGTTATATTGTATAATCGAAGTTTAAGTACAAATTGTTAAAGGGAAACTATGGCAAAGAAGAATACGAAACGCAAGTTGATCGGTTTGGTCAGCGACAAAAGCAAGCACCGAACTTACTACACGACAATCAATACACAGAACCGCACTACCAAAGGTCAAGGTAGGTTGACGCTGCGTAAATACGACCCAATCGCTCGTCAGCACGCAACCTATACCGAAACCAAGAAAAATCTTGGTCGCAACGAAGTTAAAGCTCGTAAAAGCTAGTTTCTTATCGCGCATATCATTAAAAACCCACGTATATAACCGTGGGTTTTATGTTATTGGGCGAGCATGCCTCGAGCGCCAATAGATATCCCGCAAGGCATTCATCACATACAACGAAGCTTCATATGGTGAGCTATACGGGCTGAAATAGGCGTGAACATCGCCATCAGACGACCACTTGGTGCACATATAGTAGTAGTGATCAGAGGTTTGCAAATTACGCCAGTCGCTAATCAATTGAGAATCGCCAGACGCCAGTACTCGCGGCGCCAGCTGATACAGATAGCGCAGAGCTTCTTGTTGCAAAGCATTGCCATTCCACGCCGTCAAATCTCTCTCGCTGTCGGCCCAAGTGATAGTTTCCGGCATACTCACGTCTCCGACTGGTGCGTTCGATAGAGCTTGCGACACCGTATTAAACTGACCGCCAGCTGTTATCCATTTCCCAACAAACCGCTCAAAGAAGGTGAATATACCGTGTTCTTTCCATTGATGCTCGCCAAACGTTTCATAGTCCATAAACAAGTTGACCAATGGACCGCCCGATGCTGTGAGCCATGAGCTGTAGGTTTCAGCCGTCAGTGGCCAGCCACTCCACTTTTTGTTACTAAAACGAAAGGCGATGTCGTCACTCAAGCGATAATTCTTTAGGAGTAACCTTGTGTGCGTGGCGCCTTTTGGTTGATACACATAATTCGGGCTGCGCCAACCCAATACTTTGTCCCAGCCTTCAGCTAGCACACCGTCATACCCGCGTGCTTCTGCCCAGGCCCCAAGCTCATCATTGTATGCCAACTCAGTGTTTGCCAAAACGTTGGGCGAAACGCCAAATAGCTGTTTGATTTTCTCAGCATGGAGGGCAACTTGCGCCTCAAATTCAGACTGATCGTAGAAAAAGGCCAGGCTGTGATGATAGGGACTCGCCAGTAGCTCCACACGTCCTGTTTTCACGAGTCGCTGAAAACTTTCAATCACATCTGGTGCGAACTGCTCAGCTTGCTCCAAAAATACTCCAGACAAACTCAGTGACAGGCAAAAATCTGGATGTTCGTGTAGCAGCTTTTCTAGCAGCGCATTCATCGGTCGGTACGATTTATTTGCCACTTTGAGAAAAATCTCTTTATTATCTTGGTCGCCGTCACCGCTGAAATAATCATGACGGTTGGCAGTGTCAAGTGCACCATAGCTGCGGACGCGCCATGGCTGGTGAGCGTGCAGGTACAGGGTAATCGCTGGACGGCTCATGCGCCACCGCCTTTTGATTGAGCCTGTTTGTATAATTTTAAGCAATGCTGAGCCGCGTCATGCCAGGACAATTGGGCGTATTCTGTTTTGACATCTTCCTTGAGAATTTCCAAAAGAGCAGGTGAGCGCGCCAACATGACAATTTGTCGCGCCAATTTGTTGGTGTCCCAATAGTCAAATCGTAAAATGTTGTGCAACACTTCGCCGACGCCAGATTGGCGACTGATGAGCAGAGCTGTGTCGTGGTGCGCCGCCTCCAACGCCGTCAAACCAAACGGTTCCGACACTGAACTCATGACAAATACGTCAATCAGATGATAGGCGTCGCGCCACTGCCGACCACGAACAAAGCCTGTAAACACCACCTTGTCGCTGATGCCCAGGTGCGCCGCCAAAGCAACCAGCTCGTCGCGCTGCTCGCCGCTACCGCTCAACAGTAACGCGATTTTTTGGTGCTGTTTGATGGCCTCAGCCACTGCCCGAATCAGATAGGTCAAACCTTTTTGTACTGTCAACCTGGTCAACGCGCCAACGATGATATAGCCCTCTTTTTTCAAGTCTTCCAAGTATTGATAGGTTCCTTGGTCATATTCATGTGGTGGTAGCTCATCTAGATCGATGGCATTGTACACAACTTCGATTTTCTCTGGTGGAATGTGATAATTCTTCACAATGATGTCTTTGGTAATGTGGCTCACTGCAATGATTCGGTCAGCCATCAACAGCCCTTGCTGCTCGATTTCGTGTACCAATGGATTGCCTTCATTCTCGCCAGAACGGTCAAATTCAGTCGCGTGCACATGCACGATCAACGGTGCATTACACTGCTCTTTGGCGATGATGCCAGCTTCCATGGTCAACCAGTCGTGAGCGTGAATGGCATCCGGAGGATTCTGTTTGACAAATTCTTTAACGAAGCAGTTATACCGTCGCTGCACCGCACGCATACCACCCAACCCGCAATCATGCGCTTGTTTGTCCGAAGTGCCCAAATCATCATAGGCGCCAAAGCCATCTTTTGATGCTTCCAAATGCGTTGCCGCGTGTACATTCATGAAGTCAATGTTCGGATGCTCGGCAGAATAGGGAACAACAAAGTCGATGTCCACACCACAGTCAGCCAATGCCCGTGACATCTGATAACAAGCGACGCCTAAACCCCCGCTATTATGCGGAGGTAATTCCCACCCAAGCATCAATATTTTCATACCTACTATTTATCATAAAACGATGCTTATGTTTTTTCAATAGTTTTTCACGGTTTTTCAGGAGTATTTCACACCACGACCTGTCAGATAGCCTCTTCAAATCACCCAAAATGAGTTGCCGAAGACAAAAAAATCATGTAAAATAACGCCAAGACACAGGGGAGTAGCTCAGTTGGTAGAGCACCGGTCTCCAAAACCGGGTGTCGCAGGTTCGAGTCCTGTCTCCCCTGCCATAGAGCCGTGAAATAGCAGAGGTTTTCCCTCTGTTTTTTTCTAACCAGGCGTATGGTATACTGATTTCATGAAACCATTGCAGTTATCTTCGCCGCACTTGATTATCATGGTCGGCGCACCGGGGGCGGGAAAAACACAGTTTGCGACTGAATTTGCCAAAATGTTCAATGCGCCAATGTTAAGCAGTGATACACTGCGCGAATTGTCGAGCGATGACACACTGATTCACAAAGCTGCAGTTGACTTACTGCGAGAACTACTCAAGCCAAAACAGACAATCATCTTTGACGGTAATACCGAAAAGCGTGCTTGGCGTTCCGACATCGCCAAAGTCGCTCGTGAGGCTGGATTTAAGCCATTGTTTGTGTGGGTGCAGACCGACCCCGCCATGTCCAGAGCTAGATGGCTTCGTTCACACAACGGCGATGAAGCGCTGTTCGAACAGAAATTACGAACTTTCTCACCACCGCATGCCAGCGAGCCCTACATGGTTATCAGTGGCCGCCACACTTACAATACGCAGGCAAAGACGCTTTTGAAAAAACTCAGCGACGCCACCCGTCCAGCTGCTTCTATACGTACTCAGCCCCGATCGATTGGCGGACGAGTACGGGTTCAATAAACAAGGAGCGAGATGCCAACCATCACCGATCCTGAATTTGGCGAGATCACTGTCACCAGGCGCGCATTAGCCAGTCGCGTCAGTTTGCGCATCGCCCCAAACGGTCGCATCCGCATCACCATGCCGCTTCACGCGCCACTGGCTTCCGCCAAACTGCTCATTAAACGGTCACGTCGCAGCATTCAAAAACTCATCGCCGAGCAGCAAGGCAATTTTCCATACAGCACGCCTCAGCAAATTGGCAAAAGTCACAATTTGTTGGTGGAACAGGGAGAACCCGCCATCAAAACTGTCGGCACCAGCATCATCATCAGCGCAAGAGACGACCAAGATTTCGCTGACCCCATCTTTCAACAATCCATTCGTGACCATGTCGTCAAAGCTCTGCGCAAAGAAGCCAAAAGCTATTTGCCACGCCGCCTCAAATTCTTAGCAGAGCAATACGACTTTCATTACGACAAAACTCGACTCACGCACTCGTCCAGTCGCTGGGGCAGTTGTTCCTCAAACGGTACTATCAACCTAAATATTGCCCTCATGAATATACCGTTTGAGCTATTAGACTACGTCCTCATCCACGAACTGTGCCACACACGCCAGATGAATCATTCGTCAGCATTTTGGCGCGAAGTCGCCGCCATCGACCCGCACTATAAACAACATCGCACCACCCTAAAAAAATACACTCCACACGTATAATGCTTGTGCTATACTGGTACATATGCAGGGAGGGAATCTTATCTATGCCATCATCATCTTGCTTGTCATATCATGGCTGATGTTTCTAGCAGCCGTCGTCATCGCCTATCGCGGACGGCACCAGTCACGCCAAGAACTACGACGCAGTCGCTCCCGTGAACGACTGGAACGCGACCGCGTATTGACACTGGTGAACAACCTCACTGACGCCATCATCAGCATGGACGCCCACGGCATCATCGGCCTCTACAACGCTGCCGCCTTGAGTCTGCTTGACACCAACGCCAGCATCCAAGGCGTACACATTGATGAGTTATTAAATTTTGAGACCAACGACAAACAGCCAGTCCCAGTGTTTAAGGAACTGCGAAAATCGCCAGCCATTCGTACCCGCGACGACATCATCATGCCCCTTGAGGGCGGTGACCGCGTGCGCTTGTCAGCCACTTTTGCGCCAGTACAGGGCGGCAGCGACACGCTCACTTCGGACGGTTATGTGCTCATTTTGCGCGATATCACGCGAGTTAAAAGCCTAGAAGAAGAGCGCGATGAATTTATCAGCGTGATTAGCCACGAGTTACGCACCCCCATCACCATCGCCGAAGCCTCGCTCTCCAACGTCCAGCTCATGATGCACCGCGGCATGACCGACAAATTGGACGATTCACTTGCCGAAGCCCACAAACAAATCATGTTCTTAGCCCGCATTGTCAACGACCTCAGCACGCTGTCTCGCGCAGAACGTGGCATAGCTGATGAATCAGAGCTCATCAACGTCACTCAACTGGCCGAAAAACTCCGCCACGAATACGAGCCGCAGGCAACAGAGAAAAAATTGGCATTCAACCTGGATGTCAGAGCAGGTGTCGGCAATGTCAATGTCTCTCGGCTATATCTTGAAGAATTATTACAGAACTTCATCACCAACGCCATCAAATACACCCAAAAAGGCTCGGTCACCCTCATCATGAAGCGCAGCGCTGGCAAAGTATACTTTGGCGTCAAGGACACCGGCATCGGCATCGGGCGCAGTGATCAGAAAAAAATCTTTGACCGTTTCTTCCGCGCCGAAGATTACCGCACCCGCGAAACCAGTGGCACTGGACTGGGGCTGTACGTAGCAGCCAAACTAGCCCGCAAACTCGGCTGCACCATCAAACTCGAAAGCCGTCTCAACCACGGATCAACTTTTAGCTTCAGTCTGCCACCGGCAAAACCAGCAAAAAAGCAATAATACCGCTCAAACTTGCAATGCATGCATTTTTTGTGCTAAGCTATACTTGACAGTCTGTGAAAAACAGACTTTTTAATTTGGGAGAAACACATGGCAGAAAAGGGTAAGCAGACAGGGAAAACCACCGTACGCCGCATCAAGGCAACGGATGATTCCCCTAAAAAAACCGTCAAAAAGAAACCAACCACCAAACCAGCACGCGCTATTCAAAAGACTGAAGCAGATTCAGGCATGCGCGACTCATTTGTTGGTTATTTCAAGGGAGCGTGGGCCGAGCTGAAGCTAGTTCGTTGGCCAACCCGCGCCAACACCTGGATCATGACCGGCACTGTGATTGGCTTCACTTTACTGCTTACCACATTGATTTTATTACTTGACGCTGGATTTAACTGGGTCTTTGAGCAAATTTTGAAATAAAGGTAAAAGGAGTTTTTTATGGCAAATAATCGTTACGACTCAACCCGTCAGTGGTACGCTATTCACACCTATTCTGGCTACGAAGAAAAGGTAGCAGAATCCATTCGTCAGCGCATCAACGGTGTTGACATGGCAGACAAAATTTTCGACGTCATGGTCCCAAAAGAAAAACAAATCCAAATCAAAAATGGTAAACGTAAAGTCGTTGAAGCCAAAATTTTCCAGGGCTACGTTTTAGTAGAAATGAACCTAACCGACGAAACCTGGTACATCATCCGCAACACGCCTGGCGTGACTGGATTTGTCGGCGCCGACACTACGCCAACACCCGTTTCTGACAAAGAAATTGCCAAAATCAAAAAGCGCATGGGCGTCGAAGAGCCAAAGCACCAGATTGATTTCTCAGAGGGTGAAGTTGTTTCCATCACCGACGGTCCGTTCAAAGGCTTTGACGGTGCTATCGCCGAAATCGACCCAATCAAAGGCAAGATCCGCGTCATGGTCAGCATGTTTGGACGCGACACTCCAGTCGAGCTTGACGCCCTGCAGGTGAAAAAAGTCTAACACGTAGACCAAACAGTCCAATTTATATATTATCAAAAGGGTGGAGAGGTTTTACCATGAGTACACTAGAAATGCCGGAACCCAGTGATGATAACTCCAAGGAAAACGAGGGGATCATACAGCCCAGTGACAACACCACCCAGGAGGCTACCAAACCCTCAGAAGAATGGTTAGAAGCACTGGGTGAGCCTGATGGCAATGAGTTAGCAGATGCCTCTCGTAAACATCTAGTCGCCATAAATAGTTTAATCACAACCTTTGGAAAACTATCTGCCAACCAGACTATTGATGAGCAACAGCGTGTCCTCAATAAGTCCAGCACCTTATTAAATATGCAGTATCTCCCAGCATTACGAGAACTCGCCACTCATTATTTACAAGACTTACCGACAACACCAAAGCAAAAGGAATCTTTGCTCGCTTGGTTTGCCGATCTGATGGAAAGCGATAGACAGGCGGTTATGGCTGCAGCACATGCCATCGCTCCAGACAGTATTCCAGAAAAGCAGGCAGACATACCAGCACAAGCTAAACTACATGTAAACCAACTATACGAGGAGTCCGTGGAAGAGTGCGAAGAAGACCCCTCACGTATGCCTGCTTATTTTGCTGCCAATTTTGCAATATCCCTGGGACAGCACCAAGCCAATATGATAAATTCCACATACGACAGCTTACCTGTCGCACCAAAAGAGGCGCAGGCACCAAAGGACGACACTCCTCCACCTGAAATCCCAACCAGCCTTGAAATCAAAGACCCTAAAATAGCTCGCATGCTGGTGTTCTCAGAGATCGGCAAAGAGGTCGTCAAAGCCTTTGCTATCGCTAGCGGCGTGGCAGTTGGCATCTTTGCTGGCAACGCAGTCACGCACTTTTGGTCACGCAAAAAATAATGCGTCACAGGCCAAACTACCAAACGTCTTTGGCCTGTACTACTTCACTGGTGTGTGCCAGGTAATGCTGCAGCAGAAAGATGATCAATGCCACAGTGATGAATCCCAACAAAATGATCACTACCCAAAGATTACCCATCTGCAAAATACCAGCCAGCAAAACCGGCACGGTCGCCACGCCACAAGCCAGCACTTTGCCTACCAACAACGTCACCAACGTAACGGGGCACTGACAAAACCGCACTGACCGCTTCAACATCCGCGAACCGCCGCGTCCTAGCCAATAGGTAAGAGCGGTGAGGGTGATGAGCAGCACCAACGCCGTAGCAATCCCCAACGCAGCACTCAACAACTGAGCCGTCAACGGCTCTGGCTCTGTCGGAGCTGCCTGCATCAATGGTTCTGCAGTGCGCAAATTCACTGACAGTCCAAAGAACTTACCGCGACGCATCAGCCACACTACAGCGGACAAGGAGATGATCGCATAAACAAACAAGAGCAATGTGTAGCCCACCGCACCAAACGCGTTAATGATGCGCTTAATCGGGAGCGGGCCTCGCACGTTCATGCTTGAATTATACCACACTTTTTTGTATAATACCTATGTTACGCACACTTTCAATACGCTTCAACTAATTTTGAAAGGGTTTATCATCATGGCAAAGAAAGTCATTGGAAATCTAAAACTACGCATTCCAGCTGGTCGCGCTACCGCTGGGCCTCCAGTTGGTTCAACCTTGGGTCAGTGGGGACTAAACATGATGGATTTCATCAATCCATTTAACGATGCCACCAAAGATTTGATGGGCAAAGACGTCATTGTGCACATTCAAGTGTTCGAAGACCGCACTTTCGCATGGAAATCATTGGGTCAGCCAGTGGACGACATGATCCGCGAAAAAGCCGGCATCCAAAAGGGTAGCGGCAAGCCACACACCGACAAAGTTGGTAAAATCACCCGCGCTCAGCTGGAAGAGATCGCTGAAGTCAAAAAAGACCAGCTCAACGCCATCGACACAGAGGGCGCCGTCAAAATCATCGCCGGCACTGCTCGCAGCATGGGTGTTGAAGTTACTGACTAATTAGCTTCGCGTCAATCACAATTGCTCTCGCTCAAGCGGGAGTAATTGTATGTTATGGCTAAATATGATATAATATAAGTATGGATCTGCCAGAATTTGCAAGGTTATCAACAGAAAACGAAAGAGGGCTCAAAGACACCGTCACATCCGTTGTTGGTGCGGTAGCCATCACCTCTGCTTTGCTCATTCCGCCAGCGGTCATGTTGAAGGAAGCAGCTGATACCGCTGCCACTTCTATTCACATCAACACCGAGCCCACCTCGGCACCTTCGGCTGAAGAAACATCATCAACCCAAGAACCAGACCAAACACCACTGCCAACTCCTAGAGGTCTTGTGCAAACCATTATCGACAATCTTGGCGGTTAACCTCTAGTAAAATTCAATGCTCATCACAAATACCATATCCGACCCCCGTGTGTCAGAGGCACTGACCAGTGCCAATTTAGTCGTTCTCAGAACCGACACCATCTACGGCATCGTCGCTTCCGCTGCCAACCGCCACGCCATGGAGCGGCTATACCGCGCCAAGCACCGCCCAGCCAATGAATCATGCATCATCCTGGTCGCCAACATATCAGACATCCCAGGTTTAACTGCCGCTCAACGTCAGCACTACCTGCAGCTTAATGCCGAACGACCGACCAGCATCATCGTCCCAGCCAGCAACGCTTTTTTGCACACCACCCACCAAAACGGCACCCTAGCTTTTCGACTGGTCACTGGAAATTTGGCACGTCTCATCCACCAGACGGGTCCCATCCTTGCGCCCAGCGCCAACCCAGCCGGCATGCCACCAGCCAAAAATATCACCGAAGCCATCAATTACTTCGGTGATATGGTGAGTGTCTATATCGACGGCGGGGAGGTGACGTCCACAGTCGCGTCACGCATCATCAAGCTACAAGCCGACGACATCGTCACTATTCGCGCTTAACACAACCTACATCTGAACAAACGGCCGCGCCAATTCAATATCAGGGCGCAGCTCTGAGATGCGCATCAGCTCATTGTACTTAGCGATGCGCTCTGAACGGGACATTGAGCCAGTTTTGATTTGTCCAGTTCCCAAACCAACAGCCAAATGCGCAATGGTGGTATCTTCCGTCTCGCCAGAACGGTGGCTCATGACGGTGTTCCATCCAGCTTCTTTGGCCATCTTGACTGCGGCGATGGTTTCGGTCAGTGTACCAATTTGGTTTGGCTTGATGAGGATGGCATTGCCAGCTTTTTGTTCAATGGCTTGCTCCAGACGCTCGACATTGGTTACCAACAAGTCGTCACCAACCAACTGCGTAGTACCACCCAGCTCCAGCGTCAGCTTTTGCCAACCACGCCACGCTTCTTCATTCAGCCCATCTTCGATGGAAACGATTGGGTATTGTGCGCGCAGTTCCTTATACATTTTGATCATCTCATCTGTGTTTAGTACACGATGTTCCGTGGACAAATTGTACTGCTCAGTCTGGCTCTGATAAAACTCACTGGCAGCCACGTCAAGTGCAAAGGCAAAGTCACGCTCCAACAAGTACCCAGCCTGCTCAATGGCACGACTGAGCAAGGTGATTGGCTCAGAGTTACCGTAACGAACGCGAGGTGCATAGCCACCTTCATCACCCACAGTCGTTGGGTAACCCTCTTGTTTGAGAACTTTTGCCAATACATGGAACACTTCGGCGCTCATGGTCACTGCGTCTTGCATGGTTGATGCACCAACGGGGATGATCATATACTCCTGAATATCCGTCGCACCCAGTGCGTGCTGACCACCGTTCATGACATTAACCATTGGCATTGGGAAACTCATCTGCGGGTTGCCAGCCAACGTGTTGATATAGGTGAACAGTGCCACACCGCGTGACGCTGCTGCTGCTTTGGCAGTCGCCAGGCTGACTGCCAAAATAGCATTGGCCCCCAAACGACCCTTGTTTGGCGTTTCGTCTAGGGTGATCATCTTTTGGTCGATAGCTTCTTGGTCAAACGGACTCATACCGCGTAGTGCATCAGCGATTTCCGTATTAACATTTTCAACTGCCTTCAAAACACCCTTACCGCCAAATGGCAGCTCATCGTCTCGCAACTCTACCGCCTCATGAGACCCAGTACTCGCTCCAGACGGCACCGCCGCCCGACCAAAACAGCCGTCACTCAATATGACATCTGCTTCAACCGTTGGATTACCCCGGGAATCTAAAATTTGACGTGCTCTGATGTGTGTAATTGTGATAAAGTCCATATGATCTATTGTATCAGACCACGCGATAGACCACTAACTGTAGTGTACGTCAGCAAATCCTGTCTCACCTGAATGGGTTATTATACCCGACATACAGCTAGTTACTGTCACCGTCTTACCATCCCGTGAACCGCGCATCTTAAGAGGCCCTGCGCAGTGACTGGTAAGACGGTCTACGCCAGCTTGTAATTTAGCTGACTGCCTGTCAAAGCTGTCTAATATCTCCATGACCTCTCTTTGTTTATGGGCTGTAGCACTAGTAGCCATTTGACCTATCTGGTCATCTGTCAATGACACCAAGGCCTCATGGCCCGCTTCTCTCATCATCAGTAAACGCTGTTTTACTTGTTCAGTATCTATACTCAGGCCTTCTTGTACTTCTTGGCGCATACAAGCTATTCCCCCGAGATTGTACTTTAGCACTGGACAATCTCGACACTTCCTAGGGACCGTAGCCATATCTTCGCCAGTTAGACCTGCACCAGTCATAATGTCATCAAAGGTCGCATCTACGTTTGCTCCATCATGCCCACCAGGTGTGAAATTGCTCTTCTCGCGTTCCATAGTAATTACACGTATTATCACATTGTTGCCAAAAACGCAACTATTCCATCAAATGAGCTCACTGCTATTGATTTTTCTGTAATTCACTGGTATAATATATGTACATGAGCGAAGCGTCATTTACCAGTCCCCCGAAGCGAGCAATTGATTTGGACGGTCTGATGGGCATAGCTTACAACAGGGAAGCTACCCTGGATGTACCAGATGAGACACTACAAACAACCCTGAACCATCAACTATTCACCCCTGATTTACTGAGCAAGCCAGTCGATATCACCGCCATGACCTCTCATCCCAACAGCGAAGGCGAACCTATATTAGGCGTCGAACAATTTTCAGAGGCAGTCGCACGGTTTGAAGTCAGCTCAGAGCTGGGCGAACGCACAGTACGTCTGGAATTGTCCCGCATCATGGAGATTCGCCAACAAGAGCCAGAGGAGCCGTCGGATTACGCCGAGCTGATTTATGATACTGGTGGACTCATCAACCGAGTGTTGTCGAGGGAATCATTCAGCAAGCTTAACTCCGAACAGCAGCAGCTCATCATACAACGACTCACCGAAAAAGCCACCACGGAGTTTGATGAGCTACTTGCCGACTCGGAGCATTGTCAAGCCATAGTCGACATATTTAAACAAATCGAGCCAATCATCGCTGACAAACTCGCTGTATTTGTACCTGTTGTTTTAGAAGACGGGGAAGCCAAGCTGCTACCCAAACTTCATATCGAAATGACCCACGGCGCAACAAAGACCATTGTGCCATTTGATCAACTGGCGGATATCGACCTCATCTACCCTGAACAAGAAAACGACGACCAGTCAGTTGACTACCTGGCGACTTTTCAGGACGAATGGCGTAGTCAGTCAATCCAGGCCACCGAATATCTACTTAACGATCGCGTCACTGATCTGAGTCAGCGCAACATCTCAGCTGAACGCGTCACTAAACTAATGCAAGCCGAGGCCTCAGAGCTATGCGCCCAGCTCATGGCTGATGAGAATTTTTTGGCGGAACATATGCTTGAGTCGGGTAAGTTTCATGTTGACGGGATATTCTACGCTGACAACGACGGTGAATGGCAGGAGATGTTTGACGACCATACCATCAATGCCAAGCCAGAGCTGCACTGTGAGGAAGTATCCGGACAGTGGCGATTTGGGCTACGACTCGTCCCGATAGACGACAGCTCACAGGCAAACCTGTTTGTGGTACCTAACAACACCTTCGTCACAGCCTTTCGGCGTTCGACACACGAGCCTCATTGAAAACAGTCACCAAAACTGATATAATCAGCGAGAATAACAATCAATGTTGGGAGGTGAATTCGGGAAACGCCGAGCGCCGATTGTACCACAGAAAGGATATCACTCATGGCCAAAAAAGCCGAATTGCTGGAAAAAGCAGCAGAACTAAACCTGGAAGTCAGCGAAAAGAACACCATTGCTGAAATCGAGGCTGCCATCGCGGGCGCAGAAAAACACGAAGTTCGCGAAGCACACGTTGCCAAAGCAGGCAAGCGCAGTCAAAAAGCTTTGGACGAAGCTGAAGCTAAAGCAGAGAAGGAAGCTCGCAAAGAAGCAGGCGACACCACTCCACAGGACGAAGACGCTGAAGCACACATCAAAAAGGGTCCAAAGCCAGTCACTCGACCACGCCTAGAGCGCCGCGGTAAAAAATACCAAGAAGCTGCCAAAAAGATCGAGAAAAACAAAGTTTACACTCTAGAAGAAGCCTTGAAGCTAGCGACCGAGACTAGCCCAGTCAAATTTGACGCGTCAGTAGAACTGCACGTTCGGCTCGGTGTTGACCCACGCCAGGCAGACCAGAACATTCGCTCAACCGTGTCACTGCCTCACGGTACCGGTAAAGACGTACGCGTCGCAGTATTCGCACCAGAAGAAGAACACGCTACTGCCAAAAAGGCTGGTGCCGACATCATCGGTGATGAAGAATTTTTGAAGCAACTAGACAAGGAAGAGCTGAACTTTGACATTTTGGTAGCAACGCCACAGTACATGCCAAAACTTGGTAAATACGCTCGCTTGCTCGGTCCACGTGGTTTGATGCCAAATCCAAAGTCTGGCACCGTAGCAACAGACGTGGCAACTGCCGTCACCGAAGCCAAAGCTGGTAAGGTTGAATACCGTGTCGACAAACAAGCCATCGTTCACTTGAGCGTCGGTAAAGTGTCGTTCGGTGCAGACAAATTGCAAGACAACACCCGCGCATTTTTGAGCAGCCTGAACGCCCAAAAACCAAGCAGCCTCAAAGGCGCCTACGTCAAAAGCGTTGCTGTAACTACTACCATGGGTCCCGGCATCAAGGTTGAAAACAACCTCTAGACATGGTTAATTTGACAGTTTGACCCATCAAATCCCGCCAATCATGGCGGGATTTTTACTGAGGTGGCGTCGCCGAGATAGTCGTGAGGGTATTGCATTTTTCTGTATTTTATGCTAGAATACTAAAGCCCAGTAGGATGCTGATGTTAAAAGCTTGAGTCGATTTTGATTCGCTTGCCAGCCCAGCTGGACGCGAACCAAAAAAGCTCTTTAACATCTGTATCCATTCATATCAGATCCCTAGGAGATCCCTATGCTTACGCGTCGTGGGCTAGCAGCGCTGTTTGCACTGCTAGCTCTGCTATTCGGTTTCTCGGGGGTGGCAGCTGCCGCCCCCGAGAAGCCTGACGACACGACGGCAACGTCGTGCACAGCCCGCCCGATCACGGATGAGGAAGTCAGTGCGGAGTATGTCCGCACTGTTGATGGATCTTCCGAGTTCAGCGCCTATGAGGCGGTTGAATTCGGATTTGGCCTGGCCCTTCAGGAGGGCCATTGTGAAGGTGATAGCATCACCTTCACGCCACCGCAAGAACTGGGGAGCAACGGCTCCCCAGTAGACTTGACCACAGACGGCGGCGTGGTGATCGCCCACGCCGTCTTCTCCGACGGCAAGGTCAGTGTCGTACTGACCGATGCCGTCGAAAACACCAAGCATTATGCCTATGAGGGGCATGCATGGTGGAGAGTGTCCATGAAGGACGTCCTCGTCCCGGGCGAGACCCGGGACCTCCTGTGGGAGATCGGCGGCAAGGTCCGCCGGACTCCCATTCAGGTGGCTCAATGCCCGGGCTGCTCGCAGCCTGAGAGCTGGGGCTCCAAATGGGGGTACATCCCCCAGGACAACCCCTCAAAGGCCATCGTGACGGTGGCGACGCCAGTCGCCACTGCCGATGGTCAAGAATTCCTGATCAGGGACGTATTAACGTCTCCTGGTCAGGAGTTTGCTTGCACCACGCCAGCCGGTCAGGCTGGTGTTTACTCAACAGCGGGTGTCTGGGGTCAGCCCCAGTACACCCGCTATGTCCCGGTCACGGTAGTGGAGTGTACCTCCACTGTGGTGACCGTCAAAATCCAGCTCAACGCGGGCGAGAAAGCCCGTTTTGAACTGTCCCTGTCTGTGAGCCCGGGTGACCCCGGGCCATGGACCGACTCGGCTGTCATTACATCCCAGGATCGCTCCTGGGATGCCTCCGCCACCGTGCGGCGGCCGGAGGCGGGAGGTGGCGCAAGCTACCTCCTGAAGCCCCCGCCGACACCGGCCCCGTCGCCGACTCCGTCAGTGACGCCAAGTCCGGCACCATCGCCCAGCCCTGAGTCAACTCCGACGGCAACGCCGACTCCGGAGCCCAGCGCAACACCATCACCGAGCACAACACCGAGCCCGGAGCCGACGCCGACGCCGACGCCTAGCACGACGGCAACGCCGACTCCGTCGGTCACACCGACGCCGACGCCTTCGGTGC
>CAUPXC010000006.1:0-27391 GCA_963514965.1 uncultured Candidatus Saccharibacteria bacterium | reverse complement strand
GAACGTCGTGAGACAGTTCGGTTTATATCCGGTATGGACGATAGGAAACTTGAGAGGATCTACCCCTAGTACGAGAGGACCGGGGCGGACGCACCTCTGGTGTATCGATTGTGGCCACCTGCTGCATTGTCGAGTAGCTATGTGCGGACTAGATAAGCGCTGAAAGCATATTAAGCGCGAAACTAACCTCAAGATAAGGTTTCCCTATGAGGACACAGAAAGACTATCTGTTTGATAGGCGCAAGGTGGAAGTGCAGTAATGCATGGAGCTAAAGCGTACTAATAGTCCCATTGCCTTTTTATGTCCTTGTCCGTGGAGTTTATGCTTGCATAAACATTACGGATAAGGTAGACTTGACTAGTAATTGGTGTGTATCATCACACTATAGTTGATTAAAAATTCATCCGTGCAGAAAGTTGTTGGACATCGAAGCAAGGCTTCCCCGGGTTGCCTGAATGGAACCTATGAGGAGCAAGCCTTACTTCGGTGCCCATGGCGAGGAGGAAACACCTGTTCCCATTCCGAACACAGAAGTTAAGCTCCCCAGCGGCGATCATACTGCGAAAGTGGGAAACTAGCACGGTGCCGAATTATATAAAAACCACCCGAATAGGGTGGTTTTTATTATATAAACCTGTTTATCATTATCTTTATGTATTTAAGTAACTATTCAAACAACTAACAAAATAGCGCCCTTGAACGGGGCGCTATTTATGTATTCTCGAATCTCGCAGAAGACGAGAACTGTGTGGTGAACATCACTACTCTTTGAGTGTAACCTAATATGTAGATAATGTAAATATTGACAAAGTATTAGCAGTATGCTATTATGTATCCATAACACATATCATGTGTGATATATAAAGGTGAGGGTTTCCACAATAATGCATGTGGAAATCTTTTTAATAGTGGAGGAAAACTTTCATGGCAGGAACAAAAGCAGGTGGTAAGAAAGCAGCAGCTAAAAATTTGGCAAAAGACCCAAACTTTTACGCAAAAATTGGTGCTAAAGGTGGGCGTAACAGTCGTACTGGCGGCTTTGCTGCTAACCCAGCATTGGCTCGTATAGCTGGTGCTAAAGGCGGCAGGATTTCACGTCGCCGCAAGACAACAGCCGTCTCAGCTGACTAGTTAAATCTTATTTTGGTGATCAATAACACACCTTGGAATGCCAGGTGTGTTATTTTATTGTGCGAATTAGGCGGCAGCTTCTTGCCTCATTGACCTGCCACTGGACGTGACAATGCATGCAAGAATAGGTATCTTTTGCCTTCTGTAGCCCGATAGCTCCGCAATGAGGACAACTACTGCGGGAGGTGAGCCATGATCGATAGGAATTAAGCGATTCCTGGACAACATCGTCGTCCATAGTTAGCGATACACCATAGCGTGGCGCTAGAACCTTAGTGCAATATTCCCAGGCCTCTCGTTCCATCTCTATGAGCTGAATGTCTCGAGAGAAGGTCTGGTGACCAAGCTCGGCGTGGGCAACTTCATGAAGTAGCTGAGCAGGCGAATTATGCTTAGTATCAACTGTAATCGTTTTAGCAGCTGGTGCCCAACTAAAATCATCACCAGTAGTGATGGTGTAATTCGGAAAGTCACGCCTAACTAACAGGAGTAATTCATCGATCGACATAGTAAAACTAGTATACCATGTTACTTTACAGAGGTAGAACAGATGTGCTATAATGACTCGTAATAGACAAATGTGCAAATGTGGAGACTAGTATGAAGCAGACCAATCAACAAAGAGGCTCAGTGATGACTTTTACGGTGGTAGGAGTAATACTGGCTATTTTGGCGCTTGGTTTGTTGTATACTGCTCGTCAGCAAGATAATAATGCTGTAGTGCCTGTCGCCACAGATAACAATGCACAAAAACAAGAACTTGCCCAAAAAGATGAAAAATCCGAACAAAACAAATCTGAAACATCTAAGCCAAATACTACGACCAACACTCAGTCAAATAACTCACAAAAACAAGAACAGTCTAAGAACCAGTCTACGGGCAATGCTCAGAAGCCATCAGTGACACAGCAGCCCGCCCCTACTACTCCGACTGGCCCTGCCACTCCAGCTGCTCCTGCCGCCGCTACTAATGGCAATAGCACTGCGAATCTACCGACAACTGGTCCAGCTGATCACATCGGGGAGTTGTTGATCATTGGAGTTATTCCAGGTATGGCAGTAGCATACGTCCGTTCTCGGAAAGTTGTATAGTCTCTCTTTGACTTTTGCTAACAGATTGTGGTACTATAAAGATAGCTTGATGTCTACTTTTTTAGTGTGACTCAAAAATATTAATTTTAAGGAAGGAGTCTGAAAAGACTTATGGCAAACGCCACAATTACAATGGATGACCTGCTGGCACAAGCAGGAGATAATGTTAAACAATTGACAGCTGGTGAAGTAGTTCACGGTACAGTTTTGTCAGTAAAGAAGCACGAGGTGTTGATTGACCTGGGGCCGTTGGGCGTTGGTTTGGTCCCAAGGCGTGAAGTCGGTTTCTCAAAGACTTGCGCTGTTGGTGACGAAGTTACCGCAAGTGTCATCGACACAGAGCTTGACAATGGATATAGCTTGTTGAGCCTGCGCAAAGCGGCTAAAGATCGAGGTTGGGATGAGGTTGCTGAGAAGCTGGAGAGTGGTGAAATCATCACGATTACCCCGTATGACGCAAACCGCGGCGGTTTGTTGGTTGAATACGAAGGGGTTCGTGGCTTCTTGCCAGTATCTCAATTGTCAGCTGAGCACTACCCACGAGTTGGTTCAAGCGACAAGGATGAAATCTTGCAGCGCTTGAATGCATTGGTCAATGTTGAAATGAAAGTTCGCGTATTGGACGCTGACCGAAAGGCTAACAAGTTGATCTTCTCTGAAAAAGAAGCTATCAAAGAAGGATTGGCAGAACGATTTAAGCAATTGTCAATCGGCGACACAGTTCGTGGTGTTGTTACCGGTGTTGTTGACTTTGGTGTGTTCGTGAATGTTGAAGGCATTGAAGGCCTGGTGCACATCTCAGAAATCAGCTGGGAGCGCGTCAGCAGCCCAAGCGACTACGTGAAAGTTGGCGAGACGATCGAAGCAAAGATCATCGCTATCGACAAGGATCGCTTGAGCCTCAGTATGAAGCAGCTAACCCCAGACCCTTGGTTGAAAGAAGTTGAACAATTCAAATCAGGTGATCAAGTTGAAGGAACGGTTACTCGCATCACTCCATTTGGTGCTTTCGTACAGTTAAGCCCAGCGGTTGAGGCATTGGTTCACGTGTCTGAGCTGGGTGGTGATGGCACTGATCCAGAGAAAGTGTTCACCTTGAATGAGCGCAAGAGTTTTACGGTGCTCGATATCGATAAAGAGAGCCGTAAGATCTCTTTGACACTTGGTGAAGCAAAGAAAAAATAATTAGAACAAAATCCCTGAGGCGTGGTGACGTACCAGAGGTGAGAGGAGCTTATCATGGCAGAAAAAATTGTCAAAATTGCAGATTCAGTAACTGTCGGTGAGCTTGCAGAGACCCTTGGTTTATCCGTGACCACGCTGATTGGTGAGTTGTTCAAAAACGGCATTGCTGCAACAATTAATCAGCGCCTTGATTTTGATACCGCTCAGATCGTAGTGGAAGAACTTGGCTTGGATGTGCAGCTGGAGCGCAAGCAGGCGGCTGCTGCAGATACACCATTGCGTCATGTGCATCAGTTGACAGACAAAGCTGTAGCGCGCCCACCTATCGTAGCGGTTATGGGACACGTCGACCACGGTAAAACGAGCTTGCTTGACGCTATTTTGGATAAAAAGACTGCTGAGGGTGAAGCTGGTGGTATCACGCAGCACATTAGTGCCTATCAAGCGGAACGTAACGGCCGAGTAATCACGCTGCTTGATACACCTGGTCACGAAGCGTTTGCTGCACTAAGGCAGCACGGAGCGGTTTTGACTGATGTGGTGATCATCGTGGTGGCGGCTGATGATGGTGTTAAGCCTCAGACGGTAGAGGCTATCCGGTTTGCGCGTTCTGCAAATGCAAAGATTGTAGTGGCGATTAACAAGATTGATAAAGACACCGCTAATCCACAGTTGGTAAAGACGCAATTAGCCTCTGAGCATGGACTTAACCCTGAAGAATGGGGTGGTGACACGGTCATGGTTGAAGTGAGCGCCAAGACAGGTCAAAACCTCGATAAATTGCTGGACATGGTCTTGTTGGTGGCAGATATGGAAGACCTGCGTGCGGACGTTGATACGCCGGCGGAAGGACTGGTGATTGAAGCGCACATGGAGACTGGTCGCGGTGCCGTGGTTGGTTTATTAGTAGAGCATGGACAGTTGAAACCGTCGCATTATTTGGTTGCAGGGACGGCTTATGGCCGCGTGCGTACCATGTTGGACTTTCGTGGTAAGGCCATGAAACTAGCGGGCCCTTCAACGCCAGTAAATGTGACAGGATTCAAGGAACTGCCGCAATTTGGTGACAGCTTTGTCATCGCAAAAAATGAAAAAGAAGCGCGACAGATGGCAGCTAAAGCCAAGCTAGAACAGGAGCGTCGTGCGGCAACTACCAACGTGACAGGCGCTGACATCCTGAAGATGATGAATCAGAAGCATGATGCACAAGAATTTAACGTCATCATCAAGGCTGACGTGCAGGGATCCCTCACCTCGGTTATTGATAGTTTGAAATTGATCGAGACAAACGGTGAAGTTGAATTGAGAGTGATTGGTCATGGTGTGGGTAATATCTCTGAAAATGATATCCACCTGGCGACTGGCGAAAACACTGTTATTTACGGTTTCAATGTTGATTTGCCTCCTGCTGTTAAGCGGTTGGCTTCTCGCGAGAAAGTAGAAGTACGCCTGTACCGAGTGATTTATGAGCTGCTGGATGACGCAAAATTGTCCATGGAGAACCTGTTGGCACCAGAAGTGGTAGAGACGGAGATCGGTGCGCTTAAGGTGAAGGGTGTGTTCCGTACGATGCGTGAGGAGGTGATCGCTGGTGGTGAAATGATACGTGGAAAGGTCTCAAAGGGCCTCCTGGCTCGTTTGAAACGTAAAGGTGAACAGATAGCCGAAGTTGAGGTTTCAAGCGTACAACGCCAGCAACAAGAGGCTAAAGAGGTATTTGAAGGTGAAATGTGCGGTTTGAGCTTGAAAACTGCCAAGAAAATCGTGGTCGAAGAGGGCGATGAGCTTGAGTTCTTTACACGTGAGTTAGTGAAAAAGACGCTCTAAGTGTCATATTTAAGCAAGGTTATTGACTTTTTTAATAATTTGTGCTAGTATTTCTTTAGAGAAAAACTCCAACTAATCTTGGCACACCCAAGTGAAAGGAACCACCACGAATGAATAAAGAAACGCCTGCGCCACGTCCAACTACTGGGGACTATGTGGAAACTCATTGGGATGAGTTAGATCCTAAAGTTAAGGAATATTATACCAAGAAACGAGCGATAGAGCAGAGGTTGGAGGAAAATGCTACGGTTACTCCTGAAGCTCCAGCGAAAATTAAGACTCCAGACGAGAACCCTGAAGGCTTGAGCCTGTACGAGCAAGCACAGCGTGATAAATACTTTGGTGAGGGCGAGACTTCTCAGTCAGCTGAAAAGAGTAAGGCGCAGCAAGAACTGGATGCGGCAAGGCTGGCATTTGCTAAAGCACGTGTTGATGTTGAATCGCATTTCTTTAAAGAATGGTTTGGTGGAAAGAAGCGTAAGGAAGCGCTGGAGGAAGCAGCAGACAAGCTGAAAGCTTGTGAGCTGGCTGTTGCCAAAGAAGAAATGGCGTCGCAGATTGAGCAGCTGAATCAACTCTCAGGTGAGGAGTTAGCAAAGCAGCAGGAAGTGTTTGCGCAGATGATGGCGGCTCGTGCCTTCCAGGGTATGCAGGAAACGAATCAGAAGACAACGGAAGCATATGATGAGATGCTTGACCAACGCTTTATGCTTGATGAAGGTGAGCAATCTAAATTCAAGAGAGTTGCTGGCAAGGTTAACAAGCTTGTAGCGTGGTTCAGAAAGGGTGTTACAAAGGCCGGTGACAAAGCTACTAGCGGTAGTACGCTATCTCAATGGCTGAAGCTTGGCGCTGGTGGTGCAGCAGCCGGTGCAGTAACCGCTGCTGTTGCAACCTGGCCAATTACTACAGCAGTTGGTTTGGGCACAGGCTTAGTAACGGCTGGAGTAGTCAAACAATCTGTACTAGAGTCACATCGCGGTGAAGAGCGCGTAACTGATAACTCACAGGATGCCTGGCAGGACGTGTTTAAGCAGGGTGCTAAAGATGCCAAAGATACTGGTGAAATGATGGAATCTATGGTCGATACCTATGTCGATAGTAGTCAGAAATCAAGTGAAGAGCGTCAGGAGCGACTTCGTCGGAAAGTTCGCTCGGCAATGAGTAAGTGGGCTATTGGTTACGCTGCAGGTAGTATTGCTGCAGGAATAGTGAAGTCAACAGTATTTGGTGCTGAGAGCCATGCTTCTGGAGCAGGACATGATAATGTAAATCATGCTTCAGGTAGTGAAAGCACTACTGGCGCAGAGCATACAGGCAGTACTCCTAGTGTAGAAACTCCCGACGGTGGCTCTACTACGCAACCAGAGGTTATCTCGCCAGTTGGTAGTTACGAATATCCATGGGATTGGGCAGTAGGACAGTTTGGTGCTGAAAATGCGACAAGTGAGCTGCATCGGTTGGCAGACTTAGCACAAGCAAATGGACACGAGGTTGAATGGATCGTCGATGGTAGTAAAGAAATACTCAAGGTCGATGGAAGCTTTGACACTGGGAATATTATCGGAGTACTAGATCAATATAGGCATGTACTAGCTGCGTAAATAGTAAGGTATAATAACACAAAAAGGAGATATAAATGTTTGAAATTACTGATGAATTCTTGGCACAAGCTGGTTTTGGGATGTTGCCGCCAGAGGCAAAAGAACAGATGCGGCAGAATGTGACCAGTAGCGTGCAAACGAAAATTACTGATCAGCTGCTGGCGGCTGTGGGTGAGCAGAAATTGGAAGAGTTTGAGGCATTGCTGGACAGTGAAGATGTACCAATGCTGCTCAACTGGTGCCAGGGTAATGGCATTAACTTAACGGAAATCGTGCAGAATGCAATGAATCAGACGATGATTGAGTTGCAGACACTGCACAACGATGCACTGAGCATGGTGCGTGAATAATAGTAATGAGTAGGTTATAATGGCAATCTTTCGGGATTGCTGTTATAATTTATGGAGAGTATAGACGAAAGAAAAGGAGGACTATGTTCCAACTGAATGACGAATTTCTCAAAGAGCTCGGGCTGGATCAATTGCCAGAGGAGCAGCGCAAGCCGTTTTTGCAGCACATCTACAGTGAGCTGGAACTTCGCGTTGGTGAGCGGTTGAGCCAGGGTATGAGCGATGCTCAACTGGAAGAGTTTTCTGGCATCATTGATAAGCGTCCGGGAGCGGTAGATGATTTTTTGGCACGTCATGTCCCTAATTTGATGCAAGATCCAATGTTCCAGCGTTTGGTGCAGGTTTCTGGAGTGCCGATGGATGATCCGCGCTTACGAGACGAATTTGCGGCAACAAAGTGGCTGGAAGTGAACCGACCAGACTATCGAGACGTAGTCGCTGCTGTGTTGGATGAGCTTAAGCGAGAAATCGTGGCAAATCGTGACATGATTTTAGGAGCTGATTCTGCTACTTCGCAAGCAGCAGCCTAGCCTATACGGGTTATTGATGTTTATGACCGCGGAGAAACGCTTCTGCGGTCATTTTTTTGCCGCTTGGTGCAATGAGTTCGTCAATGATGAGGAATTGTCCATCGTGGTAGCACTGATCCAGAGCGGTTTTTGGCGTGACGTCAGGATGGGCTTTGGTGATAATGAGACGGAGACCGTCAAACATCATGGTGGAGCGGGGAAAACCGAGATAGGCTCTGACTCGTGCGGCTGCTTGCTTGGCGCTGAGCGATTGTGGGTCGAGGGGCGCATCTTGCTTTGACAGTAACTTGCAGTAGGTAGCGATGGATTCTTGTTGCGGTTTGAGGTGTATATCGCCGGATATGATGCGAGGTAATAACTCTACCAGGCGTTGTGAACCCAGATTGAATAATTTGCAATATAGTTCATCGCGAGATTCATCACCAGAGAGTAAAATAGATTCTTGGTGGTAAATTGGCCCTGCGTCCATTTGGGCATCTAATTTTATCAAGGATATCCCAGTGTGGGAGTCTAGGTTGGTCATGGCAGCTTCAATGGGCGATGGCCCACGGTATTGTGGCAGGAGTGACGGGTGAAGATTGATGATGCCGGGGTTGAATAAATCGATGATTGACTGGGGTATTATTTTGCCATAGCTGACCAAAACGCCTACGGGCGATTTGAGCGTTTGAATGGCTGGCAAAATGTCTTTGAGGTTGTTTGGTTGCCAGACAGGGATATTATGTTGGTGAGCGTACGTTTTGACAGCAGGCTCTGATAGTTTACCGCCCCGACCTTTGGGCGCGTCAGGTTTGGTGATGACGGCAGCAATGTGAAATTTTGCCTCATGAAGTGCTTTGAGGGTGATAAGACTGTGCTCTTCGGTTCCAAAAAATACTATCTCGGACATGATCATCCCCAAAGGTCGGCATTATCTTTGATGCTTGTATCGTAATTGAGGGGCTGTAACTCACCAGAGTCATCAAGGGTATAAAATGCATCGTGCGTATCACGGATGTGGTCAATGAAGACGATGCCGTTGGTGTGATCAATTTCATGCTGTAGGACACGTGCTAAAAAGCCCTCGGCTTTGAAGCGGATCTCATTACCCTCCAGATCTAAAGCTTTAACGCGAACCTTGGTGTAGCGTGGTACTTTGCCGTAGATGTGTTTTACACTTAAGCAACCTTCAAAATCAGCCACTAAGTCGCCTTCGTATTTGACAATTTCTGGGTTGATCAAGGTCATGAAGTCGCGAGTTTTTTTGTTATCAAAGTCAGCTCGGACAATGACGACTCGCTCCAAGCGATCTACTTGCACTGCTGCGAGAGCGGCACTGATTTCATGCGGTCGTGAATCCTCCCAATCTAACGCAGCACTGGTCATGTCGTCAGACAGTTTTTGTATATCGTCGGTAATGACATGGATGCGATGAGATTTTTGACGCAGGTGAGAGTTTGGTAGGGCAATAATGTCGTCTCTAGTCATACATCAAGTATATCAGAGGAGGGAAATCGGGTCGAGTTCGAATTGCCAATGTTGTGGTGGCAAGTGAGCTAATATGGCGACTAAATCATCACGTTGGGGGCTTTTGAGTAACAGTTGCCAACGGTAGGTGTCGCGCACTCGTTCATAAAACGCAGGTGTCGGTCCTAAAATTTGCACTGTTTTTGGTGCAACTGATTTGAGGGTGGAGGCAAGTTTTTGCGCGTTGCGAATAGCAGCAGCTTCAGTTTTGTAGATACAAGTGAGTTTCAAAAGATGGGTAAATGGCGGAAACATGGTTGCTTGTCGTTGGGCTATGGTACGGTGGTAAAAATCAGAGTAATTTTGCGTGAGGCCGTCTTGGATGGCTGGGTGCTGTGGTTGGTAAGTTTGAACAACGACGGTTGTTGGGTGATGTGATCTACCGACGCGCCCGACTACCTGAGCAAGCAGCTGAAATGTGCGCTCGGCGGCTGCAAAATCAGGTAGCGTTAGTCCAGTGTCTGCCTGCACTACGCCAACAGTTCGTAGGTGTGGCAAGTCTAATCCCTTGGCGATCATTTGTGTGCCAATGATGAGATCAATAGTACCCTCTTTAACGTCTTGGTATAATTTTTCTACGGTTTGATCGCTAGGAGTGTCTGCGTCAAAGCGGGCTATGGTTTGCTGAGGAAATAATTTGCTTAATTCTGTCTCGATGCGCTTGGTACCAATGCCTTTATGGATGATGTCGGCATGTTGGCATTCGGGGCAGACCGTTGGGACGGTTGCGTTATATCCGCATATGTGGCAAACAAGTTGATGTTTGTCTTGGTGTAGTGTCAGCGGCACAAAGCAGTTAGGGCAGCCAGCTTGCCAGCCGCAATTTTGACACAGGGTGATTGCAGTGGTGCCACGACGATTGTGAAAAATGAGTGCTTGCTGACCATCGTTGAAGGTTTGTTGAAGTTGAGAAAGTAGGGTGTCTGATAGGAAGAAATGCTGAGTAAAATTATTGCGCTTGGTCATGTCAACGACTTTAATAGTGGGCTTGACGGCATCTTTGCGAGCGGGTTTAGACATGGAGATAATGGGTCGGTGTCGCTGTTCAGATAAATAATAGTCAGCAATACCAGGAGTGGCACTGCCCAAAACTAGTTTTGCATTGTGGTGCTGTGCCAGCACGGCAGCAGTGCGAAGCGCGGAATAGCGGGGGGATTGTTCTTGTTTGAAGCTAGGTTCGTGGCATTCGTCGATGGCGATAAATCCGAGGTTATGTATGGGCATGAATAAGGCTGATCGTGGACCGATGATGATGACGGGCCTGTCGGTGGTGAGAACGTGCAGCCACGTCGCATGGCGCTCAGCTTCAGTTTGGCGAGAGTGGGTGACGATCACGTTGTCGAGATGTTCTGTGAAAGCTGAGACCAGCTGAGCCGTTAGGGCTATTTCCGGAATAAGTATTATCGATGATTTTCCTTTGGCTGCAGCGCGTCGAGATGCTTCGATATAGACTAGCGTTTTCCCGGAGCCAGTAACACCGTGTAGTAGTGCTGTTCCGCTGGTCATAGAATCAATTATTTGCAGGGCTTGGAGCTGATCTTTGGTGAATACATTTTTTGTTCGATTTTGCATATCGACAGAGGTGAACTCTATGGATTTTCGTCGTTTTTTGGTGATGCCTCGTGGTAGGATGGTTTGCCAGACAGTGGCGGGGTGAGTCGCATAAAATTGGCTCATCCAGGTGTGTAGTGACAGTAATTGGCTGGGTAGCGGCGGCTGATCGACGACCGCAATTATCTCCCGTGTGTCGTATGGTGGCTGTGTTATTTCCTGCAAAATGACACCCACAACAACCTTCTTGCCGACAGGAATGGTCACGATAGTTCCTGGCACTAACTCTTCATGTGAAGCATAGGAAAAGCTGCCAGTGTCAGCGCGGACAATCGTAGTTGGAGACACCTCGTAGTATCGCATAGCTATTATTATAACGCTTCATCGATGCTACAATAAGCATATGTATTTTCAGAGTCGCATGCAGGCGGGCGCAGAGCTAGGACAGCAGTTGTTCGAAAAATATCGTTATGAAAACTGTGCAGTGCTGGCATTGGGCGAAGGCGGTGTGTTGGTCGGTGAGCAGATTGCGGTCAGACTACACTGTGTTTTGATGATGCTATTGTCAGAGAGTATCGATGTTCCTGGAGAGGGGTTGAGTTTTGGCGCAGTTTCTCAGAGCGGAAAGTTTACCTACAACAGTGATTTTTCGTCTGGCGAGATTCGAGAGTATACTAACGAATTTCATGGCTATCTGGAACAACAAAAACAGCAGGCATACCAACGAATTAATCGGCTACTGGGTGATGGTGGTATCGTTGATGCGGCGTTGTTGAAAGATCGGACGGTTATTTTGGTGAGTGATGGCTTTGGTGATAATCTTTCAAGCTTGGACGTAGCGTTGGGGTTTTTAAAATCAATTCGTATTGAAAAATTGGTGGTGGCGTTACCTGTGTGTAGTATTGCTGCAGTTGACCGATTGCACATCGCGGTGGATGATCTGCATATATTGGACGTCAAGGAAAACTTCATGGGAATTAACCATTATTATGAGGATAATGAACTACCTTCACGTGAGGAGACTGTTGCAAAAATCAACCAAGTAATTATGAATTGGCGCTAAAGGACTTGTCGGGTGTTGTAAAATTGTGCTACACTGGAGTTAAGTAAAGAAGGGGATGCAGTAAAGAGCACAGGACTATGTTAGACGTTTTTATTACATCGCGGGTGAGGCGTAAGATTGTGGTTGTTTATGCTAAATATCCTGATTTTCACACTCACGTACGTGGGTTGGCAAAGTTGATCAAAGAAGATCCAGGAAATATTCAGCGCGAGTTAAAGAGATTGGAAAAAGTCGGTTTTCTCAAAAGCGAGAAACAGGGCAATTCGCGAACGTATTTCACAAATAAGCAATTTCCAATTTTCAAAGAGTTACAAAGTATGGTAATCAAGTCTCAGCAATATTCAGCACGCTCAAAGCGCGGTATGGCTGATAGGGACTAATGAGCTTATTTGAGAAAATTTTAGTAGCGCGGGGCTTGACGACGCGGGTAGCGCGCGAAGCTTTTTTGCGGCCGGATTATGCGGCGGTGAAACATGATCCGTTTTTGCTGCCGGATATGGAAAAGGCGGTGGCGCGGTTGAAACAGGCGCGGCAGCAGGGCGAAAAAATCGTCATTTACGGTGATTATGATATTGACGGGCTGAGTGCCACGGCGCTGCTGCTGGATGCGTTTGATAAGTTTGGTTTTGAGGATGTTGATGCTTTCATCCCGAACCGGTTTGTTGAAGGTTATGGTATGACCATGGGTGCGGTGGATAAGGTTCGTGATATGGGTGCGGACTTGATCTTGACGGTGGATACCGGTAGTCTGTGCCATGCGGAGATTGAGTATGCGTCGAGTCTGGGGATAGATACGGTGGTGACCGATCATCACAACGTGGCCGAGACGCCACCGCCGAGCGTAGCAGCGGTGAATCCGAAGTTTTCGGGCCATACATACCCATTCCGCGATTTATGTGGGGCGGGCGTGGCGTTCAAGTTGGTGCAGGCATTGCAGACTGAGCTGGAGGGACTGCCTGATGGCTACGAAAAATGGCTGCTGGATTTGGTGGCACTGGGGACGGTGTGCGATATTGTGACGTTGGCGGACGAAAATCGGGCGAATGTGTATTGGGGACTAGAGGTTCTGAAAAAACAACAACGTCCAGGACTGAAAGCGTTGATGGTAGTGGCAGGTGTTGAGCCGGAGCAGGTCAACGCCCGTCATCTGGGCTTTGGTCTGGGTCCGCGAATGAATGCGGCGGGGCGGCTGGAAACGGCGCAACACGCGTTGGACATGCTGACAGCGCACGACGGACTGGCGGCGCTGGAGGCCAGTGAGAAATTGGAGGAACTGAACGTTAAGCGACGCAGTATTCAGGATGCTATCTTTGAGGAAGCGTGTATGCAAGCCGAGAAGCTGGCGAATGATCGTGTGCTGGTGGTGAGTAGTGATGGTTGGAACCACGGTGTCATCGGCATTGTAGCGTCGAAATTGGTAGAGAAATATAAAAAGCCGGTGTTTATCATTGGCGAGCGTGGCGAGGAAGCGACGGGTTCGGCGCGCAGCTTTGGTGATTTTTCAGCAGCGGATGCTGTGCGGGCGGCGGACGACATCATCATCAAAGGTGGCGGGCACGGAGCGGCGGCGGGCGTGACGCTGGAGACTGAGAAAATTGATGATTTTCGTCGTCGCGTGAATGAATTTTATGATTCGCTGCAACTAACAAATCAAGAGCGATATTTATTGCCGCGGGCTGATGTCGAAATTGGCGATTTTTCGGAAATTGATGAGGATTTGGTGGCAAATCTGGCAAAAATGGAACCATTTGGCAATGGTAATCCCGAGCCAGTGCTAAAAATTACCAAGACCTCAGTGTTGAGCATGCGACGGATGGGTACGGATGGACAGCACGTTAAGCTAGCGTTGCGTGATAAAAACGGTAAAGTGTTGCAAATGCTGGCGTTCAACGCGCCAGAGGAATTCTTCCGCGAGCCGGGTGACGAGGTGGTAGCGTGGTTTCAGCCAACCGTCAATGAGTGGCAGGGGGTGCGAACGGTTGAGGGGCGGTTGCTACACGTGAGTGAAGCAGAATAGTCATCGTTAGGGCTGTTATAAGGGCTACAGGGTTGCATTATACTAATTTATGTGATATAATAGAAACCAGTTCAAGGAATAATCCATACTGGAGCACTACGCATATGAATGAAAAATGTAATACAACAATAGATTATGGCTTTGACGACGGCCTTCGGTTAAAACGAGTCAGCCATATAGTGCCTACAGCAGAGGGCACTGAGAACAAGTTGTCTAATGATGGTAAAATAATCCAGATATCGCCAGAAAGGATGAAAGAGCTGGAGATAAACCCCTGGGATGATGTCAATAAAGATGGTATAGAAAAAGTTATCAAGCAGTTGAGAAACCCACGCTATATTCGTGGTTTGGGTGGTATTGGATTTGAGGCTGCGGTGTTCGGCGATATTGATGCGGAAGAGCTTCAGGTTGTGTATTATGGCTGGGGCGGTGACTTTCGTCATCCAAACGCCCAGCGTGAAGAGCGCAGTAAGGTTTATGCAAAACCAAATGTTGCCTATATGGTAATGAATGGTCCAGGGATCGGTAATTCTGGTATGCTGCCAAAGTCGGTCCAAAAAGAAATCAGGCAGACTGGTAGTTATGTGTCAGCGGGTGAATATTATGCAAAGATATTGGAGCATGTGGCTCAGGATTATGATAAGGTCAATGTAGCTGGACACTCACTGGGGGCAAGGGTAGCTACGGGAGTAGTCGCAAATATGGCCCCAGGTGCAGTATCGGAGCTGCGGTTGCATGACCCAACAGGTACGCGGGATATGAGCTTGGGTGGTATTGCGCTTAACTTTTTTGTAAAGGAAGGGCTGGAAAATGCTCGATACAGTAAGGCATCAGCTTCTCCGACAGCTAAGGAAGCTGGTTTGATATATCTCCCTATGGAAGCTCCTAATCCTAGAGATATTAAATATCTAAAAAGCGTTCACTTTAGTCCAGAAGAGTTGAACCGTCCGCCGTTTGAAGCACCAGAACATGGTTGGATTCAGCAGTTCTTGGTTGATCCGTCTGGATTGAAACTGAATGCGTTTGAGAAGGACTTTAGGCTGGCAGCTCCAAATGTGCGAGATTCGATCCATGTTTTGGTGCCAGAACTGAGCCATCTAAACAAGTGGGAAGATATTCAAAGGATAGTTGAGCGCGTATACAGGACACCTAATATTCCAGAAATCAGTCAGTGGAATATCCTCCGTCATACACACGCCAATATGAACCAGCCGGCAAGTTTGGCAGCGATATGCTCGGTTGATCTGGAATAGTAATTTGTCAAATATTTCCTCATCTGTTATAATGCAGGAAGTATGGTACAAGTAACACGTAAAGATCAGAAGGAAGCGAACGAAAACATCATTCGTCGTTTCAACCGTAAGGTTTTGCAGAGCGGTGTTTTGGCTCGAGCTAAAAACGTTATGCGCTTTGAGAAACCAATTTCAAAGGCCGAGCGCCGTAAAAAGGCAATCGTTCGTCGTGAACGCCGGGCTGAAAAAACGGCAAAAATGCGCCTGGGAGTGCGTTAATGTCAGCGCTAAAAGCGCGCATCACTGATGAAATGAAAGCCGCTCTTTTGGGCGGCAATCGTTTTCGTGGGGATGTGTTGCGTAATGTCAAGGCAGCAATTTTGAATGAGGAGGTGTCACTAGGCAAGCGTGACGAGGGCTTGAATGACGCCGAAGTTGAAAAAGTTCTGGCTCGTGAAGTGAAAAAACGTGTCGAGAGTGCGGAACTTTACCGCAGTAATGGTCGCGCAGAACTGGCAGAGCCCGAGGAACAAGAGGCGGAAATTTTGCGAGAATTTTTGCCAGAACAGTTGAGTGAAGCAGAGATTGTGGCGATCGTTGAAGATGTTGTAGCGAGCATGGATGACGTTTCCATGCAAAAGATGGGACAGGTTATCGGCGCAGTGAAACAGAAGATTGGCAATGCTGCTGACGGTGCTTTAGTTGCAAAGATTGTTAAAGAAAAACTGACAAAATAGGAGGGAACATGATTATCTTTTTTGGACCGGCTGGTGCTGGTAAGAGTGTGCAGGGGCAGATTTTGGCAGCACGACATGGTTGGCGTTGGCTGAGCGCGGGGCAGCTGCTGCGCGACACGCACGATGGCGAATTGATCCATCGTATGCAGTCTGGTGAACTGGTGTCGGTGGAAATCATCAATGGTCTGATGGGCGAGGCGTTGAATAAGGCCAAGGATATCAACGGTGTCATTTTGGACGGCTATCCACGTCAATTGGAGCAGGCGAAGTGGTTGGTTGAGTCGCGGCCGCATCACGGCCAGGACGTGAAGTTAGTGATCGTGCTGGAAGTGCCGCGAGATGAGATCTTGGAGCGCTTGCGGGTGCGTGGTCGCGTTGACGATACGCCAGAGGCGATTGATAAGCGACTTAGCATTTACCGGGGTGAAATTTACCCAATTTTGGACTATCTGAATGACAATAATATCCCCATCATCCATATGAGCGGTGTTGGCACGGTGGGGCAAGTGCATGATGAAATTGAAAAAGAACTGGTTAGTCGCGGAATTGTTGAGGGTGCCAAATGAGTCAATTGATCACTGGCGAAAAAACGCCACAGCAAATGAAAGATATGCGCGAATGTGGGCGGATGTTGGCAACGATTTATGACGAGTTGCGCCGGAAGGTAACGGCTGGTATGAGCGAGCTGGACGCCAATGACTTCGTGGCCGGGCGTATCAAGGATTTTGGTGCGGAAGCGACGTATTTGACAGATGAAGTGAAATTCCCAGGGGTGATCTGCGTGTCGACCAATGAGCAATTGGTGCACTCGTTCCCGACAGATTATGTGTTCGAGAAGGGTGACGTGGTGAGCTTTGACCTGGTGATCGGCTACCGCGGCATGAAAACTGACAGCGCCTTTACGATGGTGGTTGACGAAGAACCACGTGGTGCTAAAAAACATTTACTCCACGCAACGGAACAGAGTTTGTACGCCGGAATTGATGCGATTTCTGGTGACGGAACGCGCGTTGGTGATATATCAGCAGCGATAGAAGCGGTGTTAAAGAAAGCCAAATTGGGCATCATTCGCGAGCTGGTTGGTCACGGCGTGGGGCTGGAAATGCACATGAGTCCAGAGATTCCAAATCATGGCCAGCGCGGTACTGGTCCGGTGTTGCACGCTGGTGATACCATCGCTATCGAGCCGATGGCGAGCCTCGGTGGTGAAAAAATTGTTACCGAAGATGACGGCTGGACGATTAGCATGAAAGATGGTAGTCTGGGTGCGCATTTTGAACATACCGTACTGATCACTGAGACGGGTGCGGAAATTTTGACGAAGCTGTAGAGATTTAGGTGAAATCAATCTCTGCTAGTATATAACGTGCTGGACCGTTGACTGTGCCGGTCGCAACCACACTGAGTGAAGGACTTAATCCATGCTCTGTATACCAATCATCCTTAGTCTTTCTCTCGCACTCCAATGAGTGAACCTTATCCCAAAGCTCCGCTTGTGTCATGCCTTTTCGGTATACTTCAATGTAGAAAAATGCCTTATTCTTGCCACATTGTTCAAAAGCGATACTGTTCTTTAAAGCAGTATTCTTCTGGGGGCCATTTTTGAGGCTGTCCAGTAAATTACTCGATAAGAACCCAGCATTGACTAGGGCTCTGCCTATACCGCCCCCATTATTGATTGGAATGCCTTGTTCGGTTGATCCACCTCCTGGGCCATCATAGAAACCATATTCACGGTAGTAACGCATTGGTACTTTATTGCCCGCGGTTATGTAAGACTTAAACCCTGTTTCGACCTGTTGTAGCGCGGTTTTGGCTTTTGCGTCATAGGCATCTTGTCTGACGTACTGATAAGCGACGACGCTAATTGCTGAGAGAATGGCGATTGTGGAAATGATAATGATCATCTCAATTAAGGTAAAGCCAGGTTTATGAGAAAAAGTACTACGTTTCATGTGTCTAGTGTATCATGCTTATGCTTTTTTGACAGCTTGCAAAATGACCCCATATTCCTATATACTGTAAGCATATGCAAGAACAATCTCATTATGCGGTAGGAATTGATATCGGCACGAAAAAAGTGCGATGTGTTATCGGGCACATCGACGAAACAACGGGCGTGCCAAGAATTATTGGAGTGGGTCAAGCTCCCAATAGCGGGATGCGTAAGGGCGTGATTACGCACTTGAATGGGCCAGCGGCGGCGATTGATACGGCGCTTGATGCGGCTGAGCGAATGAGCGGACATCGAGTGAATCAAGCTGCTTTGGGTACCAATGGCGTACATATCATCAGTACTAAAGTAGACGGTATGGTTGCTGTTAATGCAAGCAGTAGTGAAGTGACGGAAGACGACGTAGCGCGTCTGGAGAATGTAGCGACAGTTGGAAAAGTTCCTGCAAATCGTGAGATTTTGGAAGTGGTTCCGTACGAATATCGATTGGATGGGCAAGATAACATCAAAAACCCAATTGGCATGACGGGGACAAGGCTGGAACTACGAGCAAATGTTGTTTCTGGATTGGTGCCGCACTTGGGGAATTTGCACAAGTTAGCAGAGATGTCCAATATCGATGCTGTCAGAATAGTTCCAACGGTGTTGGCGGGCGCTCAGGCGGTGTTGAATGAATCTCAGATGGAAAATGGTGTGGCTGTGATCGACGTCGGGGCTTCCACGACAGGAGTGGCGGTGTTCGAGGAGGGTGATTTGCAGCATCTTTCAGTTGTTCCGATGGGCTCACAGAACGTCACCAATGATTTGGCAATTGGTCTTAAGGTTGATTTGGAAATTGCCGAAAAGGTTAAGCTGCAGCATGGTGAATTGGGTGGTGAAACCACGGGCGTGGTTGACATTAAACATGAGAAAGAGACGCAGGTTTTTCACCGAGCAGAAGTTGCAGAAATCGTTGAGGCGCGCTATGAAGAGATTTTTGAGCTGGTCGCCAAGGAGCTGAAAAAGGCAGGTGGTATCAGTAAAATGCCAAGTGGAGCCGTGTTAGTCGGCGGTGGCGCTAAAGTAAAGGGCCTGGCTGAATTTGCCAAAGAACAGATTGGGCTGGCGGTGAAAATCGGTAAAGTACAGGATTATGCTGGCATGACTGACGACATCAAAGATCCAGAATATGCAGCGGCGATAGGGTTGATGCTGGCGATGTCCACCAATCCATCCCATCCCGAAGGGGGTCATGGTAAAAAAGCTAGTAAAGTTGCTCAAAAAGCTGGCGGATTTTTAGGTGGGTTGTTCGCAAAATTCAAATAAATATGACCACTCCAGGGTCAAAGATGATATACTGGATAGAGATTAGAGGGGAGATACGATAATGCCACAAATACAACCAAGCGAAGTTCAGACATTTGCTAGCATCAAAGTTGTTGGTGTTGGTGGCGCCGGTGGTTCAGCAGTTAACCGCATGAAAGACGCTGGCCTCAATGGTGTGCAGTTCATCGCTATGAATACCGACGCACAAGCGTTGCATAACTCAAAAGCCGACGTCAAAATCCATCTAGGACATTCAACGACCAATGGTCTTGGTGCTGGTGCTGACCCAGCGGTTGGTGAGGCAGCCGCTAATGAGTCACGTGAAGAAATTCGTGCCGCTCTTGAAGGCGCTGACATGGTGTTTGTGACTATTGGTGCCGGTGGCGGAACGGGCTCTGGTGCTGGGTACGTGGTTGCCGAGATCGCTCGTGAGTTGGGCATTTTAGTGGTTGGTGTTGCCACGCGACCATTTAGCTTTGAAGGTGAAAAACGCCGAGTGAATGCTGATTGGGCAATTACTCACCTGGGTCGACAAGTTGATACGTTGATTACTATTCCAAATGATCGCTTGTTGCAGACTATCGATCGACGCACTCCGCTATTGGAAACTTTCAAAATTGCTGACGACGTGTTGCGTCAGGGTGTGCAGGGCATCTCTGAATTGATCACCGAGCACGGATTGATTAACCTGGACTTTGCTGACGTGAAGGCTATCATGAGTAATGCTGGCTCAGCCTTGATGGGTATTGGTCGGGCAAGCGGTGAGAACCGAGCAGCTCAGGCGGCTCAGCAGGCAATTGAGTCTCCATTGATTGAAGTGTCAATTGACGGTGCTAAGGGCGTGCTGTTCAACGTTACTGGTGGCTACGACATGAGCATGGCAGAGATTCAGGAGGCGGCTGAAATCATCACTAGTGCGGTATCTCCAAATGCAAACATCATCTTTGGTGCGACGTTGAAGCCAGAGATGGAAGATGACTTGGTGATAACGGTCATTGCTACAGGATTTGACAGCGAGACCTTCCACGACAGGGACGTAACGCTTGATGTGAACCCAGTTGAGACCAACTCTAACAATTTGGATGAAGAAATGGTGCAAAATATCGACATGGAGCTAGAGCATAAAGAAGCTGCTGAGCATTTTGCTGCTGAGGATGACACGAATATTTGGGATAATCCACCAGAAGATGAGGATGACGACGAAGACGACACCCCAGCATTCTTACGCCGTCGCAAGAAGAACAGGGAGTAGTTTATGGTAGTAGTGAATATTGGTGACAGTCGGGTGCTTGAGTCGCGTGAAGTTGCTGGCGGTATGGCAATTCGCCGTCGTAGGGAAACGGCTGATGGTAGAAGGTTTACGACGTACGAGCGAATTGAAAAACCAAACTTAGCAGTGCTCAAAAAGAGTGGACGTCGAGAATTATTTGACCGGTTTAAGCTATCTTCAGCAGTGCATCAGTCGGTCGGCAAGTTTTTCAAATCGGAAGAAGAAGTTGAGCAGATCGTGAGTGCTGTCGAAGACGCTTTGTATGCGTTGGGAGAGTCTGAAGTGCCATCAAAACAGATTGGTGATGCAGTTTTGGACGCTTTGGCTGATCGTAATGAGGTAGCGTATGTTCGATTTGCCAGTGTGTATTATGATTTCAAGACATTGGACGAATTTGAGAAAATTTTAGCTCAGCAACGAGAGAAAAGGGATTAAGATATGCGCGTTGTTGTTGTGTACAAAACAGAGAGCGATCATGCTCGCGCAGTGTTTGATTATCTCAGGGATTTTAAAAATCAGACAGGGCATGATTTGGAGGAAGTCAATCCAGATTCGGCGGCTGGTAGTGATTTTTGCAGGACATATGACATTGTTGAATACCCGACGATTATTGCGTTGAGTGACAGCGGTCAGTTACAAAATATGTGGCGGGGAACTCCGCTGCCGACAATTAGCGAGGTAAGTTTTTATGTTTAAAAAGGTACGAAATTGGTTATTTCACGAGGATTTGAAGCGACGGCATATGTCGGCATTGGCGTTGTTAGTCGGAAGCGGATTGGGACTGTTAGCATCGCTGGCCTTATCGATTGAATCATTGGTATTAGCCAAGAATTCAGAAGCGGTTCTTAGTTGTGACTTAAACTCAGCACTGAGCTGTTCGGCAGTTGCCAACCATTGGTCTGCAGCAATTTTGGGCTTTCCGAACAGCTTTATCGGCCTGGCAACTTTGCCGGTGATGATCACTATAGCGGTTGCTTTGTTGGCAGGGACAAAGTTCCCGAAATGGTTTATGCAATGCGCGCAAATTGGCGTAATTGCGGGGCTTCTTTTTGCTTTCTGGATGTTTGGTATGAGCTATTTGGTGATTGGCGCACTGTGCCCGTGGTGCTTGACTCTGGACCTTGGTATGATTTTGATTTTCTTTGGTATGACACGGTACAATGTTTTGGTTAAGAATATACCTGGTAAGACCCTGGGTAAATTTGTTGATAGCGGATATGATATGTTATTTGCAGCAGTTTTAGTGGTTCTTGCCATGATGGCGATAATCGCAAAGTTTGGTGATCAGTTGTTCTAGATGTATCGCCCTATTTTACGAAAACATTATTACAAAAATTTTTTACTTTGGTAACGCGTGACCATATGTCATAATGAGAGATATGAAGAAAAACTTTCTTGTCAGAGCGTTCTTTGGTGTCACCATTGTAGCACTCGGCGGGGTTCTGTTACTCAGGAATCTCGAAATCATCAAGTTTGATAGCTGGAACGTGTTCTGGGGAACGGTTTGGGCAGCCGGCCTAGTGCTGGCGGGGCTGGTGACAATAGTTAGCTCCCGAAAACTGCTGACGCGGGCGTGGGGCCTGCTATTGATGGCCGCTGGCGTGTCGATTGGTTTGAATGCGTATGGCGTCATTGATGTTAGTATTTGGAAACTGTTTTGGCCAGTGGTATTGATCGCTGTTGGGTTGATGATGGTGTTTAGTATTGGGTCTGCAAATCGCAAGCGAGCCGAAGAATCGGGCACTGATAATAATGAAAAAGTGGCAATTTTTTATGGTGAACAGTCACGAGTGAGGGGTGATTATACTGGTGGTTCAGCAACAGCGATATTTGGTGGCGTCGATTTAGATTTGCGTCAGGCGAACATTAAGGATGGCGCAATCATTGATGTCTTTACGTTTTGCGGTGGCATTAATATCAACTTACCTGATGATGTGATCGTCAAAAACGAGGTGCGTGGTGTTTTGGGCGGTAGCGATGATAAGACTGTACCAAAGCCTTCTGCCAAAAAGACAATCTACTTGAGGGGTGAATGCGTCCTGGGTGGCTTGGAAATTAAATAATTCCCTTGGGATTTTGGCAAAAACGCGCTACAATGTGAGTAGGGCGTTTTTGCGTGTGTCTGATGAGGTCTTTCTCTGATGGGATCAGTGCAAAATGAGCGGCTATCAACCGCGAAGTCTGCGGGAAGAAATCGGCTTACTGTCAGCCGAGACTAGACCCCGCCGCGACTCGCTGCGACAAAGTGAACGATTAAGCGCTAAAAGAGTGCGTGGATGCCGCTCAACTCGGCAAAGCCCGCGAAGAATCACTTCTTTTGGAATCGAGATGGTACCGTCCGTTTGAAACACCTCCAGCGGATTCTCGAAGACAGAAGAGGTGATTTTTGTTTGGAGAAAGGACAATATGAAGGGCATCGTTTATATTATGAATACTGCGGTTTCTGGTTTGATTAAAATTGGCAAGACTGGCTCGCAGAACTATGGTGAGCGAATGCGGTATCTTGAAGGCAATGGCTATCATAATGTTCCTGGATTGAAGCGTTTCTTTGCGATTGAACTTGATGATTATGATGATAAGGAGAGTCTACTACACGAAATTTTTAGCAAGCATCAGGTTGACGATAGTGAATTGTTTGCGCTGGACTGTGAGCTTGTTAAGCAGCTGTTGCTGGCATTTGATGGGAAGGTGGTATATCCAAAGCATATTGATAAGGAACGTGAATTTGATGAAGTGACGCAGTCACGGAAACAGGGAGCGCTTTTTAGTTTTTATCGAAAAGGACTAAAGAACGGCAATGTAATAACTTTTGCACAGGATAAAGCGATTAGCGCGACTGTTGTTGGTGAGCGAGAAGTTGAGTACGACGGTGAAATCTATAAACTATCGCCACTAACTCGCAATATTTTCCAACAAAAAGGAAAGCGTAACGCGAGTGGTGCCTATCAGGGCGCAGCGTATTGGATATTTAATGGGCAGAAGCTAAAGGATCTGGACGATAGGGAGGGGTAAACGTATGGCAAATAATAATCTTACATCAGCAAAGAAGGCTCGTAATGATGAGTTCTATACGCAATACGAAGACATCCAAAAGGAAGTCCAAGCGTATATTGACTATAATCCCGATGTGTTCCGCGGAAAGGTTGTGTATCTCAACTGTGATGACCCATATGAGAGTAACTTTTTCAAATTTTTTGCCAATAAATTCAACGCCTATGGCATCAAGAAGCTGGTTGCTACTAGTTACTTTAATTCACCAGTGGCAGGAACCGAGTTGCAAGCCGCACTTTTGCCAGACATGCCAGATAAAGAGATTTCATCAGCTAAGGGATCTTCACTGCAGACCAATACAACGACGGAAGATGGCGAGACAAAAGGTCGGGTGATTGAAATTACTGAGGTGTCTGACGAAAATGGTGACGGAATATATGACCTAGAGGATATTAAAAAAATTATTCAGGCTAATGGTGGTGGTAGACTGCTGAAAGGTGATGATGATTTCCCGCCAGGCGATTTTCGCTCAAAAGAATGTGTCGAGCTACTGAAACAAGCTGATATCGTGGTGACTAATCCGCCGTTCTCGCTATTTCGTGAATACGTGGCACAACTGTTTGAATATGATAAGAAATTTTTGATTATTGGCAATATGAACGCCATTACTTACAAGGAAATTTTTCCAAAAATTATGATGAATAAGATGTGGCTTGGAAATGGATTTTCAGGGGGTAATGCTTATTTTAAGATAGCTAAGTCAGAAGAGAGGGAATTTGCTAGTGGCGTTTATGATAAAAAAACTGGACTAGTTAAGTTCCGCAATGTAGTATGGTTTGCTAATCTTGACCATGGCAAGCGTCATCAGGAGTTGCAGTTGATGACCATGGCGGAAAACAGGAAGTTCAACAAGAAAGTGATCGGTAGTGATGTGTGTTATAAAAAGTATGACAACTATGATGCGATTGAAGTTTCATTTACCGATGCTATCCCTAGTGATTTCAGTGGTGTGATGGGTGTGCCTATCTCATTTCTGGATAAATACAGTCCAGATCAATTTGAGATACTAGGCGCTACTGAAAGTGAAGGAAAAGGGTTTTCAAACGGGCTATGGGACGAAAAAAGCAGAGTATCGCAACCAGTGATCGAGAGAGAGAGAGTCTATAAGAGAATCTTTATCCGCCATAAGAATACCGAATCAAGAGAAGTACGACAGACCGTATATTGATGGTAAGAGATTATATTTTAGGATATTAATTAAACGTAAGAAAGGAATCAAAGATGGAGCTTAAAATTTCTGGAATAGGGGCGATAATAGCAGAGTCGAAAGGAAGCTTAGCAAAATACAAAGAGAATAAAACATACGATAAAGCAGCTTATAATGAAATTTTGGAAAAGTATGAGAGTGCAATAAGAATGATTGAGTTGCTGAAAACTGAACTGGAAAACCAGCTGAAGAAAAGCAAATTGCCATCAAAAGAGGATATAGAATCTATGGGCGCAATACTAAATCTAATGGGCATAGAGAGGCTTGACGCGGAAAGTATTAAAAAGATTCAGGCGTTAGGAGAATTAGGAAAAGAAAATGATTGCTAATCTAAAAAAATACACTATTGCCGAGGTTACCAAGGGCTTTACTTATAATGAATTTGAAGGGAAGGGATTGTTTGGTCTAAGTGGTAAACTAACGATTCAGCCAGAGTATCAGCGTAATTACATTTATGCTGACGGCAAGAAAGATGTTGCGGTTATTGAGTCGATATTAAAAGGCTACCCGATTGGTTTAATTTATTTTAATAAATTAGAGGATGGTAATTTGGAGGTGCTGGATGGACAGCAGCGAATTACGTCAATCGGTCGATTTATTGAAGGGCGCTTCTCAATTGTGCGCAATGGTAATCAGACGCATTTTGATTCTTTGCCGCAGGATTTGCGCCAGAAGTTACTGGAAACCGAACTCCTGGTGTATGAATGTGAAGGCACGGAGAGTGAAATCAAGGAATGGTTTAAGACGATTAACATTGTTGGTGTGCCGCTTAATGAGCAGGAATTGCTGAATGCTATTTATTCTGGGCCTTTTGTGACATTAGGTAAGGAGACTTTCTCAAATTCCGGTAATGCGATGATTGCCATGTGGGGTGCGTATATCAATGGCGACGCCAAGCGTCAGGATTTTTGGCATGTGGCGCTGGAGTGGATTGCGACAGCAAAGGGGATGGCAGCCTCAGAATATATGTCGCAGCATAGATTTGATAATTCTATTGCAGAAGCGAAGACTTATTTTGATACGGTATTGAATTGGGTGTCAAATACCTTTAATCAAGTTGAGAAAGAAATGCGTGGTCTGGAATGGGGAAGGCTATATGAAGAATATCACAAGTTTTCTTATGACTCTGACCAAATTTCCGCAAAAGTCAGTGAGTTATATGGCGACCCATTTGTAAAAAATCGTAAGGGGATATTTGAGTATGTTTTGGGGTTATATTCTGGGCAGAAAGGTGACCTCGGTGATACTAAATTGCTTGAAGTTAGGGTGTTTGACGACGCAACTAAACAAACTGTTTACAAAAAGCAGACCGAAACTGCAGAAGAAAAAGGTGTGTCAAACTGTTCTTATTGCGCAATAGGCCACGATGCTAACAAGGCAAAGATATGGAAGGTAAATGAAATGGATGCTGATCATGTTAGCGCCTGGAGCAAGGGAGGGTCTACCTCAATGGAGAATTGCGAGATGCTATGTAAATCACATAATAGAGCGAAAGGAAATAAATAATGAAATTCACACATGGCACACGCCGCCGAGCGGCAGAATACGAGAAAGATTGGGTGCAGCGCTGGAAGGACGACCAGACGTTCGAAAGGTCGGTGGCGCAGCGACCGGCGGATAATGCCTACGTTTTTTATGATGGGCCGCCGTTTATCACTGGTGTGCCGCACCATGGTACGCTGCTCAGTAGCATCGTCAAGGACGCCGTGCCGCGCTACTGGACAATGAAAGGCAAGCGCGTGGAGCGCCGTTGGGGGTGGGACTGTCATGGCCTGCCAGCAGAGAACTTTGTCGAAAAGCAGCTGAATATTACCGATCGGCGGCAGATTGTGACGAGTAGTGACCAGCCAGCGCCACTGGATAAAGACGGTCAGCCACTGCCAACCATCAGCCTGGAAAAATACATCACCAAGGCGTGCGAGAGCATGGTGGCCAATAGCGAGACGTGGCAGGGCGTGATCGACCGCATTGGCCGCTGGGTGGACTTTACGGGCGCCTACCGCACCATGGACAAGGATTTTATGGAGAGCGTCTGGTGGGCCTTTAAGCAGCTGTACGAGGCGGGCAAAATCTACGAAGGCGAAAAGGTGCTGATGTATGACACCAAGTTCGCCACCCCTGTCAGCAAGGCCGAAGTAACCATGGACAACGACGCCTACCAGACGGTGACTGACCCGAGTGTGTATGTGAAGTTTAAGCTGGATGATGAAGACGTTGCTGTTTTGGCTTGGACGACCACCCCATGGACGCTGCCAGCCAACCTGATGCTGGCGGTCAATCAGGAGATGACGTATTGTGAAGTATTGATCGATGGCGAAAAGCTAATCATCGCCGAAGAAGCCCTCGAGCGCACTCTACAGGACGAAAAGCATCAGCCGCTTGATTACAAAGTATTGCGCAAATTCCCCGGCAGCGAATTAGTGGGTAAGAACTACCAGCCGCTCGATACGGGTTCGACTTGGCCAGAGAATGACAAGATTCACACTATTTACGCGGCAGATTTTGTGTCGCACGAGTCGGGTACGGGCATCGTGCACATTGCGCCGGCTTATGGTGAGGACGACTTTGAGCTGGCCAAACGCCATGGCATTAGCGCCTTCCACGTCATCGATGACAACGGCTACTACACCGATAGCAACTACAAAGGCCTGGAGGTGTGGGACAATAACAAGTTCATCGCCAAAGACCTGAAAGAAAAGGGCGCGGTGTGGAAGATCGAGTATATTCGCCACGAATATCCGTTCAATCCGCGCAGCAAGCAGCGCATTATGTACCGGG
>CAUPXC010000005.1:0-32885 GCA_963514965.1 uncultured Candidatus Saccharibacteria bacterium | reverse complement strand
TGGAGGGCCCACCGGGGCTTGAACCCGGGACACCCTGCTTAAAAGGCAGGTGCTCTAACCAACTGAGCTATGGGCCCATCAAGAATGAACTTTTTCATTCTAGCACATAATCCACGGTATATCAATGCTTCTTTGGGCCGGGCTTGGACTTTGTTTTGACAGTGTGCAGTAAGAATAAATCCGCTAGCCCCATCCCCAAGCCCGCGGTAATAATATATTGGCGCCAGGCGGTCAGTTGCTGTACTACTGTTTGCGCCGCACCGTCAACCACAAGGTATTTTGCCAAGACACTAACCAGCAGCGCCGCCACCAATACCGTTACCACAGCTGCCGCCACCAGCTTTTCATGTTTCTTGTGGTATTTTGGGCCACCAATCATCAACAGTCCCATGGGTACGAGCAGCAATATTAGCGCCGCCACCACGCCATCAGGCAGCCATGGCAGGTTGATGCCCACCCCGCCCAAAATGACGCGCACAGCTTCCATCCACAATTCCACAAAAATATACCCAGCAGCAGCCGCCAGGGCCAGTGGACCGATGCGCCTACCTGTCACCAACACCACCACAAAAATCACCACCAGAACCGCCAAGAGCAACACTGCTACATTCATTGCGTCGCCTCGGTCGTAAATTCTACTTTGGTACCTTTGACGATGCTTGATTTTTTAGCTACACCAGCAGCCACTTCCAAAACGTAGCGTGCCGGCACTTTGGGTTTATATATTTCATACGGCTCAGCGTCAGGCTGCACTTCATATTCAATATGCACTACTTTTTTGTCTTTATCTAGCCAGATGATATCGAGCGGAAAACTCATATTGCGCATCACCATTTCCCACTTGTCATCACCCTCAAATTTAAACAGCATCGCTTGGTTATCCGTCAGACCAGACCGATCACTCAGACCCTTATACCGCTGCTCAGCCGTTTCCGCAATTTCAGCCTGCAATGTCGCCTGACCAGCCCTGACCACGACTGGACGAGGTTTATTGACATCGCACAGCAAAGTATAGGCACCGTAAGCGATCATCACAATGATCATAATCATGATACATCGAGAAATGAAATGATGCCCCTTACGAGCTGTCTGCATAAGCTCCATAGCTCAATTATAACACTTATGTTTTATATATAAACCACGGGCTAATCAGGAAAACAAACCGCGCTTTTTGGAGGTGTTAAATTGTTCCAAAAGTTCACGTTGTTTTTTGCTCAATTTGGTTGGCGTGTCAACGATGATACCAACGATGTGCGGGCCACGAGCATCATTCCTCAGGTGTGGTACGCCATGCCCTGATAGCTTAAAATCAGTACCGCTTTGGGTGCCAGCCGGAACTTTCATGCGCACTACACCGTCCACCGTTTCAACATCAATTTCCGTACCCAGCGCCGCATCAACCATAGAAACATGCTCTTCCGAAAGAATGATATCGCCTTCACGAGTAAACTTTTTGTGAGCTTTGACTCTTATCTGAACATACAAATCTCCCCGCTCACCATCCTGGACCGCTTCGCCGTGCCCGCGCAAGCGAATAGCCGCACCATCATCAATACCTGCTGGAATTTTGACCGTAATCTCGCGGTTCTTACGCGTCGTTCCCTTGCCGTGGCAAACTGAACATTTCTTTTCAGGGATTTTCCCTCGACCATTACAGGTTGGGCAAGTGATAGCTTGTTGAATTTGCCCAAAGATGGAATTCATCACCCGCATCTGCTGGCCAGACCCTTTACAATCATCACATGTTTTCAAACTATACTCAGGCTCAACACCCTCGCCTTTACAGTGTTCACATTCATCATCCATCGTCAGGCTGATTTTTTTCTCAACACCAAAAATAGCTTCTTCAAAGGTCAAAGCAACCGTTGTCTCTATATCACGACCGCGCCGTGGACCACCTTGCCGCCCAGCACCACCACCAAAGAACTGACTAAAAATATCACCAAAACCGCCACCAAAATCAAAGTTGACACCTTCTGCACCAAAACCGCCAAAGCCTTCAAATGGATTGCCGCCAAAGCCACCGCCCGAAGCTCCGCCGACACCGGCATGGCCAAATTGGTCGTATCGCTGTCGCTTTTGTTTGTCTTTCAGGACTTCATAGGCTTCATTGACCTCTTTGAACTTCTCTTCATCACCGCCTTCTTTGTCAGGATGATATTTCACTGCAGCTTTACGAAAAGCCTTCTTGATTTCATCTTCAGAAGCGGTTTTAGACACGCCTAACACTTCATAATAATCACGTTTGGTCATATATTCTATTGTACGGTTCGTTAGCACTCGTGTCAATAGAGTGCTAGTTAGATAGCCAATTTACATAATCTTTTGACTTTTTTTATATTCTGTGATATATAGAGAAGCATAGGCTTTGTAAAAACATAAATACAAGTCGAAGCGAGGATACCATGGTACAAACAACAGCAGTTTTAGAACGGCAAAATACCAACCTTAGCACAGCTTCATCGAGCTTTGAAGAGCTGGAGAAAAAGTTTTACTCGCTTGAAGAAGAAAAACAAATCGAAAGTTTAATGCCACTGGCTAAAAAACTGGCCGAAGAACCAGAACTAGCTGAACAGTTTGGTGTGTTCAAATGGCTAACTATAGGTGATTATGACCGTGAACAACGAAATGCCGGTAGACACCCTTGGCCAGAGCTAGAAATTAATGGTGAAAAACGTATATTTTCAGTGCCAATCATCGCTGGTGTTGTCCGTTGGGAAGACCGTGATGGAGAGCCTCAGTACAGTGCCCTTTCGGTTATGAAAGATAACTGGCGCGGCGACCCCGACGCCTGGCTGATAACAGAATTTGATTTTAAAACTGCAGAGACCAAACGGCTCGAAACACTCGGCACCACGGTTGATGCCGCCAATCAAGCCACCCTTGCCATCAAGCCGCGGAATTATCACAATATGCCACCGTTAAGCCGTCCATCAATTGACAAAACGCCAATGTATCAGCTGGAAAGAATTGCCGTTAAACTTGATCCGACCTACCATTCAGTGCACGCAGAATACCATGAGCCATATCAAGACCGGCGGGAAGTTATGGATATTGAACTGCTCTGGGAAGCAATGTCTCGTGAGATTGGTGAGCGAGTTGATGACCTATTCCCAGAGTCTGATGATATGGAGACCGCTCCATCAACGGGCGCTCCCAAAAAACTTGCTGCCTACACACTCCAGCAGGTTATGAAAAAATAATTCAGCAGAATTTCATCAAATTCGTGATTTGGCTGCGCACAGTGCCGCGTGCAATTCACGAGCATCGCTATACCGGCCCTCCCACGGTCCAGTAGCGATTGCCATTATTTCTCGCAGATCTTTTTGCTGAGCCAGCGCAGGTTTGATGCGGTATTCTGGGAAATCACTGCCTGATTCCCAAATCAAATCATGTGTTAGCTCATGAAATACTATACCGATGGCATACACATCAAATCGGTAATCAATGAACGAGCCTGACTTGGCAATCTCTGGTGCATGTTCCCTGTTCCAGCTTGAATGCGGTCTAGTCTGTATATACGGAGATCTAACCTGGTTATAATCAAATAGCGTCAGTATTGGCCGGCCCTCAGTCTCATCGTAGAAGATGTTCGTTGGTCGGATATCATGGTGCACCAATCCTCGTTCGTGGAGGTATCCGGCAGCTTCTGTCACCTGTACCATCATATCGAGCACTGTCCTGGCGCCGATCTCACCATCATTAATCTTTTGTTGTACAATATGTTTCTGCTTATCTAACGTAGCGCCCATGAGCGGGTATACTTCGTGGAGCGGCTCTCCCTGCGCTGCCCGAATAGCCAGCGGTGCCAGGAGATGTTTTGGCTGGTCGTTCATCAATTGTTGCATCAGTTCGACCTGGGGGCTAGCTGCGCATGCCAGTACATGTCTGCCTACCTTATGAACTCTCCCTTGCTCATCAACTGTAAGACGTGAAGAATATGTATCAAACTGGCTCATAATTACTTATATAACAATTCGCTGGCAGCGGCGCAAGCATAAGCCTGGTCCAGACAATACAAAACTACCCCTTGAGAGGGGTAGTTTATGTCACAAGTCGATGCCGAGATTATTTCTCGTCGACCACCTCGCCTTCAACTGGCTCGTCTTTATCAGACTTTTTATCACCCGTAGATTCATCAGCCTTGTTGTCCTCAGCGGCTTGCTGGTACATTTTGGCACCAATCGGCATGATGGCATCCTGCAGAGCCTTGATTGCCGCTTCTAGCTCATCTTTGTCATCAGCGTCTTTATGCTTTTCTGCTTCCTTGACCGCTTCGTCAATCGCCTTCTTGTCGTCGTCAGAGATCTTATCCTTGAACTCATCCGGCATTTTCTTTGCCTGGTAGATGGCGTTTTCTAGCTGGTTTTTAGCGTCAACGGTTTCACGCTTTTTCTTGTCCTCATCAGCGTGCAGCTCGGCCTCTTTTTGGGCTTTTTCGATATCTTCCTTGCTCATGTTGCCAGAGTTTTGGATGGTAATCGATTGCTCCTTGCCGGTACCTTTGTCTTTAGCAGTAACATTAAGGATACCGTTGGCGTCGATATTAAACGTCACTTCAATCTGTGGCACACCGCGTGGTGCTGGCGCGATGCCATCGAGCTCAAAATGCCCCAGGCTCTTGTTATCTTTAGCAAATTCGCGCTCACCCTGCAAGACATGGATTTCTACTTTTGGCTGATTGTCAGCGGCCGTCGAGAATACTTCACTCTTGCTGGTCGGCACAGTGGTATTGCGCTCGATCAGCTTGGTCGACACACCGCCCATCGTCTCGATACCAAGACTCAATGGTGTCACGTCCAACAGCAATACGTCCTTGACGTCGCCAGCCAGCACACCACCCTGAATGGCTGCACCAACCGCCACCACCTCGTCTGGGTTAACGCCTTGCATTGGGTCTTTGCCGAATAGCTTCTTGACCCGCTCGACCACTGCTGGCATCCGGGTCATACCGCCGACCATAACGATTTCATTGACGTCAGATTTTGATAATTTAGCGTCTTTGAGTGCTTTTTCAACTGGCACGTCGAGGCGATCCAACAAATCTTTCACCAAATCTTCCAACTTGGCCCGTGTCAGGCTCAACTCAAAGTGCTTTGGCCCGTCAGCATCAGCGGTGATAAATGGAATGTTAACTTCGTATTCAGTAACTGTCGACAGCTCCTTTTTGGCCTTTTCGGCTTCGTCCTTTAGGCGCTGCATAGCTGCATTGTCTTTGCGCAGGTCGATGCCTTCTTTAGACTTAAAGTCATCCAGGAAGTAGTTAACGATGACGTTATCGAAGTCCTCACCACCGAGGTGGGTGTCACCATTGGTCGCTTTCACCTCGAACACGCCGTCGCCGAGTTCCAGAATGGAAACGTCAAACGTACCACCACCAAGGTCGAACACCACGATGGTTTCGTCATTTTTACCTTTTTCCAAACCATATGCCAAAGCTGCCGCCGTTGGTTCATTGATGATACGCTTAACTTCCAGACCAGCGATTTTACCAGCGTCTTTGGTAGCTTGGCGCTGCGAATCGTCAAAGTAGGCTGGCACGGTGATGACCGCTTCAGTAACTTTTTCACCCAAGAATGCCTCGGCATCAGCCTTGATCTTGCTAAGGATCATAGCTGAAACTTCTTCTGGTGTGTATTCTTTGTCGCCCATCTCTACTGCTACACCGGTACCTTTTTTGACAATCTGGTACGGCATGATATCGAGATCTTTTTGGACTTCCTTGTCAGTAAACTTACGGCCGATCAGGCGCTTGACACCGTAAATGGTGTTCTTCGGATTGGTCACCCGCTGACGCTGGGCCACTTGTCCGACCAAGCGTTCGCCCTTTTTATTAATCGCCACCACTGATGGCGTCGTACGGTTACCTTCAGCGTTAGCGATAACTTCTGGCTTGCCTGCCAGCATGTACGCAAAGGCACTGTTAGTTGTACCGAGGTCAATTCCGATAATTTTACCCATATGATTCCCCTTTCTTATTATGATCACATCTGGTTTTTGCTTATATCCATTTTAGCACTCTTTTATGTCGAGTGCCAACTATTTCAGTATAAATAATTAGCACTCCTATGTCAAGAGTGCTAATTATGTATTTCGTGTCTTTCTTTATTACATCTTTTTGCGGATGAACCAAACTCCAGCACCACCAGCTACTACTGCTACTACTGTTACAGCGATGACACTAGCACCGGTATCTGCCAAGTAGCCGCCCTTGTTGGTCGCCTGAGTATTCTTGCCAGTGCCGTTGGTTGTTGCACCGCCAGGGTTCGTAGGCCCGGTAGGATTACCAGTACCACCACCAACGCCAGGGTTAGTTTGCTGTTGACGCTCGTAGACACCGACTGGGTCTACGATAGTACCATTTGCAGCCTTATCTTCATCACCAAAGCCACCGTCAGTCAGATCATACGTCACTGTCGTATGCTTACCATCAGCTGTCGTGCCAAATGTAACGCGATTAGTAATATCTTCTTTGATGGCGCCATTACTTATCTTAGCCACAGCCAACTGATTATGATCAGCGTAGTGTTTACTCAACGTCAGCGTCACGCGCGTTGTGTAGCCGACCTTGGCAGTCTGGCCAGTACAGTTGATTGTAAAGCCAACGATGTCACGCAAGACACGACCGTCATAGCTATTTGGGGCAGCTGCCACTGCGGCTGAAGCGATATTGTAACACTGGTTACCAGCTGTAGCAACAGTCACGGTACCACCACCTGGCTGCGCAACAGTCGCTGAAGTGGTTGGCGTGGTTGGCGTTGGCGCTGGATTGACAACAACAGCGTTCAATTTTGCTTGCAGTGCTGCTTTTTTAGCAGGATCTTGCACCTTATTCACCAAGACCTTAGCAGCATCAACGGCACTTTGTGTTTTGTCAGCTTCTGCCTTGGTAACTGCAGCCTGAGCAGCGTCTTGAGCGTCTTGCTCTTTTTGTTTGGCGCTGACCACTGCACTGTTAAGGTTAGCGATCGCTGATTGAAGGTCTGACGCAGATGGATTTGCCTGGTTCAAGACGGCCTTAGCAGCGGCAAGAGTTGAAGCAACTGTCGGATCAGATTTGATGTATGATGGTGTCGCTTCTGCAGCAGTGATGGCTGCTTGCAAACTTGCTTTATCAATTTTCAGTGCATCGAGCTTGCCCTGCAAAGCTGTGCGCGCATTGTCCAGCTCAGACACTGAGGCATTCGCGTTATTTATAACTGCTTCAGCTGCCGTGACCTGCGCTTGGAGAGCGGCGATAGTACTACTACTCATGCCGGCAACAGTGGCTGGATCTTTAGCTTTAGCGATCAATGCAGTGAGGGTTGAGCGAGCACCAGAAATAGTGTTGGTTACCGCATCGAGCCTTACCTGGAAGGCGGCCTTCTTGCCTGCGTCACCTACTGCATCAACTTTGGTTTTAGCGGCAGCAACATCAGATGGACGCTTGGTCGATTCAGCGTTGGCTACTGCTGCCTCAGCCGCGGTAACTTTCTGCTCCTCTTCACTTGGACCAACCGGTGCATTGTTAGCAGTCGTGTAGATGGCGCCACCGTATGCTGCTGCAGCGATTTTCGAGCCGTCGGCAGAGCTGGCAATTGCTGCCCAGTTTGGCACACCAGCAGACGTCTGAGCCACCCAGGTTGCGCCACCGTCATTTGAGCTGTAAATGTATCCACCGCCACCAGCAGTTGCTGAAAGTTTTTGACCATCGTCAGAAATAGTAACCGCAGTCCAGTTATGAAGTCCATCAGCCGCTCGCTCAGTCCAGGTTGCACCAGCATTGGCGGAAGTGTAAATCCTGCCACCAGTTGCTGTTGCTACTAATTTATTGCCATCGGCGGAGCTGGCAACTGCTGACCATTTACGAGAGCCTGAGTTTGCCTGTGCAGTCCAAGTTACGCCAGCGTCGGATGAGGTAAAGACTGTGCCATCCTCAACCGTTGCCACCAACTTGTTGCCATCGGCGGAACTAGCAACTGCTGACCATTTACGAGAGCCAGAACTTGCCCGTTCGGTCCAGTTTACGCCAGCGTCGGATGAGGTAAAGACTGTGCTGTCTTTGGCCACAGCTACTAACCTGTTGCCATCGGCGGAACTAGCGATTGCCGTCCAGTTGTGAGACCCAGGGACACCACGTGCGGTCCAGTTTGCGCCAGCGTCGGATGAGGTAAAGATATAACCACCCCAGTCGTATAGTGCAGCCAGTTTATTACCGTCAGCAGAGCTGGTAACTGCTAGCCAGTTGCGGTCGCCCGCCCCAGGGTGCTCAGTCCAGTTCGCGCCAGCATCGGATGAGGTGTGAATCTTACCGCCCCATGCTGCTGCAACCAATTTACTGCCGTCAGTAGACCCGGCGATTGAGGACCAATTTTGAGAACCTGCCGCATCACGCTTAGACCATGCTGCACCCGTCTTTGGTACAGGTGTCTCAGCCGGCTGTGTGCCCGCACCCTTTTGGAATACACGAACGTAGTCGATCAACATGGTTTGCTTCGGGAAGCTATCTGAAGGAGAGATTGGTTTCTGATCCGCATCTGCCTCCACGTAGTCGTTTATGATAAAGCGCCATCCCTCATCAAACGTCTTTTTAATCAATGATGCGTCAGCTAATTTTGTCAGAGGAGCAGCTGGTGTACGTTCAATCTCCTTGCTGTCAGTAGGACTGGCGTGATAATGATACGCGGTGATTGGCTTGTCGTCCACAAAATATTTAACCGTCTCGCCGTCATACTCAACCGCCCACGTGTGCCATTCATAGGCCAATGTACCTGGCTTGGAGCCTGCTCGGTGTTCATCGCTGTGGATAATCCTCCTGGTTCGCCAACCATTTTTCCAATTGCCAGAAACGCCATGATGGTAACAGGTGGCATGAGTACTTGACCAGGTATATGCTGGTGTGTAGGAGTACCATTCAATAATGTCTAGCTCGCCGTATGGGTCATTGGCGTTAGGATTATCATTACAATTCTTTAATGAGACACCATTAACCATCCACAGTGATGGTCGTGTACCGTTTTTTCCATTCCAATTGAATTTGGCACGAATCTCGGCGCGGAAAGGTTTTGTACCATCCACCACCTTCGTCTTATTTGTCACCCGACCGCTAAGGTATCGTGTCATCTTACCACTTGGACATGGCGTTTCGCTAGCATTAGAGTCATTCAATGGTTCATCAAGATTTGCAACACAGTGGCGCTGCGTTTTGATCTCTAGATAATCATTGTTGACAACCTTGACGTTGCTCGGATTGTAGGCTAGGTGATTATTGCCATAATTATCTTTATTTTGTTTGAATACGTCCCAGCTATCAGGCACTGAGGTGCCTTTAAACTCCTCGCTCCACACAACGCCCCATTGACTTGCATTGGTGCTACCGTTGTACAGTAAAGCTAACAATAAGATACCACCAGCTGATACTAGTGCCACGAATAATCGTTTCGCCATCCCCTTTTTCTCCCTGTGTTTATGTTAAAAACTCTTGCCAAAAATTATAGCGCTAATACGTTCTGATTGCAAGCATTGTTGTAAATAAAACTATTGATGTCTGGGGTGAAATACAGTAAATTATCGCCGCGTGACTTTGACCATTGCGTCACGAATCACCGTGCCGTCAAGGGTATAGCCAGCACGTAGCTCTTCAGCGATAACCTCTTTTTCGCCGTCAGCCGCTTCATCAAATTGCACCGCCTGATGCAGCTCAGGATTAAACAACGCCCCTGGTTTGGCATCGATTTTTTCTAAGCCAATTTCTTTGAGCTGCTTGTCGAGCTGTTTGCCTAGACCAGCTACTCCTTTAGCCCAGGCGTTATCTGCTAGTTCCTCCGGCACATTAGCAATCGCTCGCTCAATTGTGTCAATCACTGGTAACAGTTTCATCACTGACTTGGCCTGACCCATGCTGTGGGCTGACTGCTTTTCCGCCTCGACGCGCTTGCGATAATTCTCAAAATCCGCCCGTGTCCGCTGCAAGTCCAGGGTCAACTCATCAATAGTATGTTGCAAATCATCAATCTTCTTGTGTTTCGTCATATTCCTCCTCTATCCTTACACTTCCTCTAACATCGCACCCGTTCGCCTCACCAGCTCCATCGTTCGACGGTAATTCTGCCGAGTCGGACCAATCACGCCGATGTAACTGCGATCACTAAACGATGAACGAAACTTACTGATGATCAGGGTCGCGCCGCTGGCTTTACCGATTGGGTTCTCACTACCAATGAACACGTTGAGCGGTTCATTGGGCGCAGCTTCAACTAGCCAGGGCTCAATATTGTCAATCAGTCTGGCGATAGCCTGAACGTGATTGCCTTCAATAAACTCTGGCTGAGAAAATAGCTGCGTCATACCATTCATGTACAGATGATCACCAAACGAGGCAAAACCAAAATTACCCGTCAGCTCAACCAGGCTGTCAACAGCGCTGCGGATGGCTCTGTCAGATTTATCAACGTGCGAATTAACATGTGCCTCGATCGCCCTCGCACTGCGATCGATACCGCTTGGCAGTTCAGTCATTTGCGCAGCAGTGATACCATTGACATAAAACCGATAGCCTTTGTCAGTCGGAATGCGACCGGCACTGGTGTGTGGTGCCTCAATAAATCCCATCTCCTCAAGTTTGGCCATTTCGCTGCGGATAGTAGCGCTGGACACACCAAACAATTTGGCAAGCGTCACACTACCAACTGGCGCCGCAATTTCAGCGTACTGTTCGATAATGGCGGCTAAGATAGCCTGCTGGCGTTCAGTCATGGCTATATTATAGCGTACATCTGGCACTCATACAAGTAGAGTGCTAAATCGTCTTCTGTTTGGTGCGACGCGCAGTGGTACGAGTGTGAGTAAACTGCCTGGCTGCGTCAGACGATAGCATCAGGATGATCGTGATATTAATGCCGATGAACGCCAGGGTGCCAACGCTTGTCCAGGTAATTTTGCCGATAGTCAAGGTGAATGACGTCGCCAACACTGACAGGCTCGACAATATCATCAAGAGTAATCGGTCTTTGTTCGAGCCGCGGAACGTACCTCGTGACAGCACAGCTGTTACTAAGATCCAGCCCGCGCTCAAACTCAGCACTCCTCGGATCGTCCACTCCGCTCCTGTGGCGGCGACAGAAGTATCTAAGCCCTCAACGATAAAGTCCTGGGTTGTCTGATGTAGCAATTCATCAAACAACAGAAAATCAAACAAGGCACCCATCAGGACAATCGCCATAGCCAAGACGGTAAACAAAATAGCAAACGATATTTGCGGCGGTCGGCGATTCCATAACTGTTGCAGCACCGTATCGTGTTCTTCCGCGGAGATGGCATATTCATGCGCGGTTGCATCCAAAATAACCCCTGCTCTTTCGGCAATTGTCTGCTGATTTGCCACAACTGCCGCCAGTTCCAAGACCGGCAAGTCACCATCCGTCTGAATACTGTCGCCCCCGCCATTGCGCGAGTGATAACCCGTCGAAAAGTCTTTCAAATTTGTCACTGCCACCTGTGGTGTGTGTTCGGTGACTGTACTCACAATATAGTCACGCTCGATGTCAGTATTTTCATCAATTTTATGAGTAACTTGCAAGGTAAACAATGACAGTCCGACACTTTTGTCGTATGTTCCTGCCGCCAGCCAATCAACCTGATGCCCACCAGGCAACAACCAACCCTGAGGGCAGCGCCAAAACCGCACATGATGGCGCTTACCAGGACTACCGTCGACCTCCTGCTGATAGGCAAAGTCTTGACGGCGACCAAACAGGAATAACGATGATACAGGAGCTGAGGCGTAGCTCCTGCCAGTCAGCGTAAAAAAGATAATTTTCCAAGCTGACCGAACGGTGATTTCATCAGCAATCGTCCAGCCAGCATCAATCATCGCTTGATGCAACTGTGCTTCTGAGCCCCTGAGTGCCACGTTGACTGGGTCACCCAATAGGCCGTCAGCAGTCCGCGTACGGCCAATGAAATAGTTTGGCACATACAAACTACTTAAAATACGGTGCAAGCGAGGCAGTGCTAGATATGCCATGATAACCCAAAACAGTGCAAAAAACGCTACCAGCCACCAACCGCCAGAATACCAGCCCTCACGCCAAACCAACCAACCAAACCAAAATGAAGCCAAACCGGCCAACAAGAAAAACGCTTGGTCGATCAGCGCAGACAATGACCACGGCGAACGACGCAATGCCGAAGCTCGTTTTTGGATATGGTCAGAAACCTGGTGACGATAACTCATACGATACTATTATACTGTCGAATATTTTCTAAAAGCCTCCTTGCGGCCAAACGGGCTTCATCATCTTGCCGATTAAACAAGTCGCCACGTTCGATGATGTCATGACATACACGAACCGCTCGATCAAGGTCATCATTAATAATAACATGATAATACGGTACAGAAAGTGCTTGTGTCATTTCTTTGACAGAACTAGCCAACCGTTTCGGCCACTCAGCGTGAAATGCTTCCTCAGTAGTATACCGACTTTTCAGACGAGTAAGCCAGGTTTCGTAGTCAGGAGGTATGATGAAAATTGAGATACTTTGCGGAGCTAAAATTTCATATTCAGCAGCGCCTTGGACATCAATATCAGCGATGACTGTCTTGTTTTGTTCATGGGCCGTCTGAATCTCAGCTACCGAGGTGCCATATACTGTACCATGGACAAATTTAGCCTCGATAAATTCTTGATTTCTCAACATTTGTGCAGCCATGGTCGAGTCGATGAAATGGTAATCGACACCGTCAACTTCTGGACGATTATTGTTGATGCGCGGCGCACGTGTTGTGTGCGAAACGATGCTACTAAAATCTGGAAGCTGCAATAACCGCTTTTTGATAGTGTCTTTACCGGCGCCAGAAATGCCGGTCAGTAGGGCAATCTTTGCTTTCTTGATCAGCTCGACAGTTGGCTCAGTTGGTTGATAGTCAGCAATCAACCGCTCCAATTCGTCCATGCGTTTAGCTGTTCCTACGTTTGACAATCCAAAGGATACCTGCACCAATACCGACAACCGCAAGTGAAGCGAGTGGCCAGACATTGTCACCAGTGTCAGCTAAGTAGCCTTCGCCAGTTGGCTTTGTTGGCTGAGCAACTGGTGCGCCAGGATTGGTTGGCTGAGCAGGAGTTGGTGTTGGGGTTGGGGTCGGGGTTGGTGGAGTTGGTGGAGTTGGTGGTGTTGGTGGAGTAACTGGTGCCTCTTTGACAGTCGCGGTACTGATGAAGCCATTATTCATAGCCGCCGCAATGCGAGCACCGTCACCAGACATCGCGATAGAAGACCAAGCACCAGTTGCGGCTGTGGTCTGCTCTTCCCAGGTCACACCTGAGTCGCTTGAAACGTATATCAAACCGCCAGTAACCGTTGCAGCCAATTTGGTGCCGTCAGCAGAGCTGGTAATTGATGTCCAAGCACGGTTGCCAGAACCGGCTTGTTCTTGCCAGGTCACACCCGAGTCGCTTGAGGTGTATACTGCACCGCCATTGACAGTCGCGGCGAGCTTAGTACCATCGCTTGACCCAGTGATGGCAGTCCAGGCACGGTTGCCAGAAGCGGCTTGTTCTTGCCAGGTTACTCCTGCATCATTTGAGGTAAATACCGCACCACCGTTAACTGTTGCAGCCAATTTGGTGCCGTCAGCAGAGCTGGTAATTGATGTCCAAGCACGGTTGCCAGAACCAGCCTGCGGTGTCCACGTTGCGCCTGAGTTACTGGAAGTAAATACTGCGCCGTTTTTAGCTGTTGCAGCCAGTTTGGTACCGTCAGCAGAGCTGGCAATTGAGGTCCAATCAAAAGAACCGCCGGATATACCATTGCTTCTCCAAGTCTGGCCTCTGTCGTCTGAGGTTAAAATGTAACCACCCCAGTGGTACACACCAGCAAGTTTAGTACCGTCAGCAGAGCTGGTGATTGCAATCCAAGCACGAGAACCAGAATCAACTTGCTCTGTCCAGGTTTTACCTGCATCATCTGAGATGTAAGCTGAGCCGCCAGTCATAGTCGCAACGAGCTTGGTACCGTCAGCAGAGCTGGCAATTGAGGTCCAAGCGCGACTACCAGAACCAGTCTGTTCTGTCCAGGTAACTACCTGTTTTGCGTTAGCTGACTGACTAAATACCGCAATCACCGCAGCGATTACTACCAAGCATCCCGCTTTAGTAGCGCGGGCTATCGTTCTTTTTCTCTTACCCCAGAGCGACCCCATATAAATAATCTCCTTTTTATTGTTTTATGACAATGTCTAATATAATCACTGTCAGTATATCACGATAGCGCTTACGTTAGCAAGCATATTTTGCCAAGTATTGACGACTTTATAACAGTTCACGTAAAATGGCTTGCCAATCAGGAAATTCATCTGAGCCAAACCGGATCAATCGCCCTGAAAAGTCGCCCGCACCGTTTGCTGTCCGATCATCGATCAAGATATCGCCTCGACTCAGCTGTTTGACCGACGAAAAAACCACTTTGCGAAAGAAAATATTCCCCCGGCCGTCACCACCAAAATACTTCTTTACCCACGCCAATTTATCACCTAGCGCCGTCGGATTTTCCCATGGTGATGACGACAGAATGTATAGATCATATTTTTCTTCCAAAGCATCAACCGCCTCAAGAGCCCCTGGCATCGGATCCATCAACGCAAAAACACCCGGGATATTGTCGTACTCACCGGTAAATTTCTCTAATATCTCGGGCGAAACCTTCGTCAAGGCAGACTCAAAATCGACCAGTACGCCATCCATGTCGATGTAAATAATCGGTTTCTTCATAATCAATCCCTCTTCAACATCACCGTAAACGCTTCTGACGGAATGTCAACCTTACCGAAGCGTTTCATGCGTTTTTTACCACGAGCTTGCTTGGCGAGGAGTTTCTTTTTGCGACTGACGTCGCCACCATATAGGTAGCCAGTAACGTCTTTACGGTAAGCACCGATGTTCTCGCGGGCAATGAATCTACCGCCAATCGCCGCCTGCAACGCCACCTCAAAGCTCTGGCGCGGCACCACGTCTTTGAGTTTTTTGACGATTTCCCGGCCCAAGCCTGGCGCCTCAGAGCGGTGACACATCACACTTAGCGCATCAACCATCTCGCCCGCCACATAAAAATCCACCCGTACCAAATCTTCCGGCCGGTAGCCCACCAGCTCATAATTAAACGAACCATAGCCGCTGGTCACCGACTTCAGTTGATCATAAAAATCCGTCAATAGGTTGGCCAGCGGCGCCGTAAAAGAAATCAGCGCCCGCTCGTCGATGTAGCTGAGGTTCTTCTGCCGGCCACGCTTGGCGACAATCAGCTGAATTACCGCGCCGATGTAATCTTGCGGCACCACAATTTCGCCGTCAATCCACGGCTCGCGAACCTCGGTGATCTGCGCTGGGTCAGGTAGTTCGCTGGCTGATTTGATATCCAACTCCTCGCCGTTCGTCAGGCTGACTTGATAATCAGTACTCGGATTGGTGACGATGAGGTCCAAATTATACTCGCGCTCCAGCCGCTCACGAATAATATCCATATGTAACAAACCGAGGAAGCCAATTCGCACGCCATAACCCAGCACCGGCGAATTCTCTGGCTCAAACTGCAGCGCACTATCGCTCAGGCTCAGCCGCTCAATCGCCTCCTTGAGGTCATTATAATCTTCGTTACTCACCGGAAAGAACCCTGCGTAGACGAAGGGCTTGACTTCTTTGTAGCCAGGGAGGGGCTGGACGATGGTATTCATTACCCCAATTATATCAGATACGGAACACCCTTACATCACTGTGACAAGATCCTGGCAAAAGCTAGCTTTATACTACTCTTCTCGCATGTCGTCCCAGTGCGTACATAATACGACTCGTTACCATTTTTGTCTTTATATAAACACGGTTGATCTAACGGCGTCTCAGGAACGGTAATCTTAATAACTGTGCAACCCTTGCCATATTTGAGTATGTCGAACTGTAAGCGGTTACATACCTCCTGGCCTAGAGCGCTTTCTATATCTTCACGCATATGCAGCTGGAGGTTATCGAGACCCTTACGCGGGTCACGATTAGAGTCCAGTAACAGGTCAGTATTCTCCAATCCAACCACAGAAATATCATCATCGACGCCAAGTAATATAATACCCCCTCTTTTGTTCATGAAACCAGCTATATTCTTAATGGCACTCTTCGTAACTTCCTCGGACCTTTCTTTCTGCTTTGTCTTGCGATATCGATTTACATCAAATCTCCAGCTAGATTTATACTCCATTGTCTCTGATTCACCGGTAAGAAGTTCGGCAAGTTCATTATTACGGCGGCGCTCCATCTCACGGTCCTCCTGATCAAGAGGCGAGTACTCTATCCTCTGATTCTCTGCTTTTGATATGATATTTTTATACAATTTAAACGCATCACTCTTGTCGATCGTATTACTCGCTAAAAGAGTTTGGAGAGCTGTAACGTCACTACTCTTAACTGGGACATCAGTAACTATACTGCCCATAAGAGACCCTACAAAAGACAGCGCATCTTTTAACATGTCCCGCTTCTCAACAACGATACTCCTCTGACTCTTCAAGAATTCCTCGTCACCATCGACATAAGATAGACTTCTCCGCGCAGTCTTTAGTCGTCCAAGCAATAACTGATCAACGTCCTCAGAAAATTCTATATCAAGCAAATATTTAGCAAATAAAAACCAATCCAGCAATACAGTATATCTGCTCGAATTAAGGCGACTCCCTGCTAATTTATAATATTTAACCGCCTCCTGAGTGAGGGCTATCCTATCATCTAGCGCCTTGGCAAGAGACAAAGCAGCAATGTGCGAAGAGGCGGCCGTAAGATATATATTCCTCTCCCCCTCAATGGAGCTTCCCTGTGAATCCATGAGTTCTTTGTATATTTTTGTCTCTTCAAGAAACTCATCGAATAAAGACCCGAATTGCTTAAGGTCACTGGTCGAAATCATCCTATTATACATATAATCTACGTAGGGATCGTAATATTCTAGTCCCAAAGTCTTGCCAGGCTTAAGGCTCTCGCGCGCAATATCCATCTTAGCCTTATATAGTAGCATCCTATCTTTAGCGGCAAGCGACTTGTCCCGCAGCTTCTCTGAGATATATTCACGCAACATCCGTACCCTATCCTCTTCCGAAAAGCTAGCTGATGATTTAAGAAATGTATCGAACTGCTCAACATCCATATACCTTGGATTCATTTTATAAACATGAACTATTGCTCGATCTAACGCTGCATCAAGATCACATTCCTTAATGTACTTGCACAGAATAGTCTTTTTAGCTTGTTTGCGCAATGCGTCAAGGGTATCACATTTCTGGTGTAGCTTCGATGCGAGAATTATAGCGATGAAAAGATATCTTAATCTCGAGATATAATAACTCTTCATCGCACGCAATATCCGAGCTTTCTTTTCTTTATCCTGCCAGCCAATAACAAAATCATAATTTTGCTCTGTAATAGAGACTGCTTTGCGTAGATACTTCTCTGCGCTTGTAAAATTACCTGCCTGAATTTCCTGACCGCCTCTTTGAGTAAAGTACTTTGCAGCCTCTATCATCCATCGCTTATCCCCAGCCGCCTTGAGCTTTTGATAGTTAAGTTTCATAGCAGATAAACGCTCTTTATCCTCACTAGCCTTCATCGGTCCGGAGGTCATACCCTCAGGAGACTCAACGATATCCGATATCTGCCTTTTAAGAGCCTTGCTTAGCTGTGCTGCACCAGCTAGTGCCGCAGCAATTGAATTCTGTGAGACAGAAACTACACCGCTTGATTTAGCAGCATAGGAGATTGCGCGTATCAGATACATCCAGCGATTGGCCAATGGCATTTCCTCAAGTTTATCTGTAGAATATCTTTCGAATTCGTACATTATATCACCAGGTCCAACCCTATACGGGATATTCAGACGACTCAATACAATATTAGTCACTCCAATCTCTGTCATCTCGTTCAGAGCGTCAGCCCAATATTTACCTGTCATTATCCTTTGAAGCTCCGTGCCAACTCTCTCTTTGGAAACCATAGTAATGCTGTCCCGTTGAAGCTGAGCAGCTTCAAGAGTTTTGGTTTCAATATTAAAACCAAGAGTACTAACAAACCGAAAAGCACGCAAGATTCTTATTGGATCTTCTTGGAATTTCCTTTCTGGGATACCAACAGTTCGTATAACCTTCTCTTTGATATCGCGTACACCATCATAGGGATCGACTAATTCATTTCTAGATAAAGCAATAGCATTGATAGTAAAATCACGCCGGGACAGATCGCTATCTATGTCTACCGCGCCGCTTATAAGAGGTTTTCTAGACCCCCTGATATATCTTTCAGCCCGGTAGGAAGTAATTTGAACATCAAAAGTACCAATACTAGCACCAATGGTCCCATATCTCCTGGCCTCATCTCGCACCTTGAACAGTGAACTTTTGTTCAATATCTCGTACACTTCATCGGCCTTAAGGGGGACTGCAAAGTCTATGTCATGGGACTCAACGCCCAATATACTATCCCGAACAGCACCACCAACCAGAAAAACTTCATCAAACATAGAATCTATAGACGCAACAGCTGAACGCAAATCAGTAGACAAATCGTCAATATTTTTAGGGATTTTCATCCTGGTGAGCTCTCCTAAATTTAGCTAGTGGGCAGATCAGTACATCAAAGCCTAATGCGTATAATATTATACACCAGCTGTCATACAACTAGAATATACAGAGCTAACTTATATACTTCTTCAGTGTCACCGTATCGCCCACCCGCGCCTCGCGCGTGGTTTTGAGGTTGGTGACGATGTAACCGATTTCACCAGTGTCCAGCGACGGGTTGGGGATCATGCCGGGGCTGAGATGGCCGACCTCCAGCGCCAAGCCGTTCGCGCCAGTTGCCATCATGTGAATCGATTCACCTTTTTTGATCTGGCCATCAACCACCCTGACATACAAAATCACCCCGCGGTAATCATCATAATAACTGTCAAAAATCAGCGCCCGAGTCGGATCATCTGGCTGACCAGTTGGTACTGGAATTCGCTCAACAATTGCTTCCAAAACTTGATCAACATTCTGCCCCGTTTTAGCGGAAATATGAATAATCTCACTCTCGTCACAGCCCAGCAAATTGATCACCTGCTTGGACACGCGTGGCACGTCCGCCGCCGGTAAATCAACTTTGTTGAGCACCGGGATGATCGTGAGGTCCTGTTCCATCGCCAAGTAAACATTCGCCAGCGTCTGCGCCTGGATACCTTGGCTGGCGTCGACCACCAACACCGCCCCCTCACAAGCCTGCAATGAGCGGCTAACTTCATAACTAAAATCAACATGACCAGGCGTGTCGATGAGATTGAGATCGTAAGCTCCAGCTAGTGGCAATCCTTCCGATGAATCGATAACCCTGTCGCTGGCGTTGCCTGCGACATTCGATTGAGAGGAAGCGGTTGCCGCTGGCTGGCAGTAGTGATACTTCATCCGCACCGGCGCCAACTTAATAGTAATTCCCTTTTCACGCTCCAAATCCATACTGTCCAGCAGCTGCGACTTCATCTCGCGCTTCTCCACTGTCCCAGTCATCTCCATCATTCGGTCAGCTAGCGTCGACTTGCCGTGATCGATGTGAGCGATGATACAAAAATTACGAATAGCTTCCATCAGCGTCGTTTCCCATCCAGGCGTACAAACAAGAATTTATTCACTTGCTTGATAATCGGCTCAACTTCTGGCAATTTGAGCATCCGCGACATCAAGCCATAGGCCAGGAAACTCACACCAGCGATAATCATGAACTTTGGGAAGGCTGAGAAGAAACTACTGTCACTTTCACGAAATGGCAGCACCTGAAGCATCAAATAACAAACGATACCCGCCACTGTTGACGCCATAATCATACGCAAAATCGCCACAACAAACGAAGCGTCAAACAAGTGCGGAATTCGTTTTTCTAACACAACAAATAAGATCACTACCTCAATGACAGCCACTGTCGACTGTGCCCACGCCAGTCCATAGGCGCCCATTTTCAGCACCATTGATAAGACAATTGCCAGTACCACATTCAAGCCAATAGCTGCGAAAGAGATGTTTAGCGGTGTTTTTGTGTCCTGTTGTGCGTAAAATGCCCGAGCCGCCATGTGATAGATGGTACGAAACAAAATCGCCACGACCAAACACCCCAAAATACCCGCCATCATCGGATCTCCGGTGTTGCGGATAAAGTGAACAACATACCCTCGGGTGAAGAACGTTATAACGGAAACCGGCATAGCCATCCAAATAATTACCCGCAGCAATTGGCGCAAATCTTTCTGAAACAGATCTTGACGATTATTGCCCAAATGCTCGGTCAACTGAGGAAAAGCTGCGTTAGAAACCGCCACACCGATGAGGTTGATCGGCATCATGTGTAGCGTTAAAGCCTGCTGATAAGCACGAATAACACCATCACCCAGTCGGGAAGCCAAGTTCACTTCCACCAAGCTAACAGCGTAGTCCATACCCTGGTCAACCGAACGCGCTGGTAGTAAACTCAATACTTTGCGAAAACCGCGGTTACGCCAGTGCAGTTTAAACTCATAGTCAAATCCCAAACCGACCAACCCGACAGCACTAACGATGAGCTGCATTACCGAACCAAGCACCACACCAAGCGCCACGCCCATAATGCCGCCTTCAAATATCTGCCAACCAAAGATATTGATACCATTCGTAAACCAAACGGTACCGATGATGATACCAATATTATAAATCATTGGCGCGAGAGCATAAAAGGTGAAACGCCCCACCGCTTGCTGGATGCTAGCGATGACAGCAGCAATCGCAAAGATAAATGGGTTGACAGCGATCACCCGCATCATACTGACCGCCAACGCATGACCCGACTCACTCATTCCCGGCGCAATGAAATAGCGCATTAATGGATCAGCAAAGATGATGATGAGCACACTAGCAGCCAGGGTGGTCAGTGCCATGAAATTGATCATGCTGGAGCTAATCTGCCAAGCTGACTGTTTATTTCCCTTGGTCCATCGCTCATTAAACACCGGGATGAAGGTCACACTCAGCGCACCTGACACCAAAATAGCAAACATAAAGTCCGGCACCATGAACGCTGCAGTGTACGCGTCAAGACCAACAACATAACCCGCCAGCCCTGCTTCTTTGTTGGGCATATAGGCAGCGTTCAGCAAACGGTCACGCCAAAATCCCAGCAGACTACTCAGTAGCATAGATCCTGCCAATAGACTGGCTGCCAATTTCACGGTCAGCCGCTGATTCACTTTGGTGACTGCTTGCCGAACTCGCCCCATAATCGATTATGCGTGAAGTTTTGCTTCCTTTGGCAACTTAGTACCCTTGAGTATCTCTGCCACCGCTTCTTCCTCCAAGGTTTCGTCCTTGAGCAGTGCCGCAGCCAATTTGTCCAGATGTGAACGATTGGCTTTCAGAACCGTCATGGCTCGCGTCTTCGCTTCATTGATCAGCGCTGCCACTTCTTGGTCTATCTGCTTCGCTGTTTCATCTGAGTACGGTCGCTCACGGGTCATCTTGTCAAACATCAATCCACCATTATCTTCGTGAAAGACTTGGTCACGCAGAGCCTTACCCATGCCTTGCTCAATCACCATATCACGAGCAATCTGGGTCGCATTACGCAGGTCAGAGCCCGCTCCAGTGGTAATACCGTCATCACCATACAAAATCTGCTCAGCTACTCGTCCACCCATGGCTCGCGCCAAAATGTCTTTAAATTCATAGACGTTGGTGTAGCTTTTGTCCTCTGGCGGCAAGAACCACGTCACACCACCAGTGCCGCCGCGCGGAATGATGGTAACTTTGTGAACTGGGTCAGAGTCCGGCAAAACGTGACCGACGATGGCATGGCCAGCTTCGTGATACGCGGTCAATTCCTTTTCCTTGTCGCTCATAACCTTCGCTTTGCGCTCCGGACCAATTGCCACTCGTTCAAACGCTTCGGTCAATTCCTCGTTGGTAATCTTTTTCTTGTTGCGCCGTGCAGCGATGATAGCAGACTCGTTGGCGATGTTTGCCAAATCAGCACCGCTTGAACCAGCTGTCTTTGCTGCCAACGCGTCCAAATTGACGGTGTCATCAGTTGGTTTATTCTTAAAGTGAACCTTCAAAATAGCTTCGCGGTCTTTGCGCTCTGGTAGCATGATATTAACTCGCCGGTCAAAACGACCAGGACGCAGCAACGCTGGATCCAACACATCTGCTCGGTTGGTAGCCGCCAGGACGATCACATTCGTGTCGCCGTCAAAGCCATCCATTTCCACCAAAATCTGGTTCAAGGTCTGTTCGCGCTCATCGTGTCCGCCGCCCATACCAGAACCACGTTTACGACCAACCGCGTCAATCTCATCGATAAAGATGATACATGGTGCATTTTTCTTGGCCTTAGTGAACAAGTCACGGACTCGTGACGCACCAACACCAACAAACATCTCCACAAACTCTGAACCAGAGATAGAGAAAAATGGCACGCCTGCTTCGCCAGCTACAGCTCGCGCCAGCATGGTTTTACCAGTACCCGGGTGGCCGACCAACAACACGCCTCGCGGGATCTTGGCACCGAGCTCGCGGTATTTCTTTGGGTTTTTCAGGAAATCAACTACTTCTTGCAAGTCTTGCTTGGCGTTATCATTACCAGCGATATCTTCAAAGTTAACCTTTTCTTTGTCTTCGCCATACAATCGAGCTTTTGATTTACCAAAGCCCATGGCTTGGTTATTCTGCCCCTGACTCTGTCGCATCATAAACACAAAGAAACCGATGATCAAAATAACCGGCACAAAAGTGATGGCAACATTCCATACCACTTCACCAGTGCGTGACTGTGGCACAACCTTGACCTCAACCGGCGCGTCTTTCTTGAGGCCTTGCTCATAAATACTGCTGTTTTCTTTGATGGATTTTTCTGTTGGCTTATCTTGGTCTTTAACCGTCACCGTCAGGTCGTTGCCCTGGACTTGGATGAGTTTAATGTCACCCTTGTTCGCTCGGCTGACCACATCGCTCAAAGCCACTTCCTTCAAATTAGCGTGCTGCGCAGTTGACGCATACACCGCCAAACCAATCAATACAACAATTGCCCAAAAAAGGCCCAGTCGCATAAACTGACTGATTTTATTCTTGCCATTCTTGTTCGGCATCTTTACCGCCATACTCTGAAAAATCCTTTCTACCTAAATCAATCTTTTTGATTATAGCAGTTTTTAATGATAATTTCATCTCTAACCCTTCACCGATCTGCCAGACCGTACCGGACTTACCCGTCTTGAGCGCCATCACCGCTCGCTCGAGCTGCGACGTCAGCAGGGAAGTAGCAAACTCTTTTCGAAGATACTCCGCCAGTAATTCCACCGCTTCAGCCATATCGATACTGATGAAAAAATACCGATTGAGCGGCTCCGTCAAAAGCTGTGCTGACTCGTCAGTAATCGCCTCTGCTAACTCCAACTGCTCTTGCCACAAATCGTATAGCTGCTGTTTGGCATCATCTGGCAGGTTCATCAACTTACGCCGCAAACGATTACGCGTATAGACATCACTGGCGTTGGTCTCATCCTCAACCCATTCCAGTCGGCGCCTCAATGCATAGGTTGTGAGCTGTTGTTTGGTCCAATGTGTCAGGGGCCGCATGATCCGCGAATCACCAAGCACCGCCAGCCCTCTCCAGCGTGTCCCTCGCGCCACATTCAGCGCAATCGTTTCAACCACGTCGTCCAAGTGATGCGCGGTCACCAACTGTGCACCATACTTCTCGGCCGCCGCTAACAAAAACGCATAGCGCCGCTGCCGAGCAATCGCTTCATTAGCTCCCAGCAGTTCTTCTCTTTTGCCCTCGAACAAAAACCCATACCGTCGAGCCAGTGCTTCAACAAACTGCGCATCAGCCCTCGAATCAGCACGCATACCATGATCAAAGTGCAAAACTACACATTGATACCCTTTGTGCGCCATAAGATCCAGCAACACAACGCTGTCAATCCCACCACTGACTGCTACCGCATATTTCATCTTTTCCATTATAGCAAAGCATGGGCAGTTTTGATATTCATAAAATCAATTCAGCTCTTGGTGAAACAGCAATACCATGCTATAATCACCCTCAGACGTGGCACCGTAGCTCAGCTGGTTAGAGCGCAGGACTCATAAGCCTGAGGTCGGTGGTTCGGGTCCACCCGGTGCTACCAATATTGCAAGCTAAACCTCCATGATTCATGGAGGTTTTTCTTTAGAACAGCTTATTTATCATCAAGCGCTTTGAGCTTTCTCAAAACAAATTCACTCATCTCTTGTGGGGTCCGCTGGTGCTTCCACGTTTCAAGTTGTTGTTTTTGAATACCTTCTAAAAACGCAGTTAGCTCGCGCTCTGCAATTGCTTGCTCTGTCATGATGTATTTGGTCCTTGTTTTTGTTTAATAATGAAACCTAACTCTATATTAGCACATTTTTGACAAAAAAGCAATAGCAATATCACAAAATCCTCATGATTATTTTCCCTTTTTAAACCGCCTATGCTACACTGATATTAAAGGAATATTCATATAAACATGACGTACGCCATACTCTCATCACTTGCTATCGTCCTTCTGGCAGCTGGCATTCATGCTAGTTTGCAGTTGAGCGTTAGTATGTTGACGCTGATGAGCGGTCATGCGTTAGGCAAAAAGACCCGCCATATGCTACTGCTCCGACGGATGAATAGCTTCGTGCTCGGTGTTTTTTTGATGACGCTACTACTGGCGACGTTCACGGTTCATATCTTAACCATCGTCATTAACCAAACCATGATCATCGAACGACTCGTCGCTTCCGTTACCACCGGTATCGCAGTTGGCTTGGGGCTGGCGACTTGGGCATTTTACTATCGCCGCAAGCAAAAAACTGGCAACGTCCTGTGGGTGCCTCGTGGTATGGCACGCTTTTTAGCAAAGCGTAGCAAAGCAACCAAAAGTAGCGCCGAGGCCTTTTCACTCGGCATGACGAGCGTCATCGCTGAATTGATTTTTATCATTGGGCCACTGCTAGCGGCCAGCCTAGCCATCATCAGTCTGCCTTCTGGCCTCTTCCAGCTGTCAGCCATCCTGCTCTACGTCGTCGGTTCACTTTTACCGCTCCTTGGCATTCTGATTCTTGTTGGCAGTGGCTACAATATCGCCCAAATTCAACAATGGCGTGAGCAGTACAAATCATTCCTGCAATTTGTCGGCGGTAGCTGCCTGTTCATTTTGGCGTTTTATCTGTTCATTGACCGCGTCATGGGGATAACAAGCATGGGGATTGGGTGGTGACGCAGATAACGATTGTCGAGAAAAATAATCACCGAGGCGCTGAACCGTTTGACCCAGAAAAGCTGCACCGTTCAATCGTCAAAACCTGTTGTAGCGTTCGCGTACCAGACGGCCAAGCGGAGGATATCGCAGCTCAAGTAACGTTTCAGGTGATTGACTGGTGTAAAGAAAAGCCAGAAATAACCGCAAACGACGTACGGCGAATTGCCACAACTTTCCTTGAACCTCTGCACTCTGATGCCGCGTACATGTATAAAAATGACAAACTTATGATATAACCTAGGGGGCAACCATGGCACAAAAACCAACATTTGATTATGATATTATCGTCATCGGCAGTGGGGCAGCGGGAGCTCCGGCGGCCAGTATTTTGGCGCGTGCTGGCAAAAAAGTTGCCGTCGTCGAACGGGGAACCTTTGGTGGAGAATCTCCCAACTGGGGCGACATGCCACTGGGTGCCATGCTGTACGCAGCTGAAGTGTTTTACAACGCCAAACGGGCTGCCAAATTTGGCCTACGAACCAACGCACTCAACTACAATCACCCGTCTCTCCTGTCCTGGCGAGACACCGTCATCAAACGCACTGGCGCAGGCGGTAATCGCTATTATTATGAAAAGCAAGGCATCAGCGTCTTCTCTGGCAACGCTCACTTTCTCAGCCCTAATGAAATTACTGTCAATCGTCGCCATTTGTCGGCCCGCAAATTCTTGATCGCCACGGGAGCAGCCTGGGAGAAGTCAACCATTCCTGGTAGCGACAAAATCCCTTACTTAACACCAGAAAATATTTTGTCATTGACCCGCCCACCGAAAACCCTGTTCGTTGTTGGCGGCAACGCCACTGCCATGGAAATTGCCTATTTGTACGCCTCATTTGGCACCAAAGTCTATGTTGCAGAAAAAGCCAATCGCATGTTGCCAGAATTTGATATTGAAGTTGGACCAATCGTCGCAGAAGATGCAAAAGTTAACCGTAATATGACCATTTTGACACGATCTCGCGTGGTTGCCCTACAAAAAGAGGGATTACAAAAGCGCGTCACTTACATTCAGGGCCGACAACAAAAATCAGTACGTGTTGATGAAATCTTGGTGGCAGAACAACGCATCCCACAGACTGACATGGGATTGGAAAATGCTGGCGTTGCTTACACTCACCAGGGCATCACCGTCAATGCTCGCATGCAAACCTCAGCAAGACACATCTTTGCTGCTGGCAATATCACTGATCCAACCATCCAAACCCACGCCGTCCTGACCCAAAGTCGAACCGCCGCTCATAATCTGACCCACCGCACCGCCATCGAGGCTGACCTGACACCAAATTTGCTGGTAGCATTTACCTTTCCAGAAGTTGCTCAAGTTGGACTGAACGAACAAGAGTGCATCAAACGCGACCTACGGTACAAAACAGCTGTCGCTCCGCTGACCCTGACGGCTCGCAGCAATATCACCGACTGCCGCAATGGCTTTGTTAAATTAATCGTTGACACCAAAGGCGTGCTCATCGGCGCAGCCATCGTTGCCCCACACGCCAGCGACCTCATCAGTGAACTCAGCATCGCCGTCCGTCATCGCCTGACCGCCAAACAGCTCATCAGCACACCCAGCTGCTTCACTTCCTGGTCAGAAGCGACGCGAATTGCCGCTGGTAAATTACTATAATTTATCCCCGAAGCTATGATATACTGAACTGAGCGGGGGCGTAGCTCAGGGGTTAGAGCAGTCGGCTCATAACCGATTGGTCGCTGGTTCGATCCCAGCCGCCCCCACCAAACATCATGATGATAAAAAAACTCGACAAACACGAACTAAGAAGACTTGTCTATCACATCCGCCACGATTATTTGACGCTCAACAACGTCATCATCGCTGGAGCGGTTTTGATAGCACTCAGCTGGGCCTGGGGGTCAGTTGAGGCTATGCAGAGAAATTATCATTTACAGCAGCTGCTGGACAATAAAAAGCAGCAAGTCGAGTTAGAAACCTTAAAGGTCTCTTTGGCTGAATACGAAGCCAAATATTACCAGACTGCTGAATATCAAGACTTGGCAGTTCGCCAGCGGTTGGGTCATGGATCGCCAGGTGAAAAACAGCTGATCGTACCATCAACTGATGTTGAAACTGAGAAAGCTGCCACAGTTTCCAAGCAGCAATTAACCGAAAGCAACCTCCAACAATGGACTAATTTCCTGTTTGGAGCCAACCGAAAGAAGTCCTAAGACCGGCGACATTTGCTAATACTCCTTGTCTATGCTACAATCATCTATGTGCCGCGGGGTAGAGCAGCCTGGTAGCTCGTTTGGCTCATAACCAAAAGGTCGTAGGTTCAAATCCTACCCCCGCAACCAAGAAAAGATTCTCTCATCACTGAGGGAATTTTTTCTTGCCTTATTGCTTCGGCAGCCTACCCGGTCGTAGATTATCGTCACAATAATGCTTATTGCCTGGCTCTTTAACTCTGTCTAAAAACCGCCGTCTTGTACTACTGCCCTGCTTGCCCGTCTTTGACAGTGCATCAACCAATGCCACCGGGCCCATCACACAAAAATCTTTTAGTGGACAAGCCTGGCAGGCTATCCTAGCAAGCTCCAGCGCTTTCTGCCGTTCAACAATGCTTCTTTCGGCAGCCTCAGCCGCACCCCTGATCTTGTCAGCCATACCCATAGCATACCTCTTTGCCGCCCCCTCAGATTGGTTGGCGGCACCAGCCCACCGCGCAGCATCTGTCAGTAGTTTGTTTCTTCCAGCAAAATTACCAGAGCGCGCCTGCTGTAGGTGCTCTTCATAGCGCTGCTCAGCCTTACGATCAGCTTCTTCCTGATCTAAGCTTGCCTGCAGCTCATCTGGATCAACATCAGGAAATACAACGTCCCCTTCATCAGTTATAGCAACATGAGATGTGATAATTTCGTTCATACTTTTATGATATAATAATATGCTTAAAAAGTCAAATAGCTCCCCTGTTGGAGAGCTATTATGTTGATTGCGAGTATTTGGTAATTATTTCTTTTTAGAAATGGTCAAGAAACCGTTGCGTGGATTTTCTTTTACGATACGGTCCTCTGGAAGATCGCATGGTGTACCCTTGTCATTCTTCTCTACCTTTGCAAAGAAGTAGATGGTCTGAGTCTTGCCACCGCGCAGAGTTACTTCAGTCTTGTGCAAGTAGTACGTAACGCCCTTTGAGTTAGTGTGCTTGTAAGCCATGTGGTAATACCTCCTATTAGTACTTTACCTTATAAGATTACTACCCCTGTTGGCCCCTGTCAAGCCTAAAAACGCTTTCGGCGGCGTAAAATGAAGCGAAGAATAGCCAACACTACTAGTCGGCCTATGATGATTAGACCAATCACTACTGTGATAATCAACGACCAGCCAGCAAAATCTGGCGACCAGAGGGGTGAGGTGAACGTATGATAATATGGCTCAACCGGTAACGGCTTAAACTCGCTCATCACGGCTTGTCCGCCAGGGATTTTTTCTAATTCTTGATTGATGCAATTTGTGTAGCGCATATCTGGCCAACGCCAGCCATTGGACCGCGCAATTGGCCCACAAACAGCCTCGGCTTTTTGAAATGCATCACCATTGGCAGTGCTATTGGTACTTTCTTGATAGGCTTTTTTATGCCGCTCATTGTCTCGTTCATACGTCTTAACCAATGCAACTCTACCAGGATTGGCATTCATGTGAGCGCTGACAAACCTCTGTAGATCATACAATCGGCTCGCCAAGCCAACCGAATCGTCTGTCTTGTCTGCAGCATACACTGCTTCACGACGTTCCACCATGCCAACATTATTGAGCCGCAGGAATGTTGCTGTGATGAAAGCAAACATGACAAACAAAATCAACAGCTGCCATGTTTTGATCTGCTCGAGTCGACGAATTTTGAATCGGACGTTGCGTTTATCTGTCATTCCACCCCTTCTTGATCTAGTTTTAGTATAGCACACATGCCGAGCGGCGGGCGAGAGTGGTATAATAAAGCCATGCGAATTTATTTTTCAGGAATCGGTGGCGTCGGCATAGGACCATTGGCTGAGATTGCTCACGACGCTGGGTATGACGTCTGTGGCTCAGACCAATCAGCCAGTCCACTGACCGCGGCTTTGATGGAACGCGGCATTCACGTTGCCCTTGATCAATCAGGGACTTTTTTACAGGAAGCGCATGACAAACAGCCGTTTGATTGGTTTGTCTATACCGCAGCTCTGCCGACAGATCACCCTGAGTTAGTCCTCGCTCACAAGCTCGGCATCAAAACCGGCAAACGCGATGAATTATTGGCACACATCATATCTGATAAAAACCTAAAGCTCGTGGCTGTCGCTGGCACCCACGGCAAAACCACCACCACTAGTATGATTGTGTGGACACTGCAACAGTTAGGGATTCCAGTCAGTTATTCGATCGGCTCAACCTTGAGCTTTGGACCAAGTGGCAAGTTTGACCCAACTAGTCAATTTTTTATTTACGAGTGTGACGAATTTGACCGGAACTTCTTGAATTTCAAACCATGGCTGAGCCTCATCACTTCAGTTGACTATGACCACCCTGACACCTACCCAACGGAAGCTGATTATCTGGCAGCTTTCCGCACCTTTGGTAGGCAGTCTGAAAGTGTCGTCACCTGGCAGGAAACTGCTGCGTTTTTTGATGATGACAATGTACAAGTGCTGACCGAATATCACCCAGATATCCACTTGACTGGTGAGCACAATCGGCGCAACGGGATGTTAACCCTGGAGGCAGTCAAGCGCATAACGGAAACTGATGAAGCAACCATCATCACCAGCATCAACCAATTCCCTGGCGCTGGTCGTAGATTTGAGAAATTGGCTGAGGGGTTGTATTCAGATTATGGTCACCACCCAGTGGAGATCAAAGCTACCCTGCAACTGGCGCAAGAACTGTCGGACCACGTGGTGCTAGTGTACCAGCCGCATCAAAATGTTCGTCAGCACGAAATCATAGCACAGTATACTGCAGATACATTTGAAGCCGCTGAAGAGATCTATTGGCTACCGACCTATTTGACCCGCGAACATCCAGACTTACCAGTTTTAACACCGCAAGAATTAACACGCCAAATCGTTGCTTCACGCCCTGACTGTGTTACTTTTGCTGAGCTAGATGACGCATTGTGGAACCACATCACCGCTGCACTTGACGCTGGTAAATTGGTCTTATGCATGGGTGCTGGCACCATTGACCATTGGGTACGACAACGCGCCGCCACACTGGACGCTTAGCGATTATCACCACTGCCGTGTAGCTGATGGCGCTCCTTACGGCTCAACAGTTTCTCATTATTCAGCCGCGCCACATCTTCCAAACTTGAGCCCAGCAAATGTGCTACTGCGTTGACATACCACAAAATATCTCCCAACTCTTTGAGAATATCTGCTTTATCTGATTCCTCGAGCATCCCCTGTTTGTCACGCAGCAACTTTTTAATTTTCTCAACAACCTCGCCGGACTCACCAGCCAACCCTAGCACTTGGCCCATTAGCTGCGGACTGATATCACCATATTCGTAGTTGTCGGATAGCGTAGTAATGGCTTTATCTGCATATTCTTGAATATTCATTATTTCTCCTTTTTTATTATTTACCTGCCGAAAATTCACTAGCCGGCACCAATTCCCATTCATGCAAAAATCTATCAAACAACGACAAGTAGCTAACCCGCGTATTGTCCCAGATGCGTTCAGACGACAGCGCTACTATTTCGTCTCGTGTCAGCCACCGCACATCTGTTGATTCGCCCGCGGCTAATTCATGGCGTGGATCCTCCTGAACTACCAGTGCGTAACACGTGTCTGAGTGATAATGCTCAGGTGTGATATCATGAGTATTCATAAGCAGCGGCTGTGGGTGAAGCGTTACTTCTGGCATATCCGCTTGATGCATGCGCAAAGTTGGTTGCAAAACCGACAATTGCCCAGCGTCATAACCAGCTTCTTCACGTAGTTCATGCAACATTGCCGCCCATGGCGTCTCATCCAGCTCTATGTGACCGCCCGGTGGCAGTAATTTCCCCAGTTTCTTATGCACATGTAGCAGCGCTCGCGGTTGATCGCCGTCGGTGCGAATGACATATCCAGTAACGGTGTGGTCATGTTGGTTGGGTGCGGTGTGAATGTGTGGCATATTAGTTCCTTTCCCCATCAGCTTTGGCATTAACAAACTTCGTAATTCTGCCCTCGTCCAGCCAACGCTGCTCATAGGACGTCAGGATTTTATAATCATCAGCCAGCTCAGATTCATGCAGGTCAAACGTCAACTCTTGCAGTGACCATCCACAGCGAACCAATTGCTCCAAACTCCAGCAGAAGAAATCAGTGTTGTCGTGTTTGATGAGCAGGGCGCCCTCTGCCGATAATAGGTTGCGATACACTTCCAGGAAATGCGGATGGGTTAGCCGCCGGCCAGCTGAATGTTTTCGGGGGAATGGGTCAGAAAATGTTAGCCAAATGGTCTCAAGTGATGCCGGAGCAACCAATTGATCAATTTGATCAGCCCGCGCTCGTACAAAAAAGATATTGGTGAGTCCGCGCGCTTCAGCCTCTCGGGCACCCTTTTGCAATCGATCACCTTTGACATCAAGCGCCACAAAGGTTTGTTCTGGATGATGTGCCGCCTGCTCGACGGCAAACAAGCCATTGCCTGCGCCTATTTCCATCACCGTTGGCCGCTTATCTGGCTGGTCTTTCACTGCCAACCATTCATCATATTCAAAGCACAATGGCGAATTAGCAAACAACGCAAATTTATATTTCTTGCGTTTACGGGTAATGATGAACTGGTTCGGATCGACAAAACTCATATTATTCATTATACTAAATCTATTATGGATACGCTTACTAAGTATATTTTAGATTCCTCTAATTTTGACGAGTGGCTGAAGCAAAACGGTCTGGGTTGGCTGATGGAGCAGCGTTTCATCGAGGCATGGAGCACGGTTATTGGCGCCATCATCGCCTACTATGTTGGTCGGGTTTTGTTAAAATGGGGCATCAAAAGTGTGGTCAGGTCGACAGCAAAACATCGAGACTGGCACAAAAAGGATATTGAAAAGCGCCAGGAAACCCTGATTCAACTACTCAGAAGCTTTTGGCGAATCTTAATGATCGCCTACGCAGCGGCGGTGGTGGCAAATAAACTCTTTTTGGTCGATCTGTCACCGCTGTTCGCTAGCGCCGGGATCATCGGTGTGGCTTTAGGTTTTGGCGCCCAGTCACTGGTCAAGGACTTTCTGGCTGGTATCTTCATCATCGCCGAAAACCAATACCGTGTTGGTGACGTTGTTGACATCATGGGTGCAGTCGGCAAGGTGGAACGCGTTGGTACCCGCTCCACAGTCGTGCGTGACACTGATGGTAATGTTCATTACATTCCAAACGGTACCATTCAGCAAGTCATCAACAAGACTATGGGCTACAGCATCTCACGATTTATTTTACAACTAGATCCATCAGTTGACATCTCGGCAGCTACCGAAATTATCAACGACATTGGCTATAAATTATCCTTGGAAAAATCCTGGAAACGAAAAATCATCGACCCACCAAAGTTTACTTCCC
>CAUPXC010000004.1:0-35174 GCA_963514965.1 uncultured Candidatus Saccharibacteria bacterium | reverse complement strand
ACAACGATGCCTACCAGACGGTAACTGATCCGAGTGTGTATGTGAAGTTTAGTCTGATGGACGAAGATGCGGCTGTCCTCGCTTGGACGACTACGCCATGGACACTACCAGCCAACCTGATGCTAGCAGTGAATCCGGAGATGACGTATTGCGAGGTAAAGGTGCCAAAGGGTACAAAAAATGTGTTCTTGCTCTCGGGCAAGCATGCCTATGCATCACGTCAGTACTATCCACAGCTGAAGCAGCAGCTTGAGCAACAGGGCTATACGGTGACGATCATTGACCACATCGACCCCGATAGCCCAGACTTAGCAGAGAATGTAGAGCAGTTGGCGCAATACGACTTTGCCAATGCGCATGTGGTGACGCATTCGCTCGGTGCAGCAACGTTCTTGAAGTATCTGCAGGATGCTAATGTGACGGTTGCATCGCTGACGATGATCGCGCCAGCGTATGGTGTGTCGAATAGCAGTGATGAGCAATGGAAGCAAGAGTCGGGCTATGTTGGCCTTGTGGTTGATCTTGCTCAGGTGCGACGGAAGATTGCCCAGCGACCGACTATTATCTATTCGGACGATGCTGAGGTGCTTAACCAGGGTTTTGCGCAGCTTGGCAAAGAGCTCGGTGCAGCGATGCAGTATGAACCTGGTAAGGGGCATTTCTTTGCGGCGGAGAAGAGCTTGGTGCCAGAGATTATACTACCCCTAAGCGAAAAACTGATCATCGCCGAAGAAGCCCTCGAGCGCACCCTGCAGGACGAAAAGCACCATCCACTAGATTACAAAGTATTGCGCACATTCCCCGGCAGTGAATTGGTCGGCAAGAAATACCAGCCGCTCGATACGGGCTCGACTTGGCCAGAAAATGACAAGATTCACACCATTTACGCGGCGGATTTCGTCTCGCACGAGTCGGGTACGGGCATTGTGCACATTGCGCCGGCCTATGGTGAGGACGACTTTGAGCTGGCCAAGCACCACGGCATCAGCGCCTTCCATGTCATCGATGATAATGGCTACTACACCGATGGTAATTATAAGGGCCTGGAGGTGTGGGACAACAACAAATTCATCGCCAAAGATCTGAAGGAAAAGGGCGCGGTGTGGAAGATTGAGTATATTCGTCACGAATATCCGTTCAATCCGCGCAGCAAGCAGCGCATCATGTACCGGGCTATTCCGAGTTGGTTCTTTGACATCCAGGGGCAAAAGCCGCTGATGCTGGAGCAGAACGAGCACATCAATTGGTTCCCGGCCCACCTGAAGCACGGCCGCTTTGCCAAAAATATCGAGCAGGCGCCAGACTGGAATCTGAGCCGCGACCGCTTCTGGGCGACGGCCATGCCAGTGTGGAAGGGTGACCGTGGCACGGTCAAGGTGGTTGGCTCGTACGCGGAGCTGAAGGAACTGAGCGGCGTGGAGTTGGATGATTACCACCGCCCGTGGGTGGATGACATCACCTTTGAAATTGACGGCGAAACGTTTACGCGCATCGACAAGGTGCTGGACTGCTGGTTCGAGAGCGGCAGTATGCCGTTTGCCCAGCTACACTATCCGTTTGAAAATCAGACCAAGTTCGAGCAGAATTACCCAGCGGATTTCATCGTTGAGTACATCGGCCAGGTGCGGGCGTGGTTCTACTATGTACATGCCGTCAACGCTGCTTTGGCCGAGATCGGTGCCTTTGGCCAGGCTGGCGCGCAGCACAAAAACGCCTACAGTAACGTCATCACCACTGGTGTGGTGGCGGGCAATGATGGCCGCAAGATGAGTAAATCGCTTGGTAACTTTACCGACCCGAACGAGCTGATGGATAAGTTCAGCGCTGATTCCTTACGCTTCCTATTACTGAGTAGCCCGCTATTGAACGGTGAAGACTTTGCTCTGCATGACAAGGACGTGGGCGACGTGGCCCGTAAGCTGAGTATGATTTGGAATATGTATGATTTCTTTACTATGTATGCGGAGGTTGATGGCTGGGAATTTGATGGTGAATTGAGAGATCCACTCAGTGATCTGACCAACCCGCTGGATATCTGGATCGTCAGTCGGTTGCATCAGTTGGTGGCTGAGGTTGAGCGTCACATGGATACCTACAATATCCCTGATGCGCTGAGCCCGATCTTGCCGTTCCTGGACGACGCGTCCAACTGGTACGTTCGCCGCAGCCGTCGCCGCTTCTGGAAGTCGGAAGATGATGGCGACAAGAACGATGCTTATCGGACGCTGCACTACGTGCTGGTGCGTCTGAGTTACATCTTGGCTCCATTTACGCCGTTTTTGGCTGAGGAGTTGTATCATAATTTGACAGGTGATGATGAATCAATTCATTTGAAGGACTGGCTGGCAGCGGGAGAAATTAACAGGGCAATACTGCGCGATATGAACGCACTGCGTGCTGCTGTGAACGATGGTTTGTCGAAGCGTGCCGCTGAGGGAATCAAGGTTCGTCAGCCACTGGCATCCGCCAAACTTGTCAGCACCATCTCTGAGAATACGTCGGATGAGGTCAGGCGGTTCTTGGTTGATATTGCACGGGACGAGTTGAATGTTAAATCTGTAGAGATTACTACTGGTTCAGAGCTTGAAGCTGCCGAATCATCAGCACAACCAAGCGTTGTTTATGATTTCGTCATTACTCCTGAGCTCAAGCGTGAAGGTCTGGTTCGCGAGGTTATCCGCCATGTCCAGAGCGCGCGCAAAAAAGCGGACTTGCAGGTGGACGATCGGATTATGCTGCAGCTGACGACGGATAATGAGCAGCTTCGCCAGGCGATCAACGAGCATGCGGAGGTGATTGCTGCTGAGACATTGGCGACTTTTGGGCAAAGCGACGTGTATTCGACCACAGTTGCGATAGAAGGTGCAGAGCTGCAGATTACACTTCAGCGCCAGTAATTCGTCTGCTGAATAACGGAGCTAGTATTGACGTATTGATGATAATGTGCTATCATATTTTAGTTAAATTGATAAAACAAACATATGAAAGTTACATTTTTTCATCCACGCATTCAGTTTGAACCGATTGATCCATTGGCTGATGGCTTGGGGGAGGAAATTGCGCGTGAGCAGCAAGAACCCCAGGCTATTCGCCTCGATCAGTCAGACATCACTGATATTCAACGTTTTTGGACTGATGTCGAAGAAGACCTCCACAGAGGCAACTCAGTAGAATTTTCTGAATAGCCCACGTCAGCGGCAACCGTTAGTGCTATAATTGGTACATGTTTGCAATCGAAGTGATGTCGCTATTGGCACGAGCAGGCGGTGGCGGAAGTAGTTCTAGTGGTGGCTCTGGTGGTGGCGGAATTTTTGCCCTGCCGGCAGTCGTGGCTGCTGGCGTAGCTGGTTTTGTTCGCTCAAAAACAGGCTCCAAGGCTGCTGGTGTGGCAGTGGGCATGGCAGCTGGAACTGCGGTTAGTTTGCTGTATCTTTGGGGCGGAAAGTTCGCTTTCATCGTGGCGATGATATCTACTGTCATCGGTGCCTTTGGTGGGGCGTGGGCTGATAAGTTAGGTCGGTTCCGAAAGGGCAGTGCAGCAGCGCAACGGTCCGTGCAGCAGGCAGCTGCTTCGGACGCGGCGTGGAGCCCAGAGCGGTTAACAGAGTATGCCGCATCAATTTTTGGTAAGTTCCAGCACGACTGGCAGCAAATGGACGTAGCATCAATTCGAACTTACACCACACAGCGATATGCAAATCACATCAGCTTGATGCTATACGCCCTGCAACAGATGGGTCGAGCAAATCACATGAGCAATATTCGCATCAAGGAAATTATCATCACGTCTGCCCATGATGATGCTAATGACCAGCAAGATCGTGTCAGTTTTGGTATTCTGGCTCAGGCAAATGATCAATTGATTGACACAACAAGCGGTGATGTTTTGACGGCAACAACAGAGGAATTTGGTGAACAGTGGAACTTTGTGCGCCACGAAAACACTTGGCTACTAGACAGTATCGATCAAGCGACCGAAGAGGAGAGCATGTTAGTTCGGTCTTTGAGACAATTTGCCGCCGACAACAGGATGTACTTTAGTCCAGACTGGGGTAATTTGTTGCTGCCCACCAGGGGCCAATTGTTCAAAGTTGGCTTTAAAAATGCGGATATCAACAACCATATCATTGGCTTCTGGACAGGTGATTTGTTGGTCCAGTTATATACCTATCGCACCAAAGAAGACGAGTCAGGAGACCAATACGTGGTCGGGCAAATCAATCTGCCGAAATCATATGGTGGAATTTTAGTGGAGCGGCGTGGTAAACTCCTGTCGCGTTTGAAAGCTCCGCGTGGATATAACAAAGTGTCTTTGGAATGGGGCGATTTCAATAAACGCTATCAAGTGTATGCGACTGACGAAAATCAAGTGACAAGTTTTGAGCTGCTCAATCCATCTTTTATGGCGTGGTTATACGACCAAGATATCAAAGTGAACATTGAAGTGGTTGATAATGTCGTGTATCTCTACGCAAAACTAAGCGCCAATGAGCAGCGCTACGAGGCAATGTTGGAAATTTTGAAGCGAAGCCACAAAGAACTAAAGATGTAAGGAGAAATCATGATCACTAAAGCTATCATTCCAGTTGCTGGTTGGGGTACGCGGATGTTACCGATTACCAAATCAATCGAAAAGTGTATGCTGCCGGTGGGGACGCGGCCAGTGGTTGATTATATCGTGCAGGATATCGTTCGGGCGGGCGTGAAGGATATTTATTTCGTGGTTGGCGAGCAAAGCACTCAGGTGCAGAGCTACTACCGGTCAAATATCCAGCTGAACGATTATTTGCGGCGCGCTGGTAAACAGGACAAATTAGCTCTGGTAGCGCCACTGCGCGATGTGCGAATACATTTTTTAACTCAGCCAAGTACTGGGGGTTATGGCACGAGCATCCCAGTGGGGTTGGCTAGCGAATTCATTGAGCCGGGCGAATCAGCGTTTGTGGTAATGGGCGATCAATTTTTCTGGCGTAGCGACGGTGGCTCAAATGCGGCTGATCTGGCGGAATTGGTGGAGGCGCGTGGTCTGTCGGCTGGTTTGCTGGGCAATCCTGTCGAGGAGGCCTTTATTCCGCACACTGGCATCATTGAGACTGATAGGCAAGGTAATTTTGTCCGCATCATTGAAAAGCCAAAGCTGGAAGACGCACCGAGTAACCTCAGTAATTCAAGCTTCTACGTTCTCAACAAAGAAATTTTTGAGTTGGCGCGGACATTACCCGCCAATCCGCAGCGCGGCGAGTTTGAGCTGACTGACGCCATCAACGCGTACATTGCGGGCGGCGGTATCATCGCGGTGGGCGAGGCCAAGGGTGACTACATGGAGTGCGGTTCGCCGAGTGGCTGGCTGCGGGCAAATAACGCCATGGTCGAGCTAGAGAAAAACTAGTTGCATGTATTGTCCGTCTCTGTTATAATTGGTCACTGATAGTAAATATATATTAAGGAACGAAATGAAAGCAGTCGTAAAAATCTCTGGCAAGCAATACATTGTCAGCGAAAAAGAGTCCCTCTTGGTGGATCTCCTCCCTGAAGGCACAAAAGAACTCACTCTCGACGCACTTTTAGTGATTGATGGTGATAAAACAAAAGTCGGTACGCCAACCGTCAAAGGTGTGGTGGTGAAGGCAAAGGTCGTTGAAGCAGAAGTTAAGGGCGACAAAATCCGCGTTATTCGCTACAAGAGCAAGAAACGTGTACACAAAGAAACTGGTCATCGCCAGAAGTACACCAAGATTCAGATTACGTCAATCAAATAATCGAAAGAGCCGCTTCCATCAGAGAAGCGGTTTTTTGATGTCTGTTATTTCTGTTTTGCTCATGCTATAATTAGGGCAGGTAAAAAGGGGAACGAATGACAAAAATCATTGCGGTGACAAATCAAAAAGGCGGCGTTGGCAAGACAACGACAAGCGTTAATGTTGCGTATTATTTGGCAAAAAGTGGTAAGAAAACATTGCTGATAGATTTTGACCCTCAGGGCAACGCGACCAGTGGTCTGGGGATTGATAAGTCCAATCTATCGCGCACGATGACCGAGGTGATCACCGGTCAGGCAACACTGCAAAGCGCCATCATTCAAACAGAATATAAAAATCTAGCGTTGGCTCCGTCTACGCCGCATTTGGCAAATACTGAGGTCGAGCTGGCGCAGGCTGAGGGTCGGTTCATCAGGCTACGGCGCGCTATCAACAATCTACAGGGGTATTATGACTACATCATCATCGACAGTCCGCCAAGTTTGAGCCTGCTGACGGTTAATGGTTTGATTGCGGCAAATTATATTCTGTTGCCAGTGCAGGCAGAATTCTACGCGTTAGAGGGGCTTGGTCAGCTGCTAGAGACCATGAAATTAATACGCAAGGGACTCAATCCACAACTGGACTTGCTGGGTGTGCTGCCAACCATGATGGACAGCCGTACAACGCTGTCAACGCAAGTTCATGAGGAGATTAAAAAGCATTTCCCAGATCGAGTTTTCCAGACGACTATTCCACGAAATATTCGTTTAGCTGAAGCGCCAAGTCACGGATTACCGGTGGGTGCGTATGACCGCTTCTCCAAGGGGGCACGCGCGTACAAGGCATTGACCAAGGAAATCCTAGGGAGGATTGGCTGATGAAAAAAGGACTGGGCCGTAGTTTTGATTCACTCATTCCGACAAATCTGATCGATGAGTCGTTTGATCCGACTGCCAAACAAGACGGCAGACTTAGTCAGCTCAAACAATTGCCGATTGAGCAAGTCATGGCCGATCCAGATCAGCCGCGTCGGATGTTTGACGAAGAGGCGCTTGATGAGCTGTCTGAGTCGATAAAGATTCATGGTATTTTACAGCCGCTGGTAGTGACAGGCAAAGCAGGTGCTTATGTGATTGTTGCGGGTGAACGTCGTTGGCGTGCTGCTCAGAGGGCCGGGCTGACAGAGGTACCGGCATTGGTGCGAACGCTGACTGGCCAGCATCGTTTGGAATTGTCTTTGATTGAAAACCTACAGCGTCGCGATCTCAATCCTCTGGAAACTGCTACGGCATACGCGAAACTGCGCGATCAGTTCAACTTGACATTGGACGAGATAGGGCAGCGAGTTGGTGGCAAATCGGTTAGCGCCATTTCTAACACCATGCGCCTTCTAAAGTTGCCAAAGGCCGTCCAGGAAGCTGTTTTTAGCTATAAAATCACTGAAGGTCAGGCTCGACCATTGATCAATGTGCCCAAAGAAGTGGCAGAAGAGCTGCTGGAGAAAATTATCGCTGAAGGGTGGTCTGCTCGCCGCATTGAGCAGGCGATAGTCCTCTGGAAAGAGTCTAAAAACAATCCATTTGAAAAGCGACGTCCGGTCGAGATTCCTCATGAAGAAGTCGTTCAGAATTTGACTAAAAAACTAAACTCAAAGATTAAAATTCGTACCAATACGCGCGGTGCTGGGCAAATCATCATACCATTCAAAAATGCTGTTGATTTTGAGCGTATCCATCAACTGCTGAAAAAGTAGTTAAAATCCACGGATTTTAGTGATTGGCCAGATCCTCATGGAGACTGGTCCGACGATGTCGTATAGTGGTATTGGGCCCATGCAGTTTCGGGAATCACACGAATAGTTCTCTTGTCGGTGGTCGCCCATGACAAAAATAGTTCCTTCTGGCACGGTGGTATCGACATCGCCAGACGTTGGCTGCCCGGGCTCATTTTTATTCACTGTGGTATCAGGATTAAACCCATGAATATGAGCGCTATTATACACCGTAACGACGCCATCCTTAACCGTAACACGCTCCCCGGCAAAGGCGATGACTCGCTTCACGATGTACTCATCTTTATTTGTTGAAGAGTTAAAATTTGGGTTTTTAAAGACAATGGTTTGACCCCGCTCAGGGACGTATCGCTTGTTTTTGATTTGTGCCGCTGTCACTGGTAGTCGATTAACAATCAAACGATCACCTGTGTGCATGGTCGGTTCCATACTGGCGCCTTGAACAGTAAAATTACGAAAAATAAAGGTATTAATCAATAGTGTGCCGACCACCACGCCAACAACAAAAACGATGAGCCCCAAACTGTCACGAATCTTTGGGTGTCTATCAAGAAAAGTTGCATCCATCCTATTTAGTATAGCCTGTATAGTGTGATATAATCAAGAGATATGGAGCTACTGCGAACCGTTAAGCGCAAATCATTTTTTAGTGAGGTGGTGTACCATCTGTTGAACATCAGCTTAGCTTTGGTATTATTTGGTATTACACTTATGGTGCAATCGCCAGTGGCTGCGGTAGTATTGGTTATTTTGAGCAAGTGGCGTGTATTGGCGGTGAGGCCACGTTTTTGGTGGACGAATATCCAGTCTAACCTGGTGGACTTGATCGTTGGATTGAGTGTGGTGGCATTGCTATACCTGTCTGTGGGGAATATCGCCGTGCAAATTGCTTTCACTGCCTTTTATATCATTTGGCTGGTGATCATCAAGCCGATGTCAAAGCGCTGGCAAATGATGTTGCAGTCGGCCATCGCCATCTTATTTGGTACAGTAGCGTTGTTCTCCATTGGTTATTTGTTGCCAGATATTGCAGTTGTTACTGGCTCAATGGTCATTGGCTACAGTGCCGCTCGGCATTTTTTGGTTAGCTACAAAGAAGATCAAATAGTTCTGCTGAGCTCTATCTGGGGAATTATGTTTGCGGAGATTGGCTGGCTAGCGTACTATTGGACCTTTGCCTATGCTATACCAGGACTCACCATGATCAAACTTCCGCAGGTGACTATTATTTTGCTTTTGATATCTTTCTTGGGTGAGCGGGTCTATCGATCATGGAAGAAAAACGGCGCGGTCGTACGGAGCGAGATCATGCCGCCAGTTTTGTTTTCTGTAGCAGTGATAGGCGTTATATTACTATTTTTCAACACAGTAACGAGGATTTGATAGATGACGGAGGTGGGACTAGGTCAACCAAATAACAACGCGCAGGTGATTACGCTATCACGGCGACGGATGATGGCTATCTGGGTTGCCATAGCAGCGCTATTTTTGTTGATAATTATGATCGGTAGCGTGCTACTCATGATGGTGCTGCGTCCAAAGCTCGCCAGTACGCATGGCCCAACGGTTGACGGTAATCTGACTGTTACCGCCGAAGAATCGAATGTCTCAAAAATCGTCAATCAGGTATCCCCTAGCGTCGTATCGATTATCACTGTAAAAAGTAATGGCTTCAGATCACAAGAGAACGCTGGAACTGGCGTGATCATTAGTAAAGACGGTTATATTTTGACGAATAAGCACGTAGTAAATGGTGGACGGTCCTTCCAAATCATCACTGGCTCGGGCGATCGTCACACCAACGTCAAGCTAGTGGGGGTTGATCCACTTAACGATATCGCGTTTTTGAAGATTAACGGCGTCGACAACCTATCACCAGCGACCATTGGTGACTCGAGTACTGTCCGCGTGGGGCAAAAAGTCATTGCCATCGGCAATTCACTTGGCAAATTTCAGAACACTGTCACGAGTGGCATCATCTCAGGCAAGGGGCGTCCACTCCAAGCTTCATCAGATAGCGATGACGATCAAGATCAGAAGCCTGAATCATTAACGGATCTGCTACAGACCGATGCCGCCATTAATCCGGGCAACTCGGGTGGCCCGCTGCTAAATATGGCCGGCCAAGTGATTGGTATTAACACCGCTATCGTCGAGGATGCCCAGAGTATTGGCTTCGCTATCCCGATAGGTGCAGCCAAAGGACTGATCCGCAGCGTTCTGGAAAAGGGCGAGATTAATAAATCATACATCGGCATACGTTACCTAGAGGTGACGCCAGAAACGCGGGCTGCAAATAAACTATCAGTCAAACATGGTGCTTTTGTTGGTGGTGTTTCTGGGCAATTGGTGCAGCAGGGCGGTCCAGCAGACAAAGCGGGCATCAAATCTGGTGACATCATCACCAAGGTTAATGATAAAACCATTGGCGAACATGGTGGTTTGACAAGCTTGATTGGCGAATATCTGCCAGGCGAAACTATCGAGCTGACGGTTATCAGAGATAACAGAGAGCAGAAGCTGAGACTAACGCTCGGTGCCTACAAATCGTAGCACCACGATTAGCCCGCTGGTCTCCAAGTGTAAAAAGCCATTTTGATTACCGAAGGCGATAATCGTCTGGTGTTGCTCCTCGTCTGCCTCGATGAATAGCAGCCCTTGGTCGGTCATATGCTTGGGTGCTTGTTGAATGAGCTCTCGGATTAGCTTAAGCCCACCCTCGCTGGCATACAGGGCTTCTGACGGCTCGTGACGGAGCTCTGGGGAGGTGTTCTTCCAATCCTTGTCGACATATGGCAAATTCGCTAAGATGCAGTCGAGCTTTTCAAATTGGCCAAGCAGTAAGGATTGTTTTTGCGTAAAGATTTTAGCACCCAATTTCTTGGCATTCTTTTCTGCCACTAGGAGTGCTTTAGGGCTAATATCTGACAAAACAACATGCCAGTTGTCTGGCAACTCGAGCGCCGCAGTGATCCCCAAGCATCCAGAGCCAGTTCCTATGTCGATGAGCGTCCTTGGTTGGTTGTCTCGTGGTGCCAGCTTTAGTAGTAGATTGATTATTTCTTCTGATTCGGGACGCGGGACTAGTACGCTGGGCGATACACTAAAATTCCGTCCATAAAACTCTTTTTCGCCCAAAATATACGCCAGCGGTACTCGGTCGATACGCAGGCTAAGTCGTGCTTCGGCGATATCAACACGTCGCGGATCAATCTCTTCGTCCAGGTGCGCGTGAAGGTATGTTCGGTTTTTGCGCAGTGTGTTCGCTAGTAGCAGTTCTGCGTCAAGTTGTGCTGACGTGATACCGGCGTTTTTCAGGTGCTCAGCGGTGTGTTTTAGCCAGGTTGATATATTCATGTTGTTAATTATACCACAGCTAGTCCTGTAGACATAGTATCATTGTAAAAATCATATAATATGGCGTAAAAGCTTGACAAATCAAGAAATAGAGAGTATTATGTGAAGTGTTTATAACTCTGATGAGTAAAAGGGAGATGTATTATGACGAGTGAAGCAAAAGGGGTGAGAGAATCAGCGGATGAAATACCGTATGATCATGAAGTTTGGGCTAGGCTTATTCGTAATAATAAAGCGCTAGCGATGAATGTTCACGTAGACGATATGCTTGAAATTGCTCAGGCTGCTAACCAGTCTGACACACAGTATTATGGTGGCGCCAGATGTTGAGGAGGCTTCTGCACTACGTGTTGCAGATACACAGCGCATGAGTAGATTAGATGAAATTTTTGGTCGACACCCCAAAGCGAAGAGTCATGCTGAGATTGAGAAGACAGAGAGACGCCGTGTTGAGCAGCTGTTTGATGCTAGTACTGCTGTGGTTGCTTTGGCGTTCAGGGATAATAAACAGGGCTTAAGTCCTTTCTGGAGAGAACTTGACACATTGCGGCGAGAAGAGAAAAAAGAAAAATGGTATCAGCGATTCCTGAAAAAGGCGCCACGAGGCTAAAAGTGTGGTAATATTATGTTGCTTGAGCGTGACTTTCAGCATTCTGTGCTTTTAGCTCCCGCTCAAATCGCTGCAATTGCTCAATCAAATCGTCAATATCCCCGTTCATTGCCGCGGGGATATTGCTGCGGCTGTAGTGAATGCGGTGATCGGTGATGCGATCTTGCGGGAAGTTGTAAGTACGGATCTTTTCGGAGCGGTCACCAGTGCCGACGAGTGAGCGTCGCTCAGCACTCAACTTGGCATTTTCCTCATCAATTTTCATCTGTAGTAAGCGCGAACGCAGCACACTCATGGCTTTTTCGCGGTTCTTGATCTGTGATTTTTCGTCTTGGTTGGTCACGACGATACCAGTTGGTAGGTGAGTGATGCGCACCGCCGAGTCGGTGGTGTTGACGCTTTGACCACCATGTCCGCCCGAGCGGAATACGTCAACGCGGAGGTCATTTGTATCTATCTCGACGTCAGCCTCTTCGGCCTCTGGTAACACCGCTACGGTGACGGTGGAGGTGTGGACGCGACCTTGGCTTTCGGTGACTGGGACGCGCTGGACGCGGTGGACGCCGCCTTCAAATTTCAATTTGGCGTATGGCGCGTCGCCCTTGACCATGAATATGACTTCTTTGTAACCACCTGAGTCATTGGCGGATTCGCTGACGAGCTCAGTTTTGTAGCCATTTGCTTCGCACCAACGGAGATACATGCGGTACAATTCCGCCGCGAACAATGATGCTTCGTCGCCGCCAGCACCAGCACGGATTTCTATGATGATGTTTTTCTCGTCGTTTGGATCCTTTGGGGTTAACAAGATGAATAGTTCTTCTTCTAGTTCTGTCAGGCGCGCTTCAGTTTCAGTGATTTCGGCTTTTGCTAGTTCCGCAATCTCATCGCCGCCAGTAGCCAATTTTCGTGCTTCCTCTAAGTTTTTTGTTAGCTGCTGGCGCTCCTCGGCCTTTGCTATCAACGTTTCCAGCTCCGAAAACCGTTTGTTTTTGATGGTAAATTCCGGATCGCTATATGCGGTAGGCTGCGCTAAAAAATCTGCCAAGACTTGCCTCTCGGCGACTAGGTCGTCTAAGTGTAATGCAATTTGTGCCATATGAGTTGTATTATAGCACAGAAACCCCATGGCGTATATTGACAATAGTAGCATTTGTGTGTATAATATGCGCAACATGGTTAAGTTTAAAAACATGATCCCCGCGCGACTGCGTAGAGTCAGGCAAGTCAGCCCGAACAGTGAGCCTAAATATGACCAAAACCAGGTGATGTACAATCTGTATGAGCAGGGTTCCGTTGCCGTTCATCCATGTGAGCCGTTTGAAACGGTGTCTGGAGAAGAGATATCGCATCGGATGGAAATAGACCACTGTGTGAAGCGGGCGCCCACGTTGGCGGAGCTGATGAGCGACAGGGAGCGTGACAGAGAAACCAATGTCTACAGCGTGATTGGTAGTCGGGCGTTGCTTTCGCGTGAGGTTGATGCCTTGACCCGAGAAGACTTTTCAGTGCAGACGGAACAGCAGACAATTTCAGCATTGTTTTCTGGGTTGTGTGCGCGAAGTGATGATTTGGCGCGTACCTCACGATTGTCTAAAATCCGGAATCATCTCAACTATGTTGGTGAGCCAGAGCTTATGGAGGCGGCATGTGGAATCGCGACGTATTGGAAGTATCGGCTGGACGCGCACCCTGATAAAGCATTGTTTGTTATGCTGGGCGAAATTAATAATATAGAACGTGCTGACTATGCCGCCCCACAAGGAAAAATAAAAAGTGACGAATATTTCATGGAATTGATCATGGGGGAGTTTTCTGATGATGAGTTGAGCCAGTACGCCAATAGGCTGCTTATCGATGAGGGGGAATTGGTGAACTTGCCTAAAGAAAACGTCGATATCATCATGCTAGACGACTGGACAAGTAGTGGTATAGAAATCGCGGAACAGCAACAGTGTTTCTTGAGGCGACATCCGGACTTGAGGGACCATATAGAAGTCCAACTAGCGATTGCCAATGAGGAAAGGCTGAAAGTAGGCTTTCGTATGAATGGGGGACAGTATGTGCCAGTTCGCTCCTACTACTCGGCAAATAGTTCATCCGAGCTTTTTAGCACGTATATCGCAGGGTCGCACTCGTCAGATTACTCGTTGGCGTTTGATATCAGTTCTCTGCTTGGAGCAGAGGATGCGATGCCACCAGGCGTGCAAGTTGCGCGACCATATCACCGAGACGACTATCAGACGACCTTTCGTCAACGTTTACAACACGCTAGGTTGCATGGCTCAAACGTGATTAAATAGATACATGACATTTTCAACGTGGCGTGAGTTTGTTGAAGCTGAGGCCCAGCAGCCGTATTTTCGAGTTTTGATGAATCGGGTGGACGCTGAACGGGAGAAATATGAAGTGTACCCAGCGAGGCAAGATATGTTTTCTTGTTTTGCCGCTTGTCCACTGGACACGGTGAAGGTAGTTGTCATTGGGCAAGATCCATATCATGGACCGGGTCAGGCGCATGGTATGAGTTTTTCGGTTAAGCCAGGGGTCAAATTGCCACCAAGTTTGCAGAATATTTTTAAGGAGTTGGTTGATGATACCGGGGTAGATATGCCGACTAGTGGTTTTTTGGAACCATGGGGCAAGCAGGGTGTACTGTTGATGAACACTAGCTGGAGCGTCAGACGAGGTCAGGCTGGTAGCCACGCAAATTACGGTTGGATGGAGTTTTCTAAAAATCTGCTAACGATACTGAATGACTATGAGCAGCCGCTAGTGTTTATATTGTGGGGAGCGCACGCCCAAAAGGTTGGTCAGGCGATCACAGACAGTCGCCATTTGAAGATTTGTAGTGCTCATCCGTCACCGTTTTCTGCCAATCGGGGATTCTTTGGTAGTAAGCCATTTTCGCGTGCCAATGATTTTCTGGTACGGAATGGCCGCGGGGCGATTGACTGGCAGTTACCTTGATTGACAAATAGTAACTTTATGTGGTATAATATGAACTATGGAACATTCAATTGATACTATTAAACAAACACCAGATACGTTGCCGTTGCCATCTGTTACCAAAACGTATAGATTGCCCGAAGGGATGTCGCTCGGACCTGATGAATCAGTCAAGGTGAAAGGATTTATAGCTCGGGGAAGAATTGATGGAAGGTCAGCTGTCTTGGCTTTGGATGACTCGGGAGAGAATGATACTCAGGACTCAGTGCTGCAGTCTCATCTTGAGGATGCAATTTTTGGAGATTTTTCATTTATGCGCTCAGTATATTATAACCACATTGCTCAGCATCAGGGCATGACGATGCCAGATATGATGAAATTGACACCAGATGATTATAAGCAACTTACATCGACCGGTCTATCTACAGTGTTAGCAACTGGATCTTTGGAGGAGATAGAGCAGAGGCAGGATTCTCCAGCAGGGTTGGTTGTGTCGAGGGGCGATGAGCTGCAGGAAGTGGCTGATATTGAACATAGGGCAGCAGAGATTGGTCTGTATTCTCGAGCAACAGTACAGTTTCCTGGAGATGCGCAAGGAGCGGAAGAGTGTATCATGTTGACGGATGCGGTCGGTAACCAGGTCATCATGCCGTCTCATGAAGAGACGACAGACCTTCTGGAGCGCCTGTTTGGTTATCAAGAAGCCGAAGGGCAGTTGTTTGATGCTGAAGCAGCGCTGTCGGCTATGTCTGAGTAATTCGAAAACTGATTAGCCTAACAAAAACCGTCCCATTGCTGGGGCGGTTTTTTAAGACGCGAGACTGTATTATTTGCTAGACTTTTTAGCCTTTTTGTCTGATTTTGGAGCATCAGTTTTTGCGGCTTTGTTGGCGTTCGCTTTCTTAGCTTTATTTGCCAAAGCTGCTTTGCGAGCTTCAGCTGCTGCCTGGCGCGCCTTAAAGCGGTCAACACGACCTTCGGTGTCGATAATCTTTTCCTCGCCAGTAAAGAATGGGTGTGAAGCCGACGAGATGTGAACTTTCACGAGAGGGTAGGTATTACCGTCTTTCCATTTGATGGTATCTGTTGTCTGCGCTGTTGACTGAGTCAAGAACGCGAAGCCCGCTTGATCGTCGCTAAATACGACAGGGCGATAGTTCTGTGGGTGAATACTGCTTTTCATAACCGTTCAATTGTACACAATTTACCCTAGAATGTCAAAAGGAGTTGTCTCGAGAGTCGAATAGTGGTATAATCGTCTGGTACTAATTTTAATGACACAATCCGTTTCACACTCCACATCGTGAGCGGATGAGGCAAAAGGAGAAAGAAATGTCTGTAGCAGTAGACATTAAGGCTTTGCTGGAGTCAGGTGTTCACTTTGGACACAAAACCAGCCGCTGGCACCCAAAGATGGCGCCATATATTCACAGTAAGCGTCAGGACAGTCACATTATTGACTTGGTCAAGACGGTTGAAGCGTTGGATAAGGCGTTGCCAGAACTAACAAAAATCGCAGCATCAGGCCGCAAAGTACTGTTTGTTGGCACGAAAAAGCAAGCCAAAGACGTGGTGCGTCAGGCTGCTGAAAAGATCAACCAGCCATATGTAGTTGAACGCTGGATCGGTGGTATGTTGACCAACGGTGCGACGATTACTCAGCAGATCAAAAAGCTGAAGAATTTGGAAAAGCGTATGGCGTCAGGTGACCTGGAAAAGCGCTACAACAAGTTGGAAGTGCAGCGTTTCCAAGAGGAAATCGATAGCTTGAACGTTAAATATGGCGGTATCAAAGACTTGATGGGCAAGCCAGGCGCAGTGGTCGTGGTTGATGCTTTGACTGACGCAAATGCAGTGCGTGAAGCTCAGACATTGGGTGTGCCGGTATTTGCTATTGTTGATACCAATGTCAATCCAACTGGCATCGACTACGTCATCCCTGGTAACGACGACGCTATCAAGGGTATTCAATTGCTACTAGACTACTTCACCGAAGCTGTTGCCGAAGGTGCGGGTAGCGTGAAACCTGAAGAAAAACCAGTGAAAAAAGAGGAGAAATAGGATGGGCGTTTCTGTTGACGACATTAAAAAACTGCGCGAATTGACTGGCGTAGGTTTGACCGACGCAAAGAAGGCATTGGTTGAAGCTGACGGTGATTTTGACAAGGCGCTGGAGGAAATGCGCAAAAAAGGCTTGACTAAGGCTGAGAAAAAAGGCGACCGTGAAGCACGTGAAGGCTTGATTGAGAGCTATGTTCACTCTGGTCGAATCGGCGTGATTGTCGAGGTTAACTGTGAGACTGACTTTGTGGCGCGCTTGGACGACTTCAAAACCTTGGCGCACGAAATTGCTATGCAGATTGCCGCGATGAACCCAAAGTATGCTTCTACAGAAGATATTCCAGCTGAAGAGATGGAGCGGGTGAAGGCTGAGTTGATGGCGAGCGAGACACTAGCAAGCAAGCCTGAAGAGATGCGCGAGAAGATCGTGACTGGTCAGTTGAATAAACACTTTGCTGAGCAAGTATTGATGAGCCAAGCGTACATCTTGGACGATTCCAAGACGGTTGAGCAGCACATCAAGGAAGCGATTGCTAAATTGGGTGAGAACATTGTGGTTCGCCAGTTCAAGCGAATCGAGCTGGGCGTCAGCGAATAACATTTGCCATCATGATGAAAATCGGCTGCAAATATGCAGTCGATTTTTATTTGTAGATATATCTTGCATAAGCGTATTGACAAAATAGCAAATCTATGCTAGTATGAGAGCATATTACATCAATATACACAAAAAGGAAAACTATGAATAAAAACATGAATGCAGCTCCGGCGTTCCCAGACCTTAATAATACAGTTCCTGATGGCTGGGCTAACCTATCAAGTGGGCTGGCTGTTCCAGAGAGTGCAGCTGCTGCATTCCCGAGCATTAATAAAGAGCCTAATGACTGGAATGAACTGGGAAATGGACTACTTGTTCCGGAAAGCGTAGCAAAAGGTGGCGCTGAAAATGGCATGATGACGCGCGAGGAGCGCATCACTGACGGCCAAGAGAGATTTAACGCCTTGAAGACCCGGGCTCAAGAAGGCTTGAGCAAGATGATGCAAGGTCTTAAAGACCGTTTTTATATCGGCATTAGTCGGGGTGCTGAGTTACCTGGTCAAATTGCCACTGGTGCTGAGATGGTACGAGAGACTGTGGCTCAAAAAGGTACTGAAGCGCAAGAGTTTGTTGTTCAAAAGGGTAGTGAAGCAAGAGAAGCTATTGTTCAAAAAGGCGCTGAAACAAAAGAGGCAATTGGTAATGCCTGGGGCGCTGCACGAGGAAAGGCTGCAGAACTGTTTGAAAAGGGTAGTGATGTAATACTGCAAAATATAAAAGTAGCACGTGAACGCAAGGCTGCTAGAATAAAAAATCGTCAGGAGCGGCGAGCAGCTCGTCAGCAGGCGCGCGAACAACGAGTAGCTGAGCTCGACAATCGCCAGGCGGCTCGTGTCAGTCGTCAGGAGGCTCGCCAGCAACAACGGGAAGCTCAAACTAAAGAGAATATAGCGGACAAGCTGGATACCGGCGATGACAAGGTATTCATCCGGCAAGAGCAACAAGCAGACACTGGAGCAACCTTAGAGTCTATGATGACCGAGAGGGAGCTGAATGACGCTAATGCTAAAGTGGAACAAATGAGCAAAGAAGCCGAGCGGGCAGAACAAGCGGCAGAAGCTGCTCGGTTAGAAGCAGATGCTAATCCTGGAGATGAGCGGTTACAGCTTGATGCCGAAGAAAAAGAGGGGCTGAAAATTGCAGCGAATGCTCGATTGAAGCGCGCAACAGGCGAAGTTACTCGGCTGCAGGCAGCGATGAGTCAGCTGGAGAAGAGCTCTGAAAGTGCGCAAAGCAATATTGAGGCTGCTCGAGAGCGTATTGAGGAGCGACGTGGTCGAGCTGAAGCGCGTAGAGCTGCTCGTATGGCCGCTCGTAAGGAGGCACTGGGCGATACCTGGGAATCAGCGAAAGATAGGGTTGCACGACTGGCAAATACCGACCCGAACAAGATTAAACAGTTCGGCGTAAAGGTAGCAAAGGCAGCTGGTAGGTTGACTAAGGCTACCGCAAGTCGGTTGGTTCCAGTGAGCTAAAGACAATAGATATAATTGATTAGAAAAGATAAAAAGGGTATCATGATAGCTATGAATAATGACGAAAATACACAAATAATCATCCCAACAACTATGATAACGAAAGCACAGTTGAGCTCGGTAGGAATTAATCTACCTGACGACCAGGCACAGGCACTGATTCAGCACGTGGAAGAGACGGTGAATGAGCGGATTAGTGAGGAAATTGTTGACTCATTGGACGATGCGCAATTGGCTGAGCTTGTGGCGTTGCAGGATGGTGATGTACCGGCTGAGCAACTTGAGGCTTGGATTCGTGAACGAGTGCCAGAATATGACGAGATCGTTGAAGACAACATGACGATCGTACTAGGTGAGTTGGTCGAAAATTCTGAGGCAATTCAGGCACAATAGTACATGCTAGTGATAAAATCGCCTTCCTAGTGAGGGCGATTTATTGTGTGGAGATAATCAAGCAGCCGTCTTTCTGATGACGGGCATCAGTGGTAGTGACGACAAATTGGTGGTGTTGGATGGTCTCTTGAAGTAGCTTCTCGCGAGTTGCGTCCAGTTCAGAAAACACATCATCCATCAAAATGAGTGGGCGATGTTTGGTTCGTTCAGTTTGTAGCTCCAGCTCTAGGAGTTTAAAAGCTAGCATGATGGTGCGCATTTCGCCGCGAGAAGCAACTTTGACGGCTGGCCGTGAATGCAAGGATATCAAAAAATCTTCTCGCTGTGGTCCGGCGGAGGAGTGTCCTGTCGCTAGTTCATGCTCACGGGAATGCTGTAATTTATCTAGGAGAGATTGCTCGTAGTTATCGAGCCCGACTGACGGTAGATACTCAACAGTGAACGGTGTTTGCTTTCCTGCCAGAGAAGCGTAGAGTAATTCAAGGCGTTTTTCGTAGGTATATAAAAAATGTGCACGGGCAGTTGCCAGGGCGTTTGCTGCCTGAACAAATTTTATATCCCATGCAAATAAGTGGTCTCGCCACTCGGCAGCGTTCTCGGGATGATGCTTGAGCAGTTCATTGCGCTGTAGGAGCGTTCGGTTAAAAATGCGCAGTTGGGCGTCATAGGTTGCGTCCAAGCGTGACAACAATCCATCTAGAAAATCACGACGTCGCTGCGGAGAAGACGAGATGAGTCGCAGGTCGTTCGGCTCAAACAGCACCACAGGTAGGCGGTGTTTTCGGGGGAGTGTTTTGGAGGCACTGTCGGCAATGGTGAAGTCTTTTGTGATTGCGTTGTCGGCTGAACGTAGTAGTTGGACGCGGCGTGGTTGATTGTTGGTTTCCAGGTGAATGATAGTATGTGCTGTTTGGTGGCGCATGCAATCAAGCAGTGATCCACGAAAGCTTGTGCCGCGCAGCGCTATGTATATCGCTTCTAATAGGTTGGTTTTGCCGGTGCCATTTGGCCCAACGATAACCGTTCCGGTATCTCCCAGTTGCGTCTCGAACAACTCATACGAGCGGAAATTATACAATTTTAACCTTGAAATCATTATTCATATTGTATCATGGGCTGGGTAGCGCCATACGGGTAAAATTGCTATAATAGATAGTAAATAATTGGAGGCAGATATGTTTGACACTAAACCATATGAAGATAAAATGGCACAAGCTTTAGAGCATTTTCAGGATGAGCTGAAAAAAGTACGCACTGGTCGTGCGCACGCTGGGATGCTTGAGGGAGTGATGGTCGAGGTGTATGGCACTAAAATGCCGCTCAATCAAGTAGCTAATGTAACTGCTCCAGAAGCCCAGATGCTGCTAGTGACGCCATTTGATCCAAGCAATATTACGGCTATCGCCGCAGCTATTCGTGACAATCAAAGCCTAGGCTTTAATCCATCAGACGACGGTCGGGTGGTTCGCGTGCCAGTTCCGGCTCTCACTGAAGAGCGCCGCAAACAGTTAGTGAAGCAGGTGAGCGAGAAATCAGAAGAGGCACGAATCGCCATGCGAACTATTCGTCAGGATGCATTGAAGGACGCTAAGCGCATGAAAGATACTAAGGAACTGGGCGAAGACGACTTTAAACGAGTTGAAAAAGAAATTGATTCACTGATGAGTGATACTCAAAAGCGAATCGAAGAACTCTTTAAGGCTAAAGAACAGGACGTACTGACTATTTAGTCTGATCGGCTAATCAGGTGGGCGATTCGAGATAGGTGTCTGAATGACTCTTGAAGATTTGAAACAATATGCACCGTATATAGACCAGCATATCGAGAAAGTGCTATGTGATTTTGCTGATGAAGTTCAGCCTGAGGCTGATGATGAACAGGCAGTTTGGGCACTGTCAACAATACGTGAATATGCTTTGAGGTCAGGAAAGCGGCTGAGGGGTGCTTTGGCTGCTTGTCTGTACGACGTGAGGACAGGTCAAAAATATGCCGAGGCTGGTTTATCTTTAGCAGCAGTGATTGAACTAATCCATGATTATTTGCTCATACTAGACGATGTTATGGATCGGTCTGCGACCCGGCGGGGGTTGCCAACAGTTCATGAGCAGTACAAAAGGCAATTTTCACACATTGGGGCTAATGAATTTGAGGCAGATATGATGGCTGTTAATGTCGGGCTACTGGTGCAGCATATCGCCAGTTGGGCTCTGTCTCGTATGGATGTGAATACAAAAATTGTTCAGCAAATAATGCACCGTAACATCGGCATCACGGGGTTTGGACAGATGGCTGACGTAGCGGGTACAGTTACTCGTCCAGCGACGTCTGAGCAGATTATCAAAAAGTATTATAAAAAGAGTAGTATTTATACGTTTGTAAATCCGCTGTTATGTGCACTGGCCTTGGCGGGCGACACTGATGAGACCGCCCAACGACAAGTTGAGGCGTTTGGATTGCCAGCGGGCCTGGCGTTTCAGCTTCGTGATGATTGGCTGGGTATCTTTGGCAGCCCGGAAGAGTCAGGAAAAAGCAACCTTGATGATATTCATGAAGGAAAGAATACATTTTTAGTACAAGAAACTTTGGAGCGATGTACTGAGGATCAGAAGAAAACATTGTTGGAAATCATTGGTAATGAGCAGGCGACAGCAGATGACCTAAGTGCTGTGAAGGAAGTTATGACGCAGACAGGTGCGGTAGAGACGGCTCAAGCTTTGATGGAGCAAGCAGGGCGTGAGGCATGCGAAGCTGCCCGAGTCTCAAGTTTGTGGGCGGGCGATTTCGCCGATCTGCTACAGCAAGTGGTACAATATAGTATGGAGCGAATAAAATAGTGAGTGAGAGTAGCGTACCCCAGCATATTGGATATATCATGGACGGCAATCGTCGGTGGGCTGAACGACATGGGCTGCCAGCCTATGAAGGACACCTAGCAGGTTATACTGCCATGAAAGAAGTTCTGACGGCTAATATTGATGCTGGTGTGAAATATGTTTCGGTATATGCGTTTAGTTCTGAGAATTGGCGTCGTTCACAAGCGGAGGTCGACAAGCTGATGAAACTATTGGTCAAGTGCGTTAAGACCGATGCGAAATACCTACACGACCGCCAGGTTCGTGTTGTGGTACTCGGCTCGCGTGACCAGCTACCAGAGAAGGTTGTCCAGGCAATAGAAGAGATTGAGTCAGCCACTGCGCATTACACTAAAGGTACATTGGCTTTGTGCTTTAACTATGGTGGTCAGCAGGAGATTGTTAACGCTGTCAAGCGGATCATCGCGTCAGGAGTTACAGAGGATGAGGTGACAGCTGATTTGATTGAACAAAATTTATACTCACCAGAGATACCGCCGTGTGATTTGATCGTTCGGACTAGCGGTGAGCAACGCCTGAGCAACTTTATGCTGTGGCGATCGGCCTTAAGCGAGTTTTTGTTTCTAAAAAAGCATTGGCCGGACATGCGAGCGGAAGACGTTAAAAATATATTAGATGAATACGCCAAGAGGAATCGAAGGTTTGGGGGGTAATATATGGTTGTGCTGGGTGTTGTAATTGGGCTGTTGGTTTTGGTCTTTTTGGTGGCTATTCACGAGCTTGGACATGCTGTCGTGGCGAAACGCAATGGTGTGAAGGTGGAGGAGTATGGTATTGGCTTTCCGCCGCGAGCAAAAAAATGGCAGCCAAAGCAGAGTTTTTTGGGCAAAAATGTTGTTTTTAGCTTGAACTGGCTTCCGCTGGGTGGCTTTGTGAGGCTCAACGGTGAATATGATTCAGCTCGTGGCAAAGGTGCGTATGGAGCTGCGGGGTATTGGGTAAAAACGAAAATATTGCTAGCGGGCGTATTGGTCAACTGGCTGGCGGCCGTGGTGTTGTTTGCGGTGTTGGCTGTGTTTGGGTTGCCTAAGATATTACCGCATCAAGTGATGCTGCCGTTTGATAATACGTCAGTCAAGACGCCGGTCAAGGTTGTCCGCCTCACCGAGGGCTCGCCAGCTGCACAAGTTGGTCTGCGAGTTGATGATGAAATTATAGCTATGAACGAAAAAACAATTAGTACTTCAGCCCAACTGTCTGAAGCGACGCAGCAGTCTTCTGGGCAGACCGTAAATATTGAAGTGAAACGAAACAGTCAGACACTACATTTTCGAACAACGCTGCTCAGCCGTGATCAGGCAAAAAATGGTGGCTATCTGGGGGTTGTGCCACATCAGTCGGAGACTATCCATGCGACATGGTCGGCGCCACTAGTGGGCGTGGCAACAACGGTGCAGCTAACTCATGAAACGCTGAAGGGCGTTGGCTCTATGATAGTACAGGGAATTGGCGGCTTCTTTGGGCAATTTATTGGTTCACCAGAACAGAAGCAGGCAGCTAAGGCTGATTTGGCAAAGGTGGGTAATAACGTGGCAGGTCCAGTTGGTATCTTGGGTGTACTATTTCCATCAGTTGTTAATTCTGGATTGACGCAGGTGCTACTGTTGGCGGCAATCATCTCTTTGACGCTGGCAGTGATGAATATTTTGCCAATCCCAGCACTTGATGGCGGGCGTTGGTTTACTATGACGATTTTTAGATTATTGAAGAAGCCGTTGACCAAAGATCGTGAAGAAACGATTCAAGCGACTGGCTTTTTGATTTTAATGGCATTAACAATAGTGGTAACGTGGAATGATATCGCAAAATTATTCTCATAAGCATAAGAGTAAAAAATTAGTACAGCTCAAAAAGAACTGGCTGTGGTGCTTGATTTTGCCTGTTTGGGCGTACGCATCGTTCATGGTGTCAGGTCTACTGGTTTCGTTGGTAGTGTGGTTGTTGGTGCAGGCGGGTGTGCCGCTCAAGAGTGTACCGTCGGTTTTGTTGACAACTGGTGTTTCGGTGGTCGTGTGGATAATCACGGTAGTTATGGTCACTATGGTGCCGTACTGGTTGTTTGGCCGCAAGTCGAGTATTAAGGATCTTGGTCTCACTGGCAAGCCTGCATGGTTAGACTTGGTTATACCCGTGCCGACTTTTGTTGCGTATTTCATTTGTTCTATCATGGTGGCGGCATTAGTGGTAACGTTTTTGAACGTTGATTTTAAGCAAGCACAACAGCTGCCTTTTGATACGACAGCATTGTATTCACAGGCTCAGTACGCCATGATCTTTTTCACACTGGTGGTATTGGCGCCCTTGGCAGAGGAGCTGCTATTTCGCGGGTACCTATACACGAAGCTGCGCAAGACAACCTCAGTGAAAGTCTCGGTCATCATCACTAGCCTCACGTTCGGCTTGGCACATTTGGCAATTGGTAGTGAAAATTTGCAGTGGAATGTTGTACTAGACACCTTTGTACTCAGTATATTTTTGTGTTTGTTACGGGAATACACTGGGGCGGTTTGGGCGAGTGTAGTGCTGCACGCCATCAAAAATAGTCTGGCGTTTTATCTATTGTTTATCAATCCAATTGCTATTCATAGTGCTGTTGGAATATTATTTACGTAAAGGAGTTTGACGTATGAGAATGAGCCAATTATTTACCAAAACCAGCAAAACTGCGCCAAGTGACGAGATGGCAAAGAATGCTCAGTTGTTGATTCAGGCCGGTTATGTGCACAAAACGATGGCTGGCGTGTATTCGTACACTCCGCTAGGGCTACGCGTGCTAGAGAATATCAAGCGCATTGTACGAGAAGAAATGAACGCGATTGACAGCCAAGAACTCATCATGAGCAGCTTGCAGCGCAAGGAACTGTGGACAGAGACAGGGCGGTGGGACGATGAATTGGTTGATGTTTGGTTTAAGTCTCATCTGCAAGACGGTACTGAGGTGGGCTTTGGCTGGACGCACGAAGAGCCGATCATCGAACTATTGCGTAATTATCTCAAGAGCTACAAAGATTTGCCAATCAGTGTTTACCAATTCCAAAACAAGCTGCGTAACGAGCTGCGTGCTAAAAGCGGTATCATGCGTGGACGCGAATTTGTCATGAAAGATATGTATTCGGTGCACGCTACCCGAGAGGACTTGGATGTGTATTATGAGGCGGTCATTGCAGCGTATAAGCGGTGCTATGATCGGTTGGGAATTGGACAGGATACGTATGTTACTTTTGCGAGCGGCGGGGCATTTACCAAGTTCAGTCATGAATTTCAGACGATTTGCGAGGCCGGCGAGGATTATGTTTACTTGCATCGTGGCAAGAACATTGCGGTAAATGAGGAAGTGATTGATGAGGCAGTTGCTGAGTTGGGCGTTGACCGCAGTGAGCTGGAGAAGGTGAAAACGGCTGAAGTTGGTAATATTTTCAATTTTGGCACGCAAAAATCAGAGGAGATGAAATTGGTCTTCACTGGTGAAGATGGCCAGCAACACTATGCATACATGGGAAGCTATGGCATCGGCATCACGCGTGTCATGGGCGTGATTGTTGAAAAGTTCGCTGATGAGAAAGGCTTGGTATGGACTGAGAACATCGCACCGTTCAAACTGCAGCTGGTGGCAATCGGCGAGCGCGGTAGTGAACTGGCAAATCAGCTATATAGCACCTTGATGAAGGCTGGTGTAGAAGTGCTGTATGACGACAGAGCTGAGCGTCCAGGTGTGAAGTTTGCTGACGCTGAGCTGATGGGTATGCCGTGGCGCGTGACCATCAGTGACCGAGGAATTGACAGTGGTGAGTTTGAATTAACCAGCCGTCAGAGCGGCGAGACTGTCACTAAAAGCTATGACGAATTGGTAGCATTTTTCGTTGGTTAGTTGACAGTGCTTGGTAGTATTGATACAATCATAGTACTTACACGATGATTATATCGATACGCTAGATATAGCGTGTTTTTGATTTTGCACCACTATATATAGTAGAAGGAGAGTATATGAATAAGAAATATCAGATCACTGATTCAGGTCGGAAAGAACTAGAAAAAGAGTTGGCAGAGCTTAAGAGCCGCCGAGGAGAGATTGCGGAAAAAATTGCAGAAGCACGAAGCTTTGGTGACCTGAGCGAAAATGCTGAATATGATGCCGCTCGTGAAGAGCAGGGACTACTGGAGACTCGTGTTATCGAGATTGAAGATATTTTGCAACATGCTTCAATCATCAAGGCTGCTGATGCAACCGTTGTTGGTCTGGGCAGCGCGGTTGAACTGAAGAATAGCGACAGAACGGTTACCTACACGGTGGTTGGCCCTGTTGAGGCAGACCCAATGGAGGGTAAAATCTCTGACGAGTCGCCAATTGGACAGGCATTGATGGGCAAGAAGGTTGGTGATGAAGTGACGATTTCTACGCCTAAAGGTGAGATTGTCTATACGATATCCTCTCTGTTATAATGTAGATAATTATGGCTACATTACAAGATTATCGAAATGAACGATTACGAAAATTAGAAACGCTGCGAGAACTAGGCGTTGATCCATACCCGGCAAAGTCAGAGCGGACACATATGTGTGCTGAGGTTTTGGCGCATTATGATGAGCTGGCAGGCCGAGAAGTGGTCGTGGCAGGTCGCATCGTTTCAATCCGCAGTTTTGGTAAGCTGGCGTTCATCAAACTACGCGACCAGTCTGGTGAAGTGCAGTTGTATTTGCAGCGCGATGATGTAGCGGAATTGGATGCCAGCCGCGGCGTGTTGGGTATGAAGCAGTTGAAGCTTTTGGACACGGGTGATTTTGTCGAGGCGCGCGGCGTGATGACGACGACGCAAACTGGCGAAAAGTCGGTTAGCGTGCGTGAGCTAAGGCTATTAACCAAGTCGCTCAGGCCAATGCCGGAGAAGCTGGAAAACAAAGAAGAGCGTTTTCGTCGCCGCTACGTTGACATGAATGTCAACCCTGAGGTGCGCGAGCGATTTGTTCGCCGCAGTAAGTTCTGGCAGGCGACGCGTGATTATCTAAACAGCCATGGGTTTACTGAGGTGAACGTGCCAGTGTTGGAGCATACGACCGGCGGCGCTGATGCTAACCCGTTTGTGACGCATATGGACGCACTGGATAATCAGCAGTTTTACCTGCGTATTTCTCACGAGTTGCCACTGAAACGATTGGTTGGCGCTGGGTTCGAGAAGGTGTACGATCTCGGGCCGCGTTTTCGCAATGAGAATTATTCTGATGAGCATTTGCCAGAGCACATCGCCATGGAGTGGTACGCTGCGTATTGGGACTGGAAGCAGGGTATGCGCTTTATGGAGGCGATGTATAAAGATGTGCTCCAGAAGACGTTTGGTACGTTGCAATTTCAGCTGGGCAAATTTAATGTTGATATGAGCGGCGAGTGGGAAGTTTGGGATTATGCTGAAGTTATTCGCAAGCACTATGGGATTGACGTGTATGACACAACGATTGAGGAGGTGGCGGCCAAGCTGAAAGAGTATGGTTTGGAAGTGGAGAAGACCGATTCCATTCCGCGCGGTATTGATAAGTTGTGGAAAAATATTCGTAAAAGCGTGGCGGGGCCTGTGTGGCTAGTGAATACGCCGAAGTTCATCAGTCCGCTGTCCAAAACCAATCCTGAAAATCCGCAGACGGTGGAGCGCTTCCAGCCAGTGATTGCTGGGTCGGAGCTGGGGAATGGCTTCTCTGAGCTGAATGACCCGATTGATCAGTTGAATCGTTTTGTTGAGCAGCAACAGATGCGCGATGCGGGCGATGACGAGGCAATGATGCTGGATATCGACTTTGTGGAGATGTTGGAGTACGGTATGCCGCCAGCTTGCGGCTGGGGATATTCTGAGCGGGTATTTTGGATTTTTGAAGGCGTAACTGCCCGCGAGGGCGTGCCGTTCCCGCAGCTGCGTCATGAGATTGATGAGACAACGCGGGCGATATATCCAGAGGTGAAGTTGTAGTAATAAGAACCTCCAGCCCTGCTATTAGTCTTCATAAGTTGAGATATTCTTAAAGAATTCTTCTGGCAGGTTAAAACCGAGAGCGCGGTTTCTAAGCATCCTTTCGACGCGTTTTCTAGCGTCCTGCTGCAATTCTTCATCTGCGACGCCTCGTTTTCTTGTGAGAATAATGCGAGCTAGGGTTTCTATTCTGTCGGTGTTAGGCGCTTGATCATGTAAAAATTCTTCTTGCTCTGTTGATAAGGTATAATTGGCGTCTTGTGTACGACTAAAAGTAATACTTCCGATAGGCTGTTTATGTAGGGCGCGATGAACGCGGCGAGCTGAAATTTCGATACCGATACCTGAAGCATCTAGCCACCGTACATCATCCAGATGCGGGTTAGTTATCTCTGGTCTATATAGTTTTCTAAAAAATTTTGCTCCATATCTCATATAGCGTCGTCGTAAATAAGAACTTTCACCCATTAAGTCTTCTGGATAAAGACCGCCCGATGCTAGATATGTAGAAAGAGGAAATGCCAGTCCGCTTTCTTCCGCATAAATTCGATCTTCAATTGAATTTTCAGAGCTAAACCGCTGGCAAGCCACTCTTCTGAAAGCGCGTCGTACCATTTCGTCCACAAACAAAAGCTTACTATATGCGTCCCAATCTTGCGGATGAATCCCTTCAAGCCATTCTAGCGAATAATCAATGTCGGGATGGCAAAATCCGAAAGGATGCTTTTTGATATCTTGTTGAACCGTTCGTAGCGTGTTGGGACGGATACGAGTTGTGTCGGCGTCAAGCCATAATATAGGGTGGTCAATGTCGATCTCGCCATCCATGAGTCGCGCGATGACAGCCTCCATGAAATTATTACGAACGACATTCATAATAAAGCCGTCGGTGCAGATAACTTCAAATGCCGTGCTAATTGTCATCGCATCTGAGCTGAAGCTCGTGAATTGTTGCCGCAAGCGGTCGTATAGCGGTTTGCACTGTTTTTGCGTAAATTGTTTTTGGGAGGGCGTGGCTTTGGCGTTCGCCCAAACAACGACGTGGATACCATTTTCAATGCCAGCACTTGCTGTCGTTAATTGCTTCATTAGCCGCTCAATCGTTTCTGGTGTTTCGTGCCGAATTGCTACTGGTACACAAATCGTCATGCCAGTGTTGGCAGGCTGTTTGCTAATTGGCTCAATCTTTTCTTGGTTGGAGCGAATTTGTTTCTGCATATAGTCGCTTCGTACCTTTATGTAACGTTTTAATTCGTCAAAGTCGGTAAGGTTATACATATCTGGGGGTAGTGTATTGCTAGCACGCTTGTCGGTATAGAGAGCAATAGCAGCCTCAGTAGTGTCCTTGGGTGCATCTGAGAGGTCTTGTTTACTAGAGGAAGGCAACTCGAACGGGATTCTGGTAGTCGTCTTATAACGCATTCTTTTATTATACCATAATATGATGTTTTTACAATTTAACAGGTTGGGGTAAGGTGGATTGTTGCTTCTTTTAAGATTTTTCTTGGTATAATAGGCGTATGAAGCGATTTATATTGGGGATACTAATCGCTGGATCTCTGTTGGTTGGATCTGGCCAAGCAGCGCTTGCAGCGCAGACGGACAATTTTACCGTCACTAAATTTAATGCGGAGTATTCATTGGGTCGTGATGGAGGGAATCGTTCAATGTTGGCGGCAACGTGGCGGATTACCGCTCATTTTCCGCCGAATCAAAACCGCGGCATTGCGCCAATATTTGTGAAGAAGTATGATAATCATCCGACGAACTTTTCGTTGCAGTCGGTAACTGATGAGCAGGGTAAAACGCTGGAGCATACATGGAATGGCGATGAGTTACGAATTGGCAAGAAAGACGTTTACGTTCAGGGTGAGAAAACCTACGTCATCAAGTTTACCCAGCGTGATGTAACCAAGCACTATGATAATACAGGGCGTGATGAGTTCTATTGGGACGTCATCGGTAATGAGTGGCGCGTGCCGATGGAAAATGTACGCGTGTCCGTGAAACTTGATGAGTCGCTTCAAACAGCGCGGGCGGGTGAGGCGTTTTGTTATGTTGGTGCGCATGGTTCAACTAAACGGTGTAATGTCAGTGATGATAAGGGTGAAATTGTTACAAATGTGAGCCGCCTAAATCGCCGTGAAGGCATAACGATGGCGGTTGGCTTTACCAGCGGTACGTTTACTGGGTATCAAGAGACGTTGAGTGAAAAGTTTATAAAAATTTGGGCAATAGTGCAGACGATAGCAAGTAGTTTGGCAGTTATATTGATGTTGTTGTTGGTCTGGCGCTACCGACGGCTGTTTGGTAGATATAGTGAGCTCAAGCCAATTCCGCCAGAGTATTTGCCGCCAAACCAGGCGAGTGTGATGACCTCAGCGTATATTTTGAAAAATTACGAGGCCATGGCGATTAAAGGGTCAGCCTAGGTGGCGCAGTTGTTGGATTTGGCAGTGCGGCACTACATCAAATTGTACGAAGTGAAAAAGGCGTCGTTTTTGTGGTCGGCGCAGTACGAAATTGAAATTGTGAAAGATTTGAAAGAGCTAAGGACCGAGGAATCTGAGGTTATTCGGGATATGTTTGGTTCGTCAATGCCAAAGCCAGGTCAGCGGCTAAATCTGAAAAAGTTGCAGAACAATTTGTCATATGCGGCACGGACAAGAGATGATGATACAAATTTGAAGAATTTGGCTCGTGGTAAATATGCCTTGTGTGAGCAAAAACTGGCGAATAAGCGAATTGTGCAGAGGTGGGCACTGTGGGTTTGTGTTGTCGGTGTGTTGTTATTGTCGCCGATGTTGCTGCTCGTGGCAGGGATAGTATTTGCCTTGTCATTTGGCTGGTCGCTGACTGACGAGGGCTTGGCGCTCAGGCGATATTTGGCAGGACTTAAAATGTATATTGGCGTGGCTGAAGCTGAGCGCCTACAGATGTTACAGAGTCCTGAGGGTGCAGAAAAAGTGAAGGTTGATGCGACCGATGAGAAACAATTGGTGAAATTGTATGAGCGGGTATTGCCGTATGCGGTGCTGTTTGGACAGGAAAAAGAGTGGAGTAAACAGCTGGGTCAGTACTATGAGCAGGTTGGTGAGCAGCCGGATTGGTACAGTGGTCAGGGTACGTTCAATGCGGCGGCGTTTGCAGCTGGGATGAATAGTCTGTCAAGCGTGGCCAGTAGCGCCAGTGATTATTCATCGACCTCTGGCGGTTCCACTGGTGGTGGTTTCGCTGGCGGCGGCGGAGGCGGCGGCGGAGGCGGCGGCTGGTAAGTCATGCATGACATTTTATTGTTGGTAGTGGCGGCCGTTCTGTTGGTGTTGTCAGGGTCATTTTCAGGTTTGAACATCGGGTTGATGATGGCGCGGCCAGATGATTTGAAACGTAAAGCTCGGCAGGGCGACGCAATCGCTGCACGGGTGTATCGCTATCGCAAAGACGGTTATTATCTGATCTTTTGTATTTTGCTGGGTAATGTTGGGGTGAATACGGCGATGTCAATTTTACTGGGTAATATGACGAACGGCGTGGTTGGTGGGCTGATTGCCACGCTGCTCATTACTATGTTTGGTGAAATTTTGCCGCAGGCGATTTTTACGCAGCGTGGTTATCAGATTACGCGTTATTTCTTCTGGTTGCTGGATGTGATTTATGTGCTATTTTGGCCGCTGGCCCGGCCGATGTCCAAGCTGCTCAATCGCTGGGTAGGCAAGGAAGCACCGCAGTTGTACTCGCACCAAGAGCTGGAGCAGATTATTCACGAGCATGCTGAGCGGTCGGATAGCCCGGTTGATTATGACGAAAGTCGAATCGCGGCGGGAGCGTTGCAATTTAGTAAAAAGACTGCTGGTGATTTGGTAACGCCGATGAATGAGGTGTTTACTGTGGAGTTAGATGATGAGCTGGATGCGACACTGCTAGCACAGATCAAACATGCTGGCCATTCGCGGATCCCGGTGCGTGATGATGAACGGCTGGTAGGAATTTTATATGTCAAAGATGTGGTGGGGCGCGAGCTGCCACTGCCGGTGAGTCAATTGTATCGAGACAAGATTCATGACATCGACGCGCGGTCGCGGCTGGACACGGTGCTCAGCCGATTTATCCAAACCCGCAATCACTTGTTTGTGGTGATGGATGATGAAACTGAGTTAGGAATCATCACGCTGGAGGACGTGATCGAAGAGATTTTGGACCAGGAAATTGAGGACGAATACGACGAATTACGATGAGCTGTTGGGGCTAGCGGAATCTTCGCTCGCCGTGACGGCGGTCGTGAGCACAGTACCCAGTACTACTCTGACGGATACCGTCTCTCACGAGACACCAGGCAGGGCGGTGACACGAACACTCACTGGACTAACCAGGGGTGTTAAATAAAACACACCCTCCCCACCGAACCTTAGGTTTACGAGTCAATATCTTTAATTATAGATGTTATTCTTTGATATATTTTTTCTATATCGTTAACGGATGTTTGGCTGTTGGTTGCAAGCTGGTCAAATAGTGTCGCTAAAAAATCCCAATCAATTACGGAGTTTTTTTCAGTGAGGCGAGCCATGGCGAAGCAAATTACGTCTAACGATTCTGCGACATCTGTTTTGTTTGGTGCGAATTTGTAGATATCAATAATCTCACGAGCAATGATTGCCTGGTGTATTTGATGGTTTTGAATACTGTTCATGATGTTAGTGTAGCATGTAGTATCTATTAAATGATAAGAATATATATTTCTAAACAATTTATTTACTCAAAAGTACTTGACATTTTATAGTACCTTGTATAACATAGTACTATGTACAAAGAAACTACAAGGAGTAAGGTATGAGAAGAATCGATATCATCAAGCGGGCGGGACGGAATCTTCGCCAGTCAAAGGGTCGGACAATTTTGACATCGCTGGCAATTTCCGTCGGGGCGTTTACGATTGGTTTGGCGCTGATGGCTGGCGAGGGTGGCCGCCTGTACACAAATAGTATAGTTGACGCGGCTGGCGATAAAAAAGTGATCATGGTTGCTAAAAAAATTGAAGCCGAAAAGAAGGATCAATTGCCAGAATATGGCAATTCAGAGCAAGATGCTGGGAAAAATAAGGAATCAGCCATACGAAGCAAATATGTGCTCAATGACAAGGACTTAGAAAAAATTCGCCAAACGCCGCATGTAAAAACGGTAACACCGGCGTATTCAACTGATGGTGTCGCCTATGCTAAAAGCTCGGCGAATAATAAAAAATTTGCGTTAACAGTGGCTGTTAAAATGGACAGAACTCGGGCAGAATTGGCGGCGGGGTCACTGGAAGATTTCATGCCAAAACCGGGTGAGATTATCATCCCGGATGATTATGTAAAACAGTTGGGATTTAAGGATGCGCAGTCGGCGATTGGCCAGACGATAACCTTGGGTGTGCGCAGTGCAGCGCAGGGTGGAGACGTTGCCAAAGAGGTGTCGTTCAAGATCGCGGCGGTGGACAAAAAGTCAGACACTGTTTTGTTCTATGAGCCAATGTTGAGAATTTCAACAGCTGATGCTAAGGCTATCTATGAATTTAGCCACGACAAGAGCCAACCGCATCAGTATTCAACGGCGATTGCTATGGTGGATGATGAGAAAAATGTTGATACTGCTAAAGATGTGATTGGCAAAGACTATAACGCGTACTCAATTCAGGATATTCGGAAGGCGCTACTAACAATGGTTAATGTAGCACAGGTGGCGCTGGCAGGATTTGGTGGCTTGGCATTACTGGCTAGTGTGTTTGGAATCGTGAATACTATGTACATTTCGGTGCTGGAGCGAACGAGCCAAATTGGCTTGATGAAAGCGCTGGGGATGCGTGGTCGTGATATTGGCAAGTTGTTCCGGTATGAGGCAGCATGGGTTGGTTTGCTCGGTGGCTTGATTGGCGTTGGGCTGGCGAGTTTGGTGACGTTACTAAACCCAGTGATTACTAGCACCTTGGGTTTAAGTGCAGGGACGAACCTACTGGTTATCAATCCGCTGCAAATCGGACTGTTGGTGTTTGGACTAGTAGTGATGGCAGTAATTTCTGGCTGGCTGCCGAGCCGCAAAGCAACAAAATTAGACCCAATTGAGGCGTTAAGGACAGAATAGGAGAGAGGTCATGATTGAACTAAAAAATGTGACAAAAGTTTACGGCAAAAAGAAAAACCAATTTACGGCGCTGAAAAATGTCAGCCTGACCATCCCAACGGGAGCTAGTGTAGCTATCTTAGGTAAATCTGGTTCAGGAAAATCGACGCTGATGCATGCTATATCAGGGTTGGATAAGCCGCAGAAAGGTCAAGTAATCATCGATGGGCAAGATATTTTACAGCTGAAGCCAAAGCGCGTCGATGAGTTTCGTGCCAAGAAAATCGGCTTTATTTTCCAGAGTTTCTTTGTCCAGGGCAATGAGAGTGTGATTGATAATGTCAGTTTGCCGCTAGAAATTGCGCGGGTGCCGCGGAAAAAGCGGGCGCACAAAATCAACGCGGCGCTCAAGGCGGTGGATTTGTATGATAAGCGAAAGAACCGTGCTAAGGACTTGTCGGGCGGGCAGAAGCAGCGCTTGGCGATCGCTCGGGCGATTGTTGGTGATCCGCAAATCATCTTTGCTGACGAACCGACTGGTAACTTGGACAGTGAAACAGGTGCAAAAGTGGAAGAATTGCTGTTTGATTATAATAAGCAAAAGGGTGTAACATTGATCATAGTGACGCATGACGCTGATTTGGCGAAAAAATGTGATCATCAAATTATCATCAAAGACGGTCGGGTTGAGCAATCAACGGTGCCAGGAGGTATAAAGCATGGACGTTAGTGCTTACGCGGAGAGCCTGGCGATTCAGCTCCGCAAAGGCTTTCTGGTGTACTGCGTACTGTTAGTGTGTGCTAAACAACCACAGTATACTGGTGATATCGTCAAGCAATTGAGTGATTCGGATTTGATGGTAGTAGAAGGCACGATTTATCCGCTGCTGAGCCGTTTACAAAAATATGGCTACCTCAAACACGAATGGCAAGAAAGCGAACAGGGGCCGCCGCGCAAATATTATTCACTCACTGAAACTGGTGCACAGTTGGTAGATGAACTAAAAGATAGTGTAAAAATATTGAATACTTCGCTAAAGAATCTTGAGAAAGGAGTAAAGCGATGAAAGAAATAACTAGAATCCATTTGGCAAAGACGCCGTTTAGTGTGGAAGTTGATGCCAAAAAATCATTGGAACAATATCTTGATTCAATCCAGAAAAATATGAACGCTGAGCCAGAAGCGATGCGCGAAATTGAGGCACGAATGGTGGAGCTTTTAGCGGAGCGCGGCGTGTCGAAGGACGGTGTCATTAGCCACGATGATATCTTGG
>CAUPXC010000003.1:0-36650 GCA_963514965.1 uncultured Candidatus Saccharibacteria bacterium | reverse complement strand
GGGTTGATACGCCCACACCGTGTTTGCGGCCGAGTTGGTTACAGTGTTGGATGAGCGCCTGGAGTGAAAAGTGACGGTTATCAACCGCGACAGGTACACCTTTGATAAATTCAATGGTAATGTCCTCGGTTTCGTCTGGCGTGTATTTGATGGTCGAGCACCAATTGAGAATGGCGTGGTAATTTGGCTTGAGCGATGGTGATTCAATTTCGCCGCCTTCGCTGGTGATACCCCACATGTTTTCATCGGTTGAGTAGGGTGATTCCTGGGTGTGCGGCACGGGGATATGGTGCTTCTTGGCGTAGGCCAGCTCTTCCTCTCGACCCATACTCCACTCACGTACCGGTGCCAGGATCTTGAGTTTAGGGTTGAGTGTGGTGATGTAGGTTTCGAAGCGAACTTGGTCGTTGCCTTTGCCGGTGGCACCGTGTGCGATGACTGTGCAATTGTACTTTTCGGCATATTCGACGGCCAATTGCGAAATGATGATGCGCCCGAGTGGCGTACAGAGGGCGTAGCCACCTTGATAATCAGCGTTGGCTTTGATGGCCAGCGACAACAGCTCATCGGCGAAGCGGTCGCGGGCGTCAACCGTGATGGTTTCTATGGCGCCGAGTTTTTTGGCTTTTTCGGCGATGGCATCGAGATCATCAACCGTTTGGCCGATATTGACCGTTAGGGTGATGACCTTGCAATTATATTTTTCTTGTAACCACGTGAGCATGACGGATGTGTCGAGGCCTCCCGAGTAGAGCAAGAGGTACGTATCGAATTCACCGTTCACGGCTTCGTGACTGGCAACCTTGGTGTAATGAGGCGCGTCGTGATTCATATCCTTCCTTTCTATAATAATTAAAAAGAGCCGCTCGGACGAGGGCTCTGTAGTTGGTTTTTACTATACGACTAATTAGCCCTCTGGGTCAGAGCGGCGACGACGAACAACGATGTTGTGTCGATATGTCATATTGCTACCATACCATACTGCGGGTGATTTTCAAAATATTTTTATATATAAATTGCGATGCGTTACAATAGTAATGATATGAGCGCCTTTAATCTCGTCTCCAAATACCAGCCGACCGGCGACCAGCCGACGGCGATTGCTCAGCTGGTGGATGGTTTGGAGCAGGGTGAGCGCGAGCAGACGTTGCTGGGCGTGACGGGGTCGGGCAAGACGTTTACTATGGCGAATATTATTGCTCGGCGGAATGTGCCGACGCTGGTGCTGGCGCACAACAAGACTTTGGCGGCACAGCTGTTTTCTGAGTTTAAGGAGTTTTTTCCGGACAACGAGGTACATTATTTCGTCAGTTATTTTGATTATTATCAGCCAGAGGCTTACATCGCCAGTAGCGATACGTATATTGAGAAAGATTCGAAGATCAATGATGAGATTGATCGGCTCAGGCACGCCGCGACCTCGGCATTGCTAACGCGGCGCGATGTTATCATTGTGGCGAGCGTATCTTGCATTTACGGCATTGGTTCGCCGGAGACGTATGCTGATATGGCCATTCAATTGACAGTCGGCGAGCGGCGCGTTCAGGATAAGTTTATTCGCTTACTGACCGATATTCAGTACAAGCGCAACGACGTTGATTTTGCGCGCGGCACTTTCAGGGTGCGTGGCGATGTGGTCGATATTTTCCCAGCCGGGCAGGACACGGCGGTGCGGGTGGAGTTTTTTGGCGATGAGGTCGAGAGACTCACGCGAATTGATCCGTTGACTGGCGAGATTTTGGATCAGCCAGCTAGCCTGACGATTTTCCCGTCGAGCCACTATTCGACGCCACGTGAACGAATTGAAAAAGCCATCGTCGGCATCGAGAAAGAGTTTGACGAGCGGCTGAAATGGTTTGAATCGCATGACAAATTGCTGGAGGCGCAGCGCCTAGCTCAGCGCACTAAATATGACCTAGAAATGCTCAAGGAAACAGGCTTTGTCAAAGGTATCGAGAATTATTCGCGCTATTTGACTGACCGCGAGCCGGGCGAGCAGCCGGCGACCTTGATTGACTATTTTCCCGATGATTGGTTGCTGCTGGTCGACGAGTCGCATATGACGCTGCCGCAAGTTCGCGGGATGTATAACGGCGACCGGGCGCGCAAGGAAGTGCTGGTGGAACACGGGTTTCGTTTGCCAAGTGCGTTGGATAACCGTCCGCTGAGGTTTGATGAATTTGATCAGCATATTCACCAGGCGATTTATGTTTCGGCCACGCCGGGCGACTATGAAATTGCTCATTCTCCAAAGCCGGCTGAACAGTTGATTCGGCCGACGGGGCTGCTTGATCCGCCGATTGAAGTGCGGCCAACCGAAGGACAGGTTGATGATTTGATGGAGGAGATCCGCCAGACTATTGCCAATGGTCACCGCGTACTAGTAACGACCTTGACCAAGCGCATGGCCGAGGATTTGAGTGCCTACCTGACCGACAATGGCGTGAAAACGGCGTATCTACACAGTGAAATTGACACATTGGAGCGCGCCGATATTCTGAAGGATTTGCGGCTGGGGACGTACGATGTACTGGTTGGTATCAATTTGCTGCGCGAGGGGCTGGACTTGCCGGAAGTCAGTTTGGTGGCAATTATGGATGCTGACAAAGAAGGTTTCTTGCGCTCTGAACAGGCACTGATTCAGACGATTGGCCGGGCGGCGCGGCATGTGGACGGGCGGGTGCTGATGTATGGTGACAACGTAACTGACAGTATGCGCCGAGCGATTGATGAGACGAATCGTCGGCGTGCGATCCAGCAGCGATATAACGAAGAGCACGGTATCACGCCGCAAACCATCCAGAAGAAGATTGACGATGGCCTGCGTTCCATCATTCCGCAAAAAGAATCGGACAAAAAGCCAAAACTTGATTTGAAGAAGATTCCAAAGGACGAATATCCGACGCTGATCAAGGAATTAACTGGTCAAATGGAGCTGCATAGCGCCAATCTAGAGTTTGAAAAAGCCGCAGAGCTGCGTGATTTGATTGCAGAAATTAAGCAAACAATGGTACACTAAAGATAACCATAATAAGGAGGAGAATTATATGGCAGAATTGAAAACAACAGAAACTCCAGTCGTCGAGCAAGCTGAGTACATGGCTCCACGCGCTGCTTCGCAAGCAAAATGGCTTACATTTGAATACGCATTAGCAATGGTTTCAGTAACATTTGCTGCAATCACCAGTGTAGTACTCGTACCAATGTTGTTCGGCATGTGGTCTGCAAAAGAAGCGATGTCATTTGGTTTGATGTTGAGCGGCTCGATCACTGCAAACATTTTGGCCGTTGGTATTTTGGCAGTACTATTTTCAGTGTTAGCATTTGTCCTATTTGGCCGCGTAACGCGCGCCATTGCTGCTGACCGTAGCGGTTACACTGGTCGATTGGCTTACAAACTGACAACCTATGGTAGCTTGTTCATGATCGTATTGGCGGCGTTGCCACTGGTCGCAAACCTCATCAGTGTATTGATTAGCTCACTGCTGTTGATCGGTGTTTCAGACGCTGGTTCAGTATATACAGCACTGTACTTGGGCAACTTCTTGCCATCACTGCTGTGCTTGGCAGTATTGGTAGTTGTGATATTTTTCATCGGCAAGATCATCAACGGCTACAACAAATCACGCTCACTGGCTATCACGTTGATCGCAATCACCGGTGTTGTCGCAGTTGCCTTGGCTATTACCTTGGCAGTGCAGGCTCATGACAAGCCAAGCATCAAAAAGTCAAACTTCAAGTACAACTCAAGTTACTTACTCGACTAGTTAGTTGGGTATTACCTATCACTCGCTCCTAGATATGGGGGCGAGTGATTTTCTGTAATTAATTTTCAAGTGGTATAATGAGTTCATGAGTACAATTTCTAATAGTGATGTCCAGCGCTTGGCGGATTTGAGCGGTTTGCAATTGGCAGATGGCGAAGTGGATGGCTTGCGACAGGACGTGGAGAAAATCGTAGAATATATCAATCAATTGGGTGAGCTCGACACGTCTGGTGTGGAGCCAACCTATCAGGTGACGGGTCTGGAGAGCGTCTGGCGTGAAGACGAGGTCCAGCCAGGGATTTCTCGGGACGAGTTGCTTGAGCTAGCGCCTGAAAAACAGAACAATCAAGTGAAAGTGCCGCAGGTATTGTGATGAGTCGGATTAGTGATTTTACCGGAAAAAGTGCAGTTGAGAATGTCAAAGAGGCGTTGCGACGAGCGCGCGAGATTGAAGAATATCATGCGCTGCTCAGTTTGACGGAAGAGCGGGCGCTGGAGCGAGCCGAACTGGTGGATAAGGGTGAAATTTCTGGCAGGCTGGCTGGCGTGCCGTTTGTCGTGAAAGACAATTTCTTGGCCTTTGGGGCGCCGACAACTGCCGCTGCAAAAATGCTCGAGAAGTTTGATGCGCCACTGCAAGCTACGGCGGTTGAGAGGCTGGAGGCCGAGGGCGCGATCTGCATCGGCAAGGCAAATTTGGATGCCTTTGCTCACGGCGGTTCAACAGAAAACTCAGCCTTTGGTCCGACTAAAAACGCCACGGATAAAACTCGCGTAGCTGGCGGTTCATCGGGCGGCTCGGCGGTAGTGACGGCGCTTGACGTGGTGCCGTTTGCGTTGGGTACCGATACTGGCGGTTCGATTCGTCAGCCTGCCAGCTTTAACGGTGTGGTCGGTGTCAAGCCAACCTACGGCGCGGTCAGCCGCTACGGCGTGGTGGCTATGGCGTCGAGCACGGACACGATTGGCTGTTTTGCAACCAATGCTGATGACGCCAATCTGGTGATGGAAATCATGGCGGGCCGCGACGACAAAGACATGACGACGCTGCCGGACTTTTGGCAGAATCGGCCAGAATTTACCAAGAAGAAGATTGGTTTGGTGAAGCAATGTATGACTGACGATGTGGACGCGGCGGTTCGCCAGAAAACGCTTGACTATGCTGAGAAATTGAAGCAGCTCGGCTATGAAATTGAAGAAGTGGATCTCAGCATGATGCGGCATTCGCTGGCCATGTATTACATCATTGTGCCGGCAGAAATATCGTCAAACTTGGCGCGTTATGATGGCGTGCGTTATGGTCACCGGGCGGCTGAGGTGAAAACGCTGGCGGAATTATATGGTCGCAGCCGCAACGAAGGTTTTACGACGGAGAATAAGCGACGAATTATGATTGGTAGTTTTGTGCTGTCGAGTGGCTTTTTTGACGCTTACTATATGCAGGCGCAAAAAGCGCGCACGCTGCTTATCAATGAGTTCAAACAGTTGTTTGCTGAGTACGACGCACTGTTGATGCCAGTTGCACCAACACCGGCGTTCAAACTTGGTGAAAATACCAATGATCCGATTAAAATGTATCTAGCGGATATCATGACCGTGCCGGCCAGCCTGGCTGGACTACCGGCAATTTCCGTGCCAGCTGGAAGTAACGATGAAGGTTTACCAATTGGAGTGCAGTTGATTGGTGATTATCAGTCAGACAGCAACTTACTGAAGTTGGCGGCGGAAGTGGAGGCTGCCTGATGGATGGATTGTTGATTGCGCTGGTGGTAGCAGCGCTGGTGATTGGTGCGTTGCTGATTATTTTTATCCAATTAACATCACGCGGACATCAAAAACTCGACAGGGAAATGTACCGAAAAGTTTGGCGGGCAATTCAACATGGTGCCAAGGCAGGCGGTTCGGATGGTTTACAGATGGCGATTGTCAAAGCCGACAAGCTACTCGACAAAGCCATGCGTGACTGCGGCGTGGCAGGTACGACGATGGGCGACAGATTGAAAACTCGCAAGGGTGACTGGACGGATGAAAATGGGTTGTGGGCGGCGCACAAATTGCGCAACCAAATTGCCCACGAAACTAACGTGAAATTAACCGCGCAGAGTTTTCGACGAGCCATGACAAGCTTTGAACAAGCACTAAAAGATTTGGGAGCGTTATGATGAGTGTATATGATGAATATGAAATGACCATTGGCATCGAGTGCCATGTCCAGCTGGCGACCAAAACCAAACTGTTTAGTCCGGCTGATAACGACGCGCGTAATGCTGAGCCGAACGAAAAAACGCACGAGATTGACTTTGGTCTGCCAGGCATGCTGCCGGTGCTGAATAAGCACGCCGTCGAGCTAGCAGTGCGCGCCGGTAAAGCGTTGAACGCGCCGATTGCCCGCGTTAGCCGGTTTGATCGCAAGCATTATTTCTACCCTGACCTGCCAAAGGGTTATCAGACCTCGCAGATGTATCAGCCGATCATTTTGGCTGGCTATGTCGATGCGCCGCTAGAAGACGGCTCGCTCAAACGAGTGCGAATTCATCATGCGCACATGGAGGAGGACGCTGGTAAATTGACGCACCACGACGGCTATTCGCTGGTTGACCTCAACCGCGCTGGTACGCCGCTGATTGAAATTGTTTCTGAGCCAGATATTCATTCTGCTGAGGAGGCTAAGGCGTACGCTTCGGAGCTGCACAAATTGATGGTCTATGCGGGCGTGACACACGGTGATTTGTACCATGGCAATATGCGGTTTGATGTCAATATTTCGGTGGCCAAGAAGGGCGCGACTGAGCTTGGTAAGCGAGCGGAAGTCAAAAACCTTAATTCGTTCCGCAGTGTCGAGCGAGCCGCTGAATACGAGTTCAAGCGTCAAGTTGACCTGCTGGAAAGTGGTGAATCGGTGGTGCAGGAGACCCGCGGCTGGAGCGACGACAAGCAAATTACTACTTCACAACGTTCGAAAGAGGACGCGCAGGATTATCGCTACATGCCTGATGCCGACATTCCGCCAGTGGTGCTGAGCGATGAGGAAATTGCACGAATTCAGGCTGAAGTGCCGATGCTGCCTGCTGAGTATCGTGAAAAATGGAGTGGATTAGGTTTAGATAAGTCAGTGGTTAATTCGTTATTGTCCAACCCAAATTACGCATCCATCATGCTGGAAGTGCAGGAGAAATCAGGCGATGCGTCTGCTAAGCGAGTGGCGCACTGGTTTGCGAGTGCTTTGACAGCTAGCGGTAGTGATTCTGAGCGTGACTCCGCATCAGCTGACGGTAACGCGTCACATGTGTCGGTTGGTGATTTGGTGGAGTTAGCGGAGATGACCGAGAAATCGGAGATTTCCAGTACCAATGCTAAGGAATTGTTTAATGAATTATTGGCGGGCGCCACGCATCCGCGCAAACTTGCCGAAGAAAAGAACCTATTGCAAGTGTCTGACGAGTCGGCTATCGCTGCCATCGTTGACGAAGTGCTCAGCGACCCAGCCTCGGCAGCTTCCATCGCCGACATTCGCTCGGGCAAAGACAAAGCCATTGGTTACCTCGTCGGTCAAGTTATGAAGCGTTCCAAAGGTCAGGCTAACCCAAGCTTGGCGCAAAAATTGATCCGCGAGAGGCTATAGCTGATGATCATCGTCACTGGCATCCCTGGGTCTGGCAAAACGACGTTAGCAAAGCGTCTGATGCAAGATGTGGGAGTGCGTGGGGTCGCGCAAGATGCTGTCAAAGAGTTTTTGGCTGACCATCTGGGCGGGGCATATACTGATCAGCAGAGTAGCGCCTTGGGCCGTGTGACTCGACGGGCAGTTTTGGAATTGGGTATTGAATTTGAGAAATTGGGTGAGCAGATTATCATTGAGTCTGCCCTGCAAACGTCAGCTGCAGAAGAGATTTTGCAGCATAGCCCGCATCGACCAATTCTGCAGATTTACGTGACGTGTGGCTTGACGGAAGTAAAGCGGCGATTTTATGCTCGCAGGCGGTCTGGTAATCGCCACTCAGTGCACACTGATGATTTGTATGATAAATTGACGGAACACGAAATTCGTGACAAATATCGTCCACTGGTCGCGGATAATATCACGACAGTAACTGTTGATTCGGAGAATTTGGATTACGCAGCACTGCGAGATATAGTGAAAGATTTTTTGATGAATAAGGCGATAGCAAAGGAGAACGAGATATGAGAAAACCGACAAAAGCAGTGATTGCAGCGGCAGGATTTGGCACTAGGTTTTTGCCACAAACTAAAGCGATGCCTAAGGAGATGATGCCACTGATTGACAAGCCAATCATCCAATACGTTGTGGAAGAACTGGTTGCTGCCGGTATTCGCGACATCATCATCGTCGGAAGCGCCAACAAGCGTGCCATTGAAGATCATTTTGACGTGCCGAACGAAGATTTGTTAGCGAATTTGCGGGCTGGTGGTGACAAGAAGCGCCCGTTGATTGACCTGGTTCACTCACTGTCGGAAATGGCTAACTTCGTGTATGTTCGCCAAAAGGGCCCATATGGTAACGCGACTCCTTTGGCATGTGCTGCGCATTTGATTGGGCCAGATGAGCCGGTGATTTATACGTTTGCTGATGACTTTATCGATGCGACACCGAGCCGTTTTCAACAGATGATCGCTGCTGCAGAGAAATTGGATGGCGCAGTGTTATCCTGCAAAAAAATCATCGATGACGCAGAGTTTGATCGCTATGGTATCGCGGCTGGTCAACAACTTGATGACGGGACGATTGCCATCACAAACATCGTTGAGAAGCCGGGTAAAGCCAACGCGCCAAGTGATTTAGCGAGTGTTAGCAGTTATTTGCTGGCGGCTGATTTTTTCCCGTACTTGGAGCGCGCTCGCCAGGAGTTTAATGGTCACGGTGAGTTTGCCATTCAGCCGATTATGCAGCGCATGATTGATGAAGGCCACAGCTTTTACGGCGTGGAAATCACCAATGGTACCTACTACGACACTGGTGATAAACTTGAATATCTCAAAACTATCATTGACTTTGGGCTGCGAGATGAAAAGCTTGGCCCCGCACTGCGTCAACATCTGACAGATCGTTTGAAATAGGCTATAATAACACTATGAATGAAGTTGTTATAATTTTGTCAATTGTTTTGGATAACTTGATTATTATCGTTATAACATTGATTTGTTTGGTAATCAGCATGATCCGTCACGTCCAAAAAACCATGCAGCACTCACGAGCTATCCAGCAGAATTACGCTGAAGCATCATCAATGCTCTCTGTCGTTTCTTCTGCTTTGGCATTTGGAGCTCTGCTGAAAAAGATTAAGCGAAAGGCAAAACGTGGTCAAAAATAACCATTCAGAAAAATCATTGACGAAAAAAGCTGCCGAAAAAATCATTCGTGACAATGAAAATGGAGCTCGGCAGGCAATTTTAGAAGACTTGTTTTATGATTTTCACCGTTCTCGTCGCCAGGTCTACGGCATGAATTTTTGGCGTGGTATCTTTTTTGGCTTTGGTTCGGTGCTGGGCGCCACTCTTTCGGTGACTATTTTAGTTTGGATATTGGGCCATCTAGTTGATGTGTTTCCACCGCTTGCTGACTTCTTCAATACACTGATCAACACCATGCAGAGTCGCCGCTAACGTGCTATACTAAGACTAATGACGACAGAGGGGAAGAATAACGGCGGTACGTCGGCGGTTTTGAAACCGTCTGATTATGTACACCTGCACAACCACACTCACCACTCACTGCTCGATGGATTGACCAAGATCCCTGACATGGTCGCCCGAGTGAAGGAGCTCGGTATGGAAGCTTGTGCTATCACTGACCACGGCACTATGTCGGGTGTTATTGAGTTTTATAAAGCAGCCAAGAGTGCTGGTATTAAGCCAATCATCGGCATCGAAACCTACGTGGCGGCGCGGAGTCGTCACGACCGCGACCCAGCTAAGGACAAGGCGCGCTATCACTTGACGCTGCTGGCCATGAACCACAAGGGCTATCAAAACCTGATGCAGCTCAGTACCATCGCCAACCTCGAAGGCGTCTACTATAAACCGCGCATTGATCACGAACTGCTGGAACAATACAACGAAGGCATCATCTGTATGTCCGGCTGTATCGGTGGTGAGCTGGGTGAGAATTTGCGCAATGATGATTATGACAAAGCCAAGGAAATCGCTGGCTGGTACAAGTCAGTGTTTGGTGATCGGTACTATATGGAATTGCAAGATCACGGTCATCCCGAGGCGCGCAGTCACTGGCCGGAGCAGAAAAAGGTCAATGATTACATTGAGCGGATTAGCAAGGAACTGGATATTCCCTGTGTGGTGACCAGCGACGGTCACTATCTTAATCACGAAGACCAAGAAGCGCATGAGATTTTGCTGTGCGTCGGCACTGGCGCGTATTTGAGTGATGAAAAGCGGATGAGTTTGAAGGATTTTGAGCTGCATTTGACGACACCAGAAGACATTATTTCGCGGTGGCAAAAAACCAACCCACAGGCAATTGCCAACACCAAAGCCATCGCCGACCGCTGTGACGTGGAGATCAAACTGGGTGATATTCTCATCCCGAAATTCCCGACGCCAAACGGCGAGTCTGAAAAAGAATATCTGGATCATCTGGTGTATAGCGGCATGGCGGCGCGGTACGCTGGCATGAAGTTGGAGGACGCAAAGAAACTGCCAAACGACGAGCTGCGTGCCATGTTGTCTGACGATCAAATCGAGCGACTGGACATGGAGTTTGGCGTGCTCGACAAGATGGGTTATAACGGCTACTTTCTCATCGTTCAGGATTTCATCAACTGGGGTAAATCTCAAGGAATTATTTTTGGGCCGGGGCGTGGTTCGGCGGCTGGTTCAATCATCGCCTATGCCCTGAACATCACCGATCTTGACCCGCTACATTACGACCTGCTGTTCGAGCGATTTCTCAACCCCGACCGTATTTCCATGCCCGACATCGACATCGACATTCAAGATACCCGCCGCGGTGAAGTGATTGAATATTGCGCCAAGAAATATGGCTCAGAACGAGTGGCTAACATCTGTACCTTTGGCACCATGGCAGCGCGGGCGTCAGTGCGTGATGTGGCGCGGGTGTTGCAGGTGCCGTATGGCGAATCTGACCGGCTAGCCAAGCTCATTCCACCGCCCGTCCAGGGCCGTCACGTGCCCATCAAAAAGTCGCTCGAGGAAGATCCCGACCTTAAAAAAGAGTATGAAAGCAAACCGACCGCCAAAACGGTTTATGACTTTGCCTCGCGGCTTGAGGGAACGATTCGTTCGCATGGTGTGCATGCCGCCGGCGTGGTGATTGCGCCGGATGATTTGGTAAAATATGTGCCGCTGGAGATGGCACAAAAGGGCGTGGTGGCAACACAGTATCCAATGGGCCCAGTTGAGGAATTGGGGCTATTGAAGATGGACTTCTTGGGCCTGTCTAACTTGTCCATCATCAATAATGCGCTGCGTATTATTCGTAAAGTCTACAAAACGGACATTGATCTATCGCACTTGCTGCTAGATGATGCGGAAACGTATAAACTATTCCAGCGCGGCGATACCACCGGTGTGTTCCAGTTGGAATCGGCTGGCATGAAGCGGTATCTGCGCGAGCTCAAACCGAGCGTCTTTGAAGACATCATCGCCATGGTGGCTTTGTACCGCCCGGGGCCGATGCAGTTTATCGACTCATTCATCAAACGTAAACACGGCGAAGAGGAGATTACCTATCTGCATCCCGGCATGGAAAACTCGCTAAAAAACACCTACGGCATTTTGGTTTACCAGGAGCAATTTATGCAGATTTCCAAAGAATGGTGCGGCTTTACTGGCGGCCAGGCTGACACCCTGCGTAAAGCGGTGGGTAAAAAGAAAATCGACCTGATGAAAAAGGTCAAACCAGAGTTTGTCGAGGGCGCAGTTAAGGTTGGTGGTGCGACCAAGGAAATTGCTGAGCAGTTCTGGGATGCACTGGAAGAATTCGCTAACTACTGTTTCAATAAGTCGCACGCGGCGTGTTATGGCTTGATCGCCTATTGGACGGCGTACCTCAAGGCACATTATCCTGACGCCTTCATGGCGGCGCTGATGACTAGCGACCAAGACGATACCGAGCGCCTAGCTATCGAGATGACCGAGTGTAAACACATGGGTATCGAAGTGCTCAACCCAGATGTCAATGAGTCATTCGTCGAGTTCGCGGTGGTGCCTGGCGAAAAGAAGATTCGTTTTGGTATGGCGGCGGTCAAGGGCGTTGGTGTCGGCGCAGTCGAAGAATTGTTGCGCGCCCGTGAAGACGGTAAATTCACTAGCATCGAAGATTTCGCCAAACGCGTGTCGACCAGCAAGTTTAACCGCAAAGCTTGGGAATCGCTCATTAAATGTGGCGCATTTGATAGCTTTGGTGATCGCCACGACTTATTGTTTAACCTAGATACCATCACCGCCTTTGCGCAAAAAGTTCAAAAAGAAGCGGCGAGTGGGCAGACCGATTTGTTTGGCATGTTAGGTGATGACGCGGCTGTGGCTCAGCCGACCATGCAGTTAATGCCGTCGCCAAACAAAAACGAAAAGGAATACTTGACGTGGGAACGCGAGCTGATGGGCTTGTATATCTCAGCGCATCCTTTGGACGCCTACGCGACATATTTGCTTGAGCAAACACAGCCGTTGACCCAGCTGGTGCCAGAATACGATGGCCGACTCATGACAATTGGTGGCATCATCACGAACGTTCGCACTATCATCACCAAATCTGGCAGCAAAATGGCCTTTGTGGGGTTAGAGGACAAATTTGGCGAGGGTGAAGTGATCGTTTTTCCAAATTTGTATGAGCAAGTTGGCGCCAAACTCGTCCAGGACGCTGTCATTCGGGTGACTGGTAAAAATTCAGCCCGCGACCGTGACGGTAATTTGGGGTCAGAAAGTAAGATGATTGCTGATGAGATTGAGATTATCACCGACAGTGATATCACCAGCTATGAATCGACTGGTCGTAAAATGGACGCACCAAAAGTAAGCGCCCAGTACAAAAAGGAAAAACGTGCGAATTTCCGTGCTCAAAAAACCAAGACCGTCGCTCCAGCTACCGCCAAATCGTCACATGCATCCAAGTCAGTTCCTCAGCCAGCAGCTCCCGAGACGCCACCTGCGCGCCTGTTTCTGCAAGTAAAAGATCCGAGTGATCACGACAAACTGATCTCCCTCAAAAAGATCTGCTCAACATCACCAGGGATCACCGATGTTGTGTTGGTGCTTGGCGAGAATGACCACAAGTCTGCCATTCGCTTGCCGTTCAAAGTCGATCCAGCAGCTCAGCTACTTGAAGAACTGAAGGCGTTGTTGGGCGAAGAATGTATCAAATTGACATAATCATCAGCGGCATATCATCTGGTATAGTGCCATGCCGCAGGCAACGCTGACATTGAATGATTCTTTAGTGCCAAACATTGGGATTTCTACTGTCGCGGCACAGCGCGCTAAATGTTCGGCCAATATGCCATCGACTTCTTCGCCCAGCAGCAACGCGAACGCTTTTGGTGGAATAAAATCTGGTAGTGAAGTACTATCTGGCGCTTGCTCCAGTGCGATGACTGGTAGGTTGCCGGTGCGCTCATTTTCCTCCAGCCACTCCTCCAGAGTTTCATAGCGTCTAAAGGGAACCATTTGCTCAGCGCCTAGTGCTGTTTTGTGAATTTGCTTGGTTATTTTCTCAACCAGGTGCGGTAGTCGCGAGTCTGGTTGATTGATGATCGCCAAATCTGGAAATGGAGTATAGCCGCTGATGACGATGTGCTTTACTCCCAGGCCTTCTGCTGTGCGAAAGATAGCGCCGACATTGTGGGTCGAACGGATATTGTGCAAAATAAGTGTAATTTCTGGTCGCATGAACTCATTATATCATTCGCTAAATCATAAGCACTTTGCTATAATGTTGGTGATGGATGAAGATTCTATTCAAATACGTCGTCGCCAGCAAGACGAAGATGCTACCAGAAAACGAGCGTCAATCTTAGGCTTGCAATATTTAGATACGCGTAGTTTTGAGGCTGATTTGCCGCTGGAGCGAGACATTTTGACGATTGAGGAAATGTACAAAGGTCGCATCATTCCTTTGACGCACAACGACACTGATTTGTCTTACCGTTTTGGCGTGACCTCACAGACACCTCAGTCGTTGATTGCTAAAATGACGAAGGAATACCGCGAAGTTGGTAAAGTTGCACACTTTTTCTTGATATCAGGCGCCGCTTTTCGTTCATTTATGTTGCGGTTTGATCCGCCAAAGAGCATTGTCTATGATGACATTGAAATTGCCAAAGAAGGCGACAGCGAGACGCTGCAACAGGTGAGCCAAACGTTAGCAACGGTCAGCTCAAATGATGTTTTTAATTATATCGTTGATCAAGCTGACAGGCTAGGCGCATCCGACATTCACATTGAAAATCAGCGTGAGTCAATTCGTATCCGTATGCGTGTTGATGGCGCACTGCACCCAGTGGCTGAGCTCAGTCGTGACCGCTACCGTGTTATCATGGCGACCCTGGCGTCTCGCGCAAATATTTCTACTGCAGCGACCGAACCGCAGTCTGGGCACATGCAACAGGAGATTTATCGTGACGGCGCTTCACATCTCTTGAACTTGCGTGTTGAAGCAGTGCCAACAGTGTATGGCCAAGATGTGGTGATGCGTTTGTTTAACTTTGATACCGCCATGTTGAATTTGGATTTGTTGAGCATCACTCCGGCTGAACGTGCGCAAATTGATGAAGTTATCTCACACCCACGCGGTATGGTTTTGATGGTTGGTCCGACAGGGTCTGGTAAGTCAACCACGCTTTACAGCATTTTGAATGCATTGAACACTACTGATCGTAAAATTATCACCCTGGAAGATCCAGTGGAAAATACCATCCCTGGTGTCACGCAAATCCCCATCGACACCACGGTTGGCCAGGAATTTGCTGACGGTCTTCGCAGTGTGCTGCGTATGGACCCGGACGTCGTGATGGTTGGTGAGATTCGTGACAACGAAACTGCCCGCACTGCCATCCAGGCGTCAATCACCGGACACTTAGTTTTGAGTTCGTTCCATGCCAACTCAACGGCGGCGGCGTTTAGTCGTATGATTGATATGATTGGTCAAAATCCTATCTTCAGCTCGGCGGTGCGGCTGCTGATTGCTCAGCGATTGGTCAGGCGGCTGCATGATGAAAGCAAAGAGGAGTACGAGCCAGATGAGGCGACTCGTCGCTGGGTAAAGGAGACGCTGAAAGGGATTCCTGACACGGTCGAATGCCCAGACCTAGACACGTTTAAGCTGTGGCGACCAGTGTCAACGCCAGAAGCACCATTTGGTTATAAGGGTCGTATTCCAGTGATGGAACAGTTGATTGTGACTGAGGAAATCCAAAAGTTTTTGCGCGGAGATATTCTTGATATTCACGCTGAAGCCATTGAAGAAGTTGCTAAAAAGCAGGGGACTATTACGCTGTTGCAGGCTGGTGTATTGGCAGCATTACGCGGTGAAACCACCATCGAAGAAGTGAACCGCGTCATTTAGGCGCGGCTCTTATGGTTGTATAAGTTAGTGGAGAATTTGCTACCGTATCACTGCGGCGACGGTTGAGACCACGCGCTCATCAAACGGCGAAGGAATGACTTCGTCAGCAGTTGGGTTTTCGACTAGCCCCGCTAGTGCTTCAGCAGCAGCCAGTTTGTGTTGGTCGGTGATTTTTTTCACGCCGTGGTCGAGCGCGCCGCGGAAGATACCCGGGAAGGCCAGGGAATTATTCACTTGGTTGGGAAAATCGCTACGGCCAGTGGCGACCACCGCTGCGCCAGCTTGTAGGGCGACATCTGGCATGATTTCTGGTACTGGGTTCGCCAGGGCAAAGATGATTGGATCATCGGCCATTTTCTGTACCAACTCCGGTGTGAGCAGTCCAGCGCGTGACACGCCGATGAACACGTCAGCGTCAGTGATGGCGTCGTCGATTGAGCCAGACTGTGAAGCATCGACGTACTCTAGTAGCGCAGTTTTTTCCGCATTCAAATCCGTGCGAGACGCGCCGACAATGCCGCGGCTGTCTACCGCCACGATGTTCCTCGCGCCATATAGGTGCAACAATTTGATGATGGCTGTACCAGCCGCACCAGCGCCAATAACCACAAATTTACAGTCAGCCAGGTTGCGCCCAGTTAGTTTCGCGGCATTGATCAGACCTGCCAGCACCACGACCGCCGTGCCGTGTTGATCATCGTGAAACACAGGGATATCCAGCTCGGCCTTGAGGCGCTCTTCAATCTCAAAACACTTTGGTGCGGCGATATCCTCCAGGTTGATCGCTCCAAAGCTTGGCGCAATTGCCTTAACTGTGGCGATAATCTCTTCCGTGTCGTGAACATCCAGGACAACTGGCACAGCGTCAACATCGGCAAAATGCTTGAACAGCAGCGCCTTGCCTTCCATCACCGGCATGGCGGCTTTTGGTCCCAAATCACCGAGGCCCAAGATGGCTGAGCCATCGGAAATGACACCGACCAGATTGTTCGTCCAAGTGTACCTTGGTAAGTCTGCTGGGTTATCGGCGATCGCTTGACTGACTGCGCCAACGCCCGGGCTGTAATACGAACTCAATTTGTCACGGTCCAGTTCCTCTTGGTCGCGTAAGCTGGTAGTAATTTTACCCTTATATTTTTCGTGTAATTCAAGTGCTAATTTGTTGTAATCCATATCACTATTGTACTCCATATGGCAGGTTTTCTCCATCAGCTCGATAGATCATGTAATTCGTATGTCCATATAACCGTCAGACGCCTTGTATAGTTTCATATTCTATGCTAAAATACACTGAAGTTGTACAGAGTTAAATTATTCAAGCTTTGTTAGGTGTGGAGCCGCAGGAGTACAACTGCGTGGCCAGCCGTGGCGGGTTTGAAAGATAGGAAATATCATGAGTTTTGAGTTAATCAACAAAGTCAATCAAGCACAGAAAAAGCAAGCAGTTGTTGACGCCCGCAGCGGTGACACCGTTCGCGTCTACCAAAAGATTAAAGAAGGCAATAAAGAGCGTATCCAGATGTTTGAAGGTGTGGTCATCCGCACCGACAACAAAGGTTCGCACACCTCGCGCATCACCGTTCGTAAGATCGCCTCAGGTGTTGGCGTGGAAAAATCATTCTTGTTGCACAGCCCGCTGATTGAAAAGGTAGAAATTGTCCGCCGTGCCAAGGTTCGCCGCAAGTTCCTTAGTTTCCTACGTAAGCGTTCTGGTAAATCAGCTCGCCTGACTGCCAAAAACTTTGACCGCGTGGCTGTCAATAACGTGCATGACGCCAAGGCTGAAGCGGAAGCTGAACGCTTGAAAGAGGAGGCCGCACAGGCTGCCGCTGCCAAGCAAGCTGAAAAAGACGCTGCTCAGGCAGAACTTGACGCCAAGGCTGCTGAAGTAGAAGCTCGCCATAAAGAAGCGTAATTGGTTTTGAGGTAAACAGACCGCCCTCTCTGGGGGCGGTTTTCTCATGGTATAATGCCAATATGTCAATCTTTCATTATATTTCTGTGTTTGTTCCTGTAATGCTGGCATGTGTAGTGCCATATGTGTTGCGTCGTCATGGTTTCACTGACGAAACAAAATACCGCTGGTTGTTATACCTCGCTTGTGTACTATTCTTCATTTCGTGGTATCTGCCGTCGCCGCTCATCGAGGGGCGAGACACCAGTTTTACCACGCATTTCGTGGGCGGCGGATTGTTCACCGGGCTGTTGTGGGTATATCTGGTATTGGCGATGCACTGGCGGTCGCACTGGCTGGTGATGGCGTTTTCGCTGTTTGCACTGGTGTCGGCGCTCGGTTGTATCAATGAACTGGCGGAATTATATATGGTCAAAGTTGGTTTGGCGCGTATCACGCTGAATGATACTAATTGGGATATTTTGGCAAATACGCTGGGCGCGGCGGCGGTGTGGCTGGGCTGGATGGGCTGGCGGTTTGTAAAAAGAAAATAGCCCGCCGAGAGGCTCAAACAGAACAGTTGATAGTCTGTGAGCCGTCTCGGCGGGCTGTGACAGGCTCTCTTTAACGAGGGCCTGGGTAGGAGGGCGGCCCGGCTGCTGTCAGTAGATCTAATAAAAAGATCATGCCGAGCAGCATGAAGTCTAGAGCCGCCAATAAGCACGTGAGTGCTATTAAAGCAGCCATGGCCCATGCCACCACAACTAAACACCTCCTTCCTAGTTCGGTGTGTTTAGTACTCTTTTACTATACCATAAAATATATAATAATGCAATAATTTAGACTGTCTACTTCCATGTTACTGATGTGAGTCGATATTTATCTAATTTGAGGACCTAGTACTCTGTGTAGGACGCAACCTTTTGTTATAATGATGAGTATGATTCTCGGCATTGACGAAGTTGGGCGTGGGCCATGGGCGGGACCGCTGGTGGTTGGCGCAGTGATTTTGGGCGGTGCTGAGATCGAAGAGCTAAACGACAGTAAAAAATTGACCAAAAAATGCCGCGAGGCTTTGGACGAGGCAATTCGTGAGCAGGCGGCTGCGTGGGCGCTGGGCTGGGTGAGTGCTGGAGAATTGGACGACGTTGGTATGAGTCAGGCCTTGCGTCTGGCGACGCGGCGAGCAGTCAAGCAAATTCAGTCGCAATGCAAGGAGAAAAATTTGGCATTTGATGAAATTATCATTGACGGGACGGTCAATTTTCTGGCGGATACGGCGCTGGAGCGATATGTGACGGTGATGGCCAAGGCCGATGGGTTGATCCCGAGCGTATCAGCAGCATCGATCATCGCCAAAGTAGCGCGCGATCAGTACATGACCGAGCAAGACGTGGTCTATCCAGGATACGGCTTCGCGTCGAATGCTGGCTATGGTGTGGCCAAGCACCGTGCGGCGATTGAGCGGTTGGGTGTGACGCCGCTACATCGGCTGAGTTTTGCGCCACTGCAAAAATATGCCGGCACTGAGGGGAATTCGCAACCATCGTCTAGTAGTCAAATTAAACATCAGCAGGGAAATACGACGCGTCAAATTGGCGATATGGGTGAACAGACGGCCGCGGACTGGCTGACAGCGGATGGACATGAGATCATTGCCCGCAACTGGCGGACGCGGTACTGCGAGATTGATATTGTCAGCATGAAAGATGACGTGCTGTGGTTTACTGAGGTTAAATATCGGAAAAACGATGACTTCGGCGGCGGGTTGGCGGCGATTACCGCCAAAAAACAGCGGCAAATGCGCTTTGCAGCTGAATTATTCATGGCAAAGCATCCGCAATATGAAGGATGTGACATGCGGTTACTGGCGGTAGCTGTCGAGGGTAATCCGCTGACAGTACGAAAGCAGGTGGTGTTGGAGTAAAATAAATCAAAGAAAATAGCCCGCCGAGAGGCTCAAGCCGAGGTCTGTAACCTCGAGGCGAGCTATTCTCTAGGCGGGCGGTCAGCCCTTCCTTTCCTCCTCTTCGGCAGTACGCCGGTAGAGGACGAGCTTATCTTGATCAGGGAGGTCTATTGTGTAGACCTCCCCTTGTCTCAGAACGACACTAGGAGTCGCTTCAGCTACGCTAATCAGCGCCTCAGCGAGGCGCTGATTGTCTTTTATCAATTCTTTGACATGGCAGTACGTCACCGCGTCAAAGAGACGCCTCTTAACGGTCCTTGTAAAGGATCCAGACCAGGGTGGCCGCGTATGACACCAGGGGGAGTAAGGCTAGAGCAAGGTGTCCTGCTCTAGCAGTGAGGTATGCCACCACAGTGGCGGCGATGAGGAAGAGATATCCGACAAAAAGACGCTTCATGACCCCTCCTAAGGACCATCACTCAAGCAAAAAGGACAACTTCACGCCCTTTTTTGTGGAAACTCGAGCGAAAAGCTAATATATTATATACCACTAATAGAATAAAATGTCAAGATATTTTGTCAAACATGTGGCGTAATATATCACAGCGTTGTTTGCAAAGCAGCGAGCACGCCCGCCTTGTCTCGCTCAATCAGCTCAACTCGTGCTGCGATTTCCGTGATACCTAGTTCAATCGTTCTGGTCAGGGCTGGGATACTCAGCATCGGCTCAAAGAAGTGGCGAAAGTCAACCAGTTCGTCGCTCGTTGTCAGCCCGATGGCAGCGTAGCGGATGAAATCATCGTAGCTTTTGTCGCCAGCAAAGGTTGTTTCAACCCACGTCCAATTGTCCTTCAGCCAATCCCAAGTGAGCTGGCGGCTTTCGTGGGTGCGGATGAGATAGACAAACCAACGGCTGGCATCTTGTGGACGAATGATGTCAGGGCGCTTGATATTTGCAAGGATTTTTTGCGCAGTTTTAGGGTTTTTGGTGGCAGTAAGTCCCAGGGTAATGTCAGCCTGTAGATCATTTGATGGCGTCTGCTGGTAGGTCTGGAACAGGCTGTCAATCATCTCTGATGTCTCAAAGTGGCGCACATTAGTACTGATGATCAGTGAACGGATTTCTGTTGGTAATTCTTCGAGGGATTGATCATCAAACCGCCGCTTGGCTTCCGCTAGCACTGTCTGGTCTTCGCTATAGATCATCAAGCCCAGAGCAGTGACGCGCCGTTCGCGGTCGTCGTCAGACTCACCAGGCGTTTCGTCCCAGCCCAATTCGTCGAACGTAGCGCGGGCAAACTCACCGGAAATTCGCTTCAAGTGGGCTTTTGCGTCGTCATCATCGTCAACAAACTTGCGCAGTTCCGCCAGTGCGCCAGCCGCCATGTCGAAAACCTTTTCGTTGGTTTCGTGTTTCAGCGACAGCGCTAGTGGCAGGAGTGAAGCTGAATTTTCAAATCCAGCCCGAGCCAACAGCGTGGCGTCTTGGAGCAGGCAGATTTTATCCAGAGTAGGTAGTTCATTGATGTTGGCCAACAGTTGCTTGCGAGCAGCAGTATCATATTTGGTCACAAAATGTCCGTTCAGCCCGCAGTTCAGCTGCAGCGGTTTCTCAATGGTGAACGTCTTTTCACGCTCGGTCAAGATTTCGTCAGTAAGCGGTTGGTTGGCAAACAGTGGAATTGGCCACAGGGCGTCGGACGGTTGATGGTCGCCGATGAAAAAACGTTCTTGGCGCAGGGTGGCAGTCGATTGCTCGGCCGAATTATCCTGTTCGACTTGTACGATCGGCAAACCTGGCTGTGAAATCCAAGTGCTCATCAGGTTAATAATCGGCTGGTCGCTGGCAGTTTCTAGCTCTCGCCACAAATCATCGCCAACAGTGTTTTGGTAAGCAAATTTTTCAAAATATGCCTTCAAACCAGAGCGAAACGCTTCCTCGCCGATCAGCCGCCGTACCATCACCAGTAGCCGTCCACCCTTGGCATAGACAATTGATGGGTCAAACAATGTGCTGATTTCGTCTGGGTGATTGACATCGGCCTGCACTGGCTGCACGCCGTCCAAGCTGTCGTGCCGCAGTGCCGCAGTGACTTCGCTCGTTGCAAAATCCTCCCACATCCGCCATTCAGGATGCAGCGCGTCGACCGCCACGTATTCCATCATATTGGCGAAGCTCTCATTCAACCACAGGTCATTCCACCACTGCATGGTCACCAAATTACCAAACCACTGGTGGCTGAGTTCGTGGGCGATGACGGTGGCGATGAAGCGTTTGGATGATTCCGGCGTTAATTTCGGGTCAGCCAGCAAGCAACTTTCGCGGTAGGTGATGAGTCCCCAGTTTTCCATGGCACCCGACGAGAAATCTGGCAGCGCCACGTGGTCAGACTTTGGCAGCGGATATGGTACGCCAAAATATTCATCATAAAAATCAATTGAACGAGTGGCAATGTCTAGTGCAAAATCCAGCGTCTCCTCGCTTTGGGCTGGCGTTGCCCAAATATTAACTTCAACACCAGATTTGGTATGAGCGGTTTTCTTGTGGAGTTCGCCGACGACAAAGGCCAGCAAATAACTACTCATGCGCGGCGTGGTGGCGAAAGTGGTTGTTAGCGCGCCGTCTCTCTCAGATGCTTCGGTGACGGGCATATTGCCGAGGACAGTCAATCCCGGAGCGGTCACCAGCGTCACGTCGTACGTGGCTTTGGCGGCTGGTTCGTCAACACACGGGAATACCTCGCGGGCATGGTGTGACTCAAATTGAGTGGCAAACAGCTGTTTTTTCACGCCATTGTGGGTGAAATAACATGGATACAGCCCATGCATAGCGTCGGTGATGGTGCCGGAAAAGTCGATGCGAACGGTATGCTGGCCACTTGATAACTCTGGGCGCGACAGCTGGAACTCATCAAATTCACCATGAGAAAACTCAGCTGGCTGATTGTCAATCAACGCTGAGTGAATAGTCAAATCTTTGGCGTGTAGCAAAATCGACTCGCCAGTCGACTCGCCGGAAATGATCACTGTGCCAGAAAACGATTTTTCCTCGGCGCGGGTCAGGTCGAGGGTTAGGTCATAGTGATGGGGTGTAAAGGTATCGAGTAAATGCTTGAGTTTTGTCATAGTCTCATTATATCATTTGCGGACTGTGAGATTGGCTGGTTGGAAAAGGCTTACGGTATTCGATATACTAGCAATATGAAGGGGGTAACATTACAGCGCAGGCGCATCATGGCGTTGTTTGTGGTGGTGCTGTCGGTTTTGGCGGTGTGGTCGTCACAGCTGTCGCAGCCAAAGCTGGCTCCTGTCCCGGCTGATCTACAGCAACAGTATTTTGGCAGTTCAACCGCGCTTGATGAATTGAACAAACTAGAAGTAAAAGGGCGTGCACCCAAAACGGGCTATACGCGCAAGCAATTTGGTAATGGCTGGGGCAAAATCGATGGTTGCTCGGTGCGTGAAGTGATTTTAGCCAGGGACTTGAGCGATGAAAAAGTAGGCGAAGGCTGCAAGGTGCTCTCTGGTGTTTTGCAAGATCCATACACTGGTCAAACCATTCATTTTCAGCGCGGTGAAAAAACCAGTTCCAAAGTACAGATTGACCACGTGGTGGCGCTGAGTGACGCCTGGCAAAAGGGCGCGCAGAATTTATCAGCGATTGACAGGGAAAAATTGGCGAATGATCCACTGAACCTACTGGCGTCAGAAGGACAAGCAAACCAGAATAAGGGTGATAGCGATGCGTCAACTTGGTTGCCGCCTAACAAGGATTTTCGCTGCCAATATGTTGCCCGGCAAATTGCGGTGAAGAAAAAATACCACTTGTGGGTCACTGACGCTGAGAAGCAAGCCTCTGCCAATGTTCTGGAAAAATGTAAGGGGTGAGCTAAGACTCAGCTGGCGGCTCGTATTTAGCTGCGATCATCTCAGCGAAGATCTCTCTTCTGTCGGCAGTATTTAGCTCTGGCTTGTGTTTCGGTCGATAGGTGCCACTGACATATGCAAGTTCTGTCATGGCATCTCGCATGGCGGAGAGTTGTCTATCAACTTTTTTGCAAGCAGTTTGCCTGATGAGGTTCACCGACTCGTCGTCTGCCGGTAGCTCATAAATTTTACGGGCTTCAACGGCTAGGGTGATATCAGCTTTTGTTTCAACCAGGGAGCTGTCGATTGTTCTTCGCAAAATAGGGTCCTTTAATTCAGGAATATTTTTAAATATCATGCGGAGTACTTTTGAGCCTATTTTGCGGTTCAAATACGATTCAGCTGACGCGGCTTCTTCGGGCGAATCAATGTCAAATACCTTATCGAGGTGGGGCATCAATAATAATGTTGTGATATCCTCAGGGTTAACGTAGCAATCCATTAGGCTACAACGTGCTTCATCATTGGCTGTCTTGATTGGAGAATCTGGAATCCGGTTATCTTTTAGATAGAACGTTGTTTCTTTATAAACCTGAATAGCCGGCCCAAGTACCCAGTCGCGTGTTTCAGGATATATAGGGACTTTGTCGACAGTAGCCGGTTTGCCAGTCAACCAATTTGTTTTTGCTTGGTCTAAAATAGGCCAGTTTGGCGCGATGTCCACTTGAAAACTTGGCTGGCCATCTTTATCGGTCGAGCGGATGGTAAACATAGTAGTATTATGTCATAGAAAGACAAAATAAGCAACGACACGGACACAATCACATTGACAATAAAGAAATAAAATGCTATTATAATAAAGTGAAAAGTGAGCATATTCGCCAGTATCCGGTCAAGTCGCCGATGGACCAGGAAAACCATCAAGTGACTGCGGTTTTATTCCGTCCAGAGCTGGCTGATGATGAGGGTTTTCAGCGAACCTTGGAGCTGACGGCTATTGCGTCGGTCAGCCGAAATCCAGATTGGATGCAATATCATGGGCGGGGTAAAGAAAAGGTGATACAAAATAAGATTGCCGCAGCTCGATTAGGTGCATTACATGCTTATGTTATTGATCCAGGTCCTGACATTCCGTATTTGAGTAAGCGACATCGGGATAAGGATGAGGCGCAGATACAAACGCTCACGTTGAATATGTTAGGCGAAGAACTTGAGCAGGATAATTCAGACATCACGACCTCGTCAGTATTGGCCTTGGTAGGTGATGGCTATTCACCACCTGCCGCCGTTGTTGAGAGAGCCCCGGGTAGATCATTGCGAGAACAATATGGCATGGACAAGGATAGTCGTAATTATTATGCCATCATGGATGAGTTGAATCGTATCCAGCGGGAGATTGATAGGGTGATTGGGCGTTTTGCATCAAGAGTGCTCATCAATGATATGCGGCGTGAGTATAATGAGGGCGCGAATATCTTCTCGGGTGTTAAGGTGACGGAAAATAAAGAGTATGCCGAAATATTCACCCTCTTTGACCAGCCGTTTACTGGGTTTACGGCCGGTCTTTGCAGGACCGCTTTGCTCGATATGGCACGGAGAAGGCGCGGACTACGCGGTATGCTTGACATGGCCAGCGAACTGGTATAGAATGTGTAGTGTACATCCGGCCGCCAAGGTCGGAATTTTTCGTATGAGGATATGTGCATCGCAGCGCAGCCTCGTATCGTGGTATAATCATAAGTGATAAAGGAGAGTAGTATGGAAGATTTGAACATTAAGCAGTTGACGTTGGCGTTGCGGACGATTGCTGAGGAAAAGAACCTACCAGAAGAGACAGTTCTAGAGGTGATCGAGCAGGCTATCGCGGCGGCGTGGCGGCGTGATAACGGGACGCGCGAGCAGTTGGTGCGCGCCAGCTTGAACATCAACAGCGGTACGGCTGTGGTGTCGGTCGTTAAAACGGTGGTTGAAGAAGTTGAAAATGATGTCAATCAAATGAGTCTGGACGAGGCCAAAACGGTTGACCCGGCGGCTGAGTTAGGCAGCGAAGTGACGGTCGAGACCCACAACGTGACGACATTTGGCCGGGTGGCAGCCCAGACCGCCAAGCAAGTGATTTTGCAGCGGCTGCGTGAGGCAGAGCGCGAGGTGGTGCTGGCAGAATTTGAAGATAAAATTGGCACGGTGGTAACTGGTACGATTCAGCGGGTTGAGCCGCGCGTGGTGCGAATTGAGCTAGGCAAGGCCGTCGGTATCATGCCGCAGTCCGAGCAGATTCCTGGCGAGTACTACGGTGTTGGTCGCCGCGTCAAGGTGTATATCAAGGACATCGAGCGCGAAGGTCGCGGTCCGCAATTGATTTTGAGCCGTGGCAATGAAGAGTTTGTACGCTTCTTGTTTAGCCAGGAAGTGCCAGAGATGGAAACGGGCGCTGTGGAAATCAAAGCCATTGCCCGCGAAGCTGGTCGCCGCACTAAACTAGCGGTCGCATCGGCGCTGCCAGGCGTTGACCCAGTCGGCACCTTTGTTGGTGGTCACGGCACGCGTGTTCAAGCAGTGATGAACGAAATCGGCGACCAGGAAAAAATTGATATCATTCCGTTTGAGGAAGACGCGGCTGGCTTCATCGCTAATGCTATGAGCCCAGCGGAAGTACTGAGCGTGACGGTCAATGAAGACGAAAAGCGAGCAACGGTCTATGTCAGCGAGGATCAGCAGTCAGTGGCCATCGGCCGGGCTGGGCAGAATGTTCGCTTGGCGTCACGTCTGACCGGTTATGAACTAGACATCGAGGCAAAGGCGGCTGTTAAACCAGCTGAAAACAAGCCTCGCAAGAATGTAGAAGACAGCTTGTTTAATGCCATTGAGGAAACAGCAGGATAAGATTGGCGAAGTGCTTAAATTATTCGCCGATAAGCGATGAAAGGAGGCGATAATGGAACAGCCGAGAGATTTCTCTGAGCTGGAATCGCGCCTGACAGATACGGCGCGGGCTAGCTTTGAGCGAGCTGGTGTGATTGCCCAAAATCAAGGAAGCCCGTATGTGGGAACTGAACATATTCTCCTGGGGATATTGGCTCAGAATTCTTCCCTGGGTGCCAAAATCTTGGCAGAAAGCGGCGTGACGCTTGACCGCGTTGAGACGGCGCTGGAATTGACGCCGAGTGCGGTAGTATTTGCGGTTGTTGACCATGGAGTGCGGGCTGATGTTTTGGCGACAGTGCGCATGGCGTGGGAGCTGGCGCTGGAATTTGGACAATCGCGAATCGGTACGGAGCATTTGGTGTATAGCATCTTGACGCAGCGCGAAGCACGGGCTACTAGGATTTTGCGTGATATGAACGTTGATTTGGAGGCGCTCCGTGGCGACTTGGAGGGCGTGTTTGATAGGCAGCAGTCGGAAGCCGATCAACAAACTGAGTCAGTGTCGACGACTGAACGCAAGTCCATCAAGCTGCTAGAGAAGTTTGGCAATGACTTGACGGAACGCGCTCGGCAGGGGCTGGTCGATCCGATGATTGGGCGAGACAAGGAGCTGTCGCGCGTTATCACGGTGCTGGGTCGGCGCAGCAAAAATAACCCAGCCTTGATCGGTGAGCCAGGCGTGGGAAAAACTGCAATTGTTGAAGGTTTGGCGCAGCGAATCGTTGATGGTGAAGTACCGGCATTTTTGGAAGGCAAAAGGATCATTCAGTTGGATCTGGCTTCCATGGTGGCGGGGACGAAATTTCGCGGACAGTTTGAAGAACGTTTGCAAAAAGTGCTAGCAGTTGCCAAGGAGCACCAAGAAGTTATTTTGTTTATCGATGAGCTGCATTTACTGGTGGGCGCCGGTTCGGCCGAAGGCTCAATGGACGCCGCCAATGCTTTGAAGCCAGCGTTGGCGCGCGGCGAAGTGCGGGTGATCGGGGCGACGACCTTTGATGAATATCGCAAATACATTGAAAAAGACGCTGCTTTGAGCCGACGGTTCCAGTCGGTGGTGGTGGCGGAACCTGAGGCAGAAGAAGCGGTGCGGATGGTGATGGGGCTGAGTAGTCGATTGGCGTTGCATCATCAGCTGAGCATCGACGAGGCAGTTGTCAAATTGGCGGTGGATCTGAGCCAGCGGTATGTAATGGATCGATTTTTGCCAGATAAGGCAATTGATGTGCTGGACGAAGCAGCGGCGTTGATGCGGTCAAAGCAGCCACTCAAACCAGGCCGCCGTCAAAAATTAGCTCAGCAGATCAAGCGGCTGGCGGGTAAAATTGATGCGGCCGTGGAGGCGGAAGACTATGAACGAGCGGCGCGTTTCAAGACGCAAATGAAGCAATTGGAAAAACGCGCTGGTGATCTGGGCGCAAACGAAGACACATTGCCGCAGTTGGATGAAGCGTATTTGAGGTCGGCGGTCAGTGCCATGACTGGTGTGCCAGTGAAGAAGTTGGCGCATACCGAAGCCAAAAGCTTGATCAAGCTGGAAAATAGATTAGGTAAATTTGTGTTGGGACAGACCGAAGCAATCACTGAGCTGGCTCGGGCTATTCGACGAAACAGTGCCGGACTACATCGGCATAGTGGACCCATGGGATCTTTCGTATTTTTGGGGCCGACAGGTGTTGGTAAAACTGAATTGGCTCGCGTGTTGGCGCGGGAAGTGTTCGGTGGCGAGCAGAGCCTCATCAAAATTGACATGAGTGAATTCTCCGAAAAACACACGACGAGTCGGTTGGTCGGTGCTCCAGCGGGCTATGTGGGGTATGAAGATGGCGGTAAATTGACCGACAAAGTTCGTCGGCAGCCGTACAGTGTGGTGTTATTTGATGAGATTGAAAAAGCACATCCAGACATGATGAATCTGCTACTGCAACTACTGGAAGATGGTCAATTGACTGACGCGCAAGGGCGAGTGATCAGCTTTCGCCATACCATCATCATCTTGACCAGCAACGTTGGTTCGGCGGGCATGATGAATACTGAAGCGCTGGGCTTTGGCGGCACAAAGAAACGCAGCGCCAAGGACGTGCAGCGACACAACGACCGGACGGCGCGGCAGGCTTTGGAGGAATTCTTGAAGCCAGAATTGATCGAGCGTTTTGATGCTATCATCGTATTCCAGGCGTTGAGCCGAGCAGTGGCTGGCAAAATATTTGATGGCATTGCCAGTGAGCTAAACGCGGCGATTGAGAATCATGACATGAAACTGGTAATTAAACCAAGTGTCAAACGTCGCATCATTGACCATGGCTTTGACGCTGAACGCGGAGCGAGACGCCTTCGGCGGACTGTCCAGACTCTGTTGGGAGATCCGTTGAGTGAAGCAGTGCTGTCGAAAGCGCACGCAGGATCAACATTAATTGCGTCAATGAAAAAAGGTGAGGTAATAATTGATGTCGAAGATTAGCAAACTAGGGAGCTTTTTACTGTCAGTAGCTATATTGGCCTTCAGTGGTTGGGTGGTGCTCAACCGGCAATTTGTACTCGATCATGTGCGAGCTTGGCAATTTCAGCCCAGTACTGAGATTGCTCAATTGGCAACAAACGCTGGCATGTCGGAGCACGGTAGATTTCAATTTTACGTCACTCAGCCACGGCTGGAGTCGTCCAATGAATTTAATGCTGAGTGTCGTCGGTCGGAAAAAGCCAGCCCAATTTTGGGTTGCTACAAGTCGGTGGAGGATACTATCCATATTTACAATGTGCCAAACCCTGAGCTTGACGGTATCAAAGAGGTGACGGCGGCGCACGAGATGTTACACGCGGCGTGGTCGCGATTATCTGACGCCGAAAAGCAGCGGCTTGGTCAATTGTTGGAACATGCCTATGCGAGGATCAAAGACAATAAGTTGGAAGAACGCATGGCGTACTATGATCGAGCGCAGCCAGGCTCTCGGTCCAACGAGCTTCACTCCATTTTAGGCACGGAACATGCCGATTTGGGCTCAGAGTTGGAAACGCACTATGCTCGATTTTTCAGTGACCGATCACGAGTGGTTGCTCTGCATGCAAAATACAATCAGCGGTTTGTTGATTTGGAGCGGCAAGTGACTACTCTGCAAGCGAAGCTGAAGCAGCAGCGAGCGGTGATTGAGCAGCGAAAGGAAAGCTACGATACGTCGATGACAGTGCTGAACGACAAAATTCGCGATTTCAATCAACGAGCTACTAGCGGTGGTTTTGGTTCACAGCAGCAGTTCCAGGCTGAGCGTTCGCAATTGCAAGCCGAAGGTCAACGCTTGAATAGTCAGAAGGCTGCGTTACTCCAGCAGATCGATCAGTACAATGCTGATGTCGAAAAACTAAATGCACTGGGTGAACAGGCTGATCGGCTCAGTCAGAGCCTCGACAGCCAAAGGGCGGTAGAGTGATGGCTCGAGCAAAATCACAATTCATTTGCCAGCAATGCGGCGCCAGCTATCCGAAGTGGGTCGGTAAGTGTGAAAATTGCGGCGAGTGGAACTCGCTGGTTGAGCAACTACCAGTTGACACCGGTGCCTCGGCGGTAGCCCGCAGCAGCGGTAAGGGCAAGGCGCTCACCACGCTCAAGCTCAGCGAGACGGCTACCGAGGCCAAGCAAGCACGGCTGGCAACCGGCATCGCCGACCTTGACGCGGTGCTCGGCGGCGGCTTTTTGCCAGGTGGTGTGGTGCTGGTGGCGGGGCAGCCGGGAATTGGTAAAAGCACCCTGCTAGCGCAAGTCGCGGCGTTTATCGCTCGGCAGCAACCAGTACTCTACGTCAGCGGTGAGGAGTCGGTATCGCAGGTTAAATTGCGGGCTGAGCGGTTGGGTGCGGTTGATTCAGAGAACTTGCAGCTTGCGTCCAGCAATAGCGCCGAAGACATCGCCGCCTCTATCCAGACTGGCCAGTACAACCTGGTGATCGTCGATTCCATCCAGACCTTGTCGCTCGCAGACATTGCCTCAGCGCCAGGCTCAGTTAGCCAAATCACCAACTCATCCAACGTCATCATTCGCGCCGCCAAAGCCTCGAATACCGCAGTGATTTTGGTTGGCCACGTCACCAAGGAAGGTTCAATTGCCGGGCCGAAAGTTCTGGAGCATTTGGTTGACGTGGTGCTGAATTTTGAGGGTGATCGCTACGGTGGTTTTCGCGTAGTGCGGGCGCAGAAAAATCGCTATGGTTCGACCAATGAGGCAGCAATTTTTGAAATGCACGAGGACGGCCTACAGATTGTGGCTAATCCGTCGGCGAGCTTACTAGCAGAGCGGCAAAACCTCGACGGCTCCATCGTCCTGGCGACCATGGAGGGCGCGCGGCCGCTACTGGTAGAAATCCAGGCGTTGGTCAACCCGACGAATTTTGGCTACCCTAAGCGCGCAGCCAGCGGTTTTGACCTCAACCGCCTGAACTTGTTGGTGGCGGTGCTGGAAAAGCGTACCAAGCTCAATCTCTCCGACAAAGACATTTACATCAATGTGGTTGGCGGCTTGAAACTGAGCGATCCAGCGGCGGACTTGGCAGTCGCCATGGCCATCGCCTCAGCCTCAGCTGGCCGCAAACTCAGTGACGAAGCCGTGGTATTTGGTGAAGTTGGTTTGGGCGGCGAAGTGCGCTCGGCTCAAGGCTGGCACGCCCGCGTCAAAGAGGCCAAGAAACTCGGCTTTACCTACGCCATCGCGCCAAAAACTCACAAAGACGCATTTGTGCGCGGCGTCGGCGACCTACGTCAGGCGCTGATTGATTATTTACAATAAATGTTATAAAAGGAAATTAATATGGAAAAAACAATCGAACTTCTTATCATTATCATGCTGCTGGCCATCATGGCAGAGATATATCTGCTGGTCAAGCCGCGGCGGCACGCAGGTAGCGGCACGCAGCTGCCGATTTTGGTTGACACGTCGGTGTTGATGGACGGCCGGGTGGTTGATCTAGCAAAGACTGGTTTCTTGTTGGGGCAGATTATCGTGCCGCGCAGTGTGCTGATAGAGCTGCAACTGCTGGCTGACGGTGCTGATCATGCCAAGCGCGAACGTGCCCGTTTTGGTATGGACGCCATGAAGGAACTCAAAGATGTACTGGGCGGCTCGTTCACACTGCTTGATGATGCGACGCGCATCCCTGAGGGTGTTGATAACCGTTTGCTGCAACTCGCCAAGGAAATGAACGCTGCTATCCTAACGCTGGACTACAACCTGAACAAGGTGGCGCAAGTCGAAGGAATTCAGATCCTCAATATCAATGAGCTAGCCAAGAGTTTGCGGATGAGCTATCTACCTGGCGATGAATTGACGTTGGAATTGACGCAAAAAGGCCAAGATTCTCATCAAGCAGTCGGTTATTTGCATGACGGCACCATGGTGGTGGTTGAGCAGGCCAAAAAGTTCCTGGGCCAGAAAAAGCGCATTGAAATCATCCGTAGCCTACAAACTGACGCTGGTAAAATGATGTTTGCTAAAGTTGTCGAGCAAACAACTCCGCCAGAGCCAACGCGACAAACAGCTGTCATCACAAAACGTCGCTCTGCTGGTCGGAAAGTGCAGACTAGTCCAGAAGGATCAGCCAAGAAGACTACTAAAAAGCCAGCAGTAAAAACTCAGAAGCCTGTGCAGCAAGCTCGTCGTCGTTCTACGACTACAAAAACATCAGCCCAGCGCGAGGCTGAGCTGATTAGGTTGGCGAATAGTCAAGACGATTAATCGTCGCTGACAGTTTTTGAGCTACTTGCGGTGTAGTACCCTTCGTCGCGGACATTCACGGTGATAGTGTGTGATCCTGATGACACATTGACTGAGATGCGGTCTGAGGCGCTGTTACCGCTGATATTGCTTGATTTGACTGAATGTCCGTCAACCAAGATATCAAGCGTCGCTAGACCAAATTTTCCTCCATCAACACTGACATCAATAGTGTATTTATTACTCGAGCCAGACGCGGTGATGCTGGCGACACGAGGCTTGGCATCGCTACAGTTGTGCACATCGTCGTCAGCAGTAGCGTTGTAGCCTGATGGCGCACTGAAAGACTCTTTTTTGGTGATTGGATCAACTGCCTTGATCACGTCAACTTCTTCTCGTGCGCCCTCTGGAGTACAGGAAGTAGCCTTCTTTTTAGAGATGCGGTCAAATGTCATCTTGGACGAACTTTGTCCTTGGTTTTGGTTCCACCACGATGGGTACAGTTCTTTGCCATTCTGCTTGATACCAGATGGGCGGGTGTACCACATGCTTGATTTCCACTTACCAGCTGGCTGGTAGACCTGGGTATGTGCAAAGCTCATGACTTTCTGAATCACCGGGAGACCAGTTGACGAGTTTATGGAGGTCAATGTACGACTGTCGGAGTTACCAAGCCAGAGCGTCATGGCGAGAGCTGGGGTATAGCTCGCTAGCCAGATGTCTTTTGGTTGATTGCCCTTGTCGGAGGTTCCGGTCTTGTAGCTAGCGCGCACACCCGGGATACTTCCTGTCACCAATGTGCTCGATCGGTCAGCTAGGATGTCGTTGGTGATATAGGCGGCCTGCGGATCGACAGCTTGCTTTGATTCATCTTTCCATTTAAGAAGGGTTTCGTTTTGAGAATTGATCACTTCAGACACGGAAGTAGATTTTTTACTGACACCCAAGCGAGCCAAAGTACCATAGGCATTAACCAGTTCAGTTTGTTTGGCACCGCATCCACCGATGGCGGCCGATAGACCATAGCCACCTGAGTCTTCCTCCTGTTTACAGTATTCTGAGTTACCAAGACCTCGGATGAACTCCACAGTTGGCTTTGGACTGCCGTTACCAGCGATGTACATCGCTTTCACTGCTGGGGTGTTACGAGACAAACCGAGCCCTCGGCGAATGGTGATGTCGCCCATGAATTTGTTGTCCCAGTTGTTCAGCTTAGCGCCATAAATTGAGTCGATATTTTCATCTTTTAGTATGGTGCCACTCCCATATGCCTGACTACCACGCTTGCTAAACAGGTGAGTGAACACAAATGGTTTGATGGATGAACCTGGCTGGACAAAGGCTGTGGCCGCATTGTCCTGACCAAAGCCCGGATAGTTAAAGTCACGGCTACCCATCAGGGCAACGATTTGACCCGTTTGCACGTCTTCTATGACTGATGCACCGTTGTGAGCGTTGATGGCGGCTGGGCGGCCGGTCGCAAAGAAGGCTTTCATCTCATTTTCTAGTTTTTCTTGGATGCGCCAGTCCAGTGTTGTTTTGACAGTTAGTCCGCCTCGTCCAACAACCGCTTGACCGAGCTCTTTCTCGAGTTGTGATCGAACCATCATCACAAAGTGTGGTGCCTTCATACCCTCGGTTTGTTCAACTTGTGGATACAAATTGTCAAGAATTGGGTATTTTTTGGCTTCATCTGCTTCTTTTTGAGTGATGTAGCCTTGTTCTGTCATGTAGTCTAAGATGGTGTGTTGGCGCTCGATCAACGCCTTGTTGCCAGCAGTATTGTACGGATTAAAGTAGGACGGATTCTGCGGAATTCCTGCTAGCAGGGCTGCTTCGGCTATAGTTAGGTCTTTTGCGCTCTTGTGGAAGTACGTTTGTGCAGCTGACTCAGCGCCATTACGGCGACCTCCATATGGCGATTCGTTGAGGTATAGTGACAAGATTTGGTCTTTGTTGTACATGCGTTCAACCTCAATCGCCAAAATCATCTCTTTGATCTTACGCGGGATACCCTTGAGACCACGTTCACCAGCTTCATCCGCAAAGAACACCTGTTTGACGAGCTGCTGGGTCAATGTCGATCCTCCCTGGACCTGTCCTCCAGATGCCGTTGAAAATACCGCACGCGTCAAGCCGCTAACACTAACTCCGTGGTGCTTGTAAAAATCCTTGTCCTCAATGGCAACAGTAGCATGTTTGAGGTGATTGCTAATTTGGTCACCTTCGACCACCAGTTTGTAGTTACCAGTTCCTTTATCTTCCCAGAGTAGCACGCCGTTACGGTCATAATATTTCGTGACTGTTGTTTGGACACGTTTGGCAATTTCGCCTGGTCGAATCTTATCCAAATCTTTGCGGAAATATGCGAACAGCCCACCGATAAACAAGATCATCAATAGCAGAGTAACACCAGCAATTTTCAGCGCCATCTTTGCGCCGCGTTTGGAGAACCAATAGTTAGCTAACCGCTTTGGATGTAAGCGATAGAAAAATCGCTTCACTGGGTGCTTCGGTAAGCTTGCCAAATATTCAGCACGCTCGCGCGAATCTTTATCTTTTTTAACTTTACGCTTATGTGCCAAATTGGCGTATAAGCTTAATCGCTTTGTCGCAGATTTCCTGGGACTAGAAGGCGATTTGTTGCTGCTACTTGTACTACTCTTATTCACGTAATCTATTATATCACGCACATGGTTCGCATCAACTGCCAAAAATTGATATACTGATACTAAGATTAGCTGACCAAGGAGAAAATATGCAGTTATCAGAGGAATTACAGTGGCGCGGGTTTTGGAACCAGACCACATTCACCAATGACAAGCTTATCGATTCGGAGAATTTTACGCTCTATTTGGGGACAGATCCATCAGCTGACAGTTTGCATGTCGGGCATTTGGCGGTCTATATGATGGTGCGGCATTTTTTGGAGCGCGGACACAAGGTGTTTCTACTGGTTGGTGGCGGCACGGGTATGATTGGCGATATGCGCGACACCGAAGAGCGGAGCCTACTTTCATATGCAGAAATCGAACACAATAAACGAGCTTTGAAAGCACAGGTGTCACAAATTTTCGCCGGACGCGATTTTACCCTGGTGGACAATGCGGATTGGCTGGGCAATTTGGAATTGTTGCCGTTCCTCCGCGACATTGGCAAGAATTTCAACATGGCAGATTTGATCGGTCGTGAATTTTTCAAGGCACGCATCGACAACGGTAAAGGGCTGAGTTTTGCGGAATTTACCTACACGTTGCTGCAGGGGTATGATTTCTGGCATTTGTTCAAACACCACGGTGTCAATTTACAAATCGGCGGCTCTGACCAGTGGGGCAATTTGGTTTCAGGCGTGGAATTGATCCGCAAAAAAGAAAATGCCGAAGTCTACGCTATGACCGCACCGCTACTCATCAACAAATCAACCGGACGTAAATTTGGCAAATCCGAAGGTGGCGCTGTGTGGCTAAATGAGAATAAAACCAGCGTCTACAAGTTCTATCAATTCTGGCTGAACGTTGACGACGAAAGCGCCATCGAGTACATGAAGATCTTCACTATGCTTGATCGCGACACCATCGAGGCCATCGCTGAAAACCATGCCGTCAATCCTGGCGCGCGCTCGGCGCAGAAAGTTCTGGCGCGCGAAGTCACCGACATCGTCCACGGCGTCAATCGGCGTGAATCAGTGGAGCGGGTGACTGAAGTGTTGTTTGGCGGCGGCGATTTCCGCCAATTATCAGACGATGACCTGGACGCTCTCGCCAAGGAAATCCCGCGCGTTGATGTCGGCGTCGGCGTGATTGAAGCATTGGTGGTGTCTGGTGCGGTCAGTTCCAACGGCGAGGCAAAACGCCTGCTAAAATCTGGCGCCATCAGCCTCAACGGCGAAAAAATAGCCGAAGACCAAGCTGTCAACACTACGTCGCTGTTGAAAAAGGGTAAAAATACATTCGTGCTAATCATGGAGGGAGACGAAGAATGAAAAAAATTATAGCATTTGACTCAGATGACACCATTGTCCTGTCAAAAATGCCAGCGACACCACGCATGGCTGGTTTATTGGCAGAATTATTGAAACATTACGACGTGTGTATCATTTCTGGCACTGATTTTGAAGGGGTGATTTATCCAAACACCGTCAGGCAAATTGAACAAGTTCCGGGCGTTGATCTCAGTCGACTGCACATCATGCCGACCTGTGGCACTCGTTACTATCGTTTCCAGGATGGCGAATGGCGACTACAATACCAAGAAGATTTGACTGAGGAGCAAAAGGCTCGGATTTTTGAAGCGATTGAGGACTCGGCCAAAGAGCTCGACATGTGGGTGGACAATCCAGCTGGCGAAATCATCGAAGATCGCCTCAGTCAGGTGACGTACTCTGCGTTGGGCCAAAAAGCCACTCCTGAAGACAAATACGCCTGGGCTGAAGCCAACAAGGAAAAACGTAAAATGCTTAACGACGCTGTCAAAGCACGCATCCCAGAATTTGAAATTCGGACGGCAGGCACCACTAGTCTGGACGTCACTAAACCTGGTATCGACAAAGCACATGGCATGAAGAAACTGATGGAAGCAACGGGCGTAACTAAGGAAGAGATTTTATTCTTTGGCGACAAACTAGAAGAGGGCGGCAATGATTTCCCAGTCAAAAATATGGGCATTGATTGTATTGCTGTGGAACGCTGGGAAGATACCGCCTACGCGCTGGAAGGCATCAACGCTGTTTCGTAGATGAAGCTGACGACTCCACTGGAACATATCAAAGGCGTCGGCCCCAAAACTGCTCAGGCGTTGGCGGCGGCAGGGTTGGAGACGGTGGCGGACGCTCTGGATTTTTTGCCGCGGGCATATGATGATTATTCGGCGGCGGTCAATATCGCTGATCTTCAGCCGGGCAAGGTGACGGTGCGAGCGCGCTGCGAGTCGATTTCGACGCGGATTGTGCGCCGGGGTCTGAGGATCACCACGGCGGTGTTGGCGGATGATTCTGGCAAGGTCAAGGCCGTTTGGTTCAATCAGCCGTACCGCGA
>CAUPXC010000002.1:0-43804 GCA_963514965.1 uncultured Candidatus Saccharibacteria bacterium | reverse complement strand
ACCGGTGACCTACGCTTTACGAAAGCGCCGCTCTACCAACTGAGCTACAGCGGCAAGACTCCTCCGCATAATTATATCAGATGTGAATTATTTTTCAATCAAGAGAAATGTAGTAGGTAGCCTTCTTTTCAGTCTTGAATGCATCAACTTTAGCCTTAAATGCCGTTAGTGGCACATGAATATAGCTATACTTCACAGAACTATCAGTTCGCTCATCAACACGAATAAAGTAGTAGCCGTCACCAGAAACCGTCTGCTTGGCTTCTGAAGTGGTTCCTGGTTCAATTTTCAGAGCCTGTTCAGTGATGCCGTCAGCATTATCCTTGCCAACTGACATGTCGGCAACATATTGCACTGATTGACCATGTTCTGTCGCAATATCTGCCAAGCTTTTACCTGATTTTATGGCTCCATCTATAGCAGAAACCAGGTTGGTTGCCTTGTCATCAACAGCAAAGGATACTTTACTAGTGATGAGGCTATCTCGAAGGTTTTCTTTCATCTCAGCGAGAGACAATCCCAATGTCTTACGAACGGCAGCATCATACGAAGCATCAGAAAGTCCGCGCTTATGCCGTTGCAACGCTGCATCAATCTCAGAATCTGATACTGTAATTCCCTTTTCTTGAGCAATTTTCTTTGCGTATGTAATTTTTACAACTAAGTCCATGGACTGTTGTCGTTGAAACTTCACCTTATCATCACCACCCAGACGATTGACTGACTCGAGGGAAGCTAATGTACTGCGGTAGTATCGTAAATAGTCACTATAGCGAACTGTTGCACCTTCGATGGACGCCACAGGCAGTGGTACAGTGCGCGTGATGCGATAAGCGACATCCCCTGTGTCACGCCAAATGTAAAGCTGAACCCACACAAACACCGTCATCAAGATTGCTGTTCCAAGTCCAATGAATATAGCGTTCCACACCAACCGGTGCCTGGTGTATTGAATTGGGTACTTGTGCTTACGACCACCCGCCAGAATCTTCTCACGATGTTCAGCGACCGTATCGTTAGTGATACGCGTCGGTACTTTTTTCGACTTTTCTGACTTACGCTTCAGTGCTTTCTTGATCATGACTATTCCTTTCATTCGCTATTTCTACTGCATCTTGCAACATGTTGTAAATTTTATTTGGGTGTTCCACATTCTTAATCACAAGATCACCGACAAATGTTTGAATAATAATCGTTCCAAACTTGAACATTTCGCCGCTGAACCCTGGGATATTATAACTGATAGTTTGAATTTTTCGTAGTTGCAATTCTACAACATCCTTACCAAAGAACCCACGTTGCGTAACCTGGCGAATTCGCCGATCCGTCACGATGAAGTAGGTAAAAAACCACATGAGAAAATGATAAATAAACAACAACAGCCCAAAGATAAAGCTACCAAAGAATACCCACAGCAGTTCGAGGTTGCTTTGCCAAATCAAAAACGGCACTGCACCAAATGTCATCGGTAATAGCAGACAATAGAAACCTTTGCGCATGGCAATAATGTGGCGACGGAATACAAACAACAACTCCTCGCCATCACGCTGACCATCAAAAGCCTTAACTGTTTTAGTCTTCTTTGTCATAGTCTATGGTACCCCGGGCAGGAGTCGAACCTACAACCTTATCCTTAGGACGGATCTGCTCTATCCAGTTGAGCTACCGAGGCATATTACTATTATACCACGGTAACTCTGTGGACATACCAGCGCTAGCGAGTAAATTTTTCACTCAGTGTTGTATAATTTACCAATTCTGCCTCTTCAAACCAGTGGGCAATCTCTTGAACGGCCTCTTCAGAGTCGCCAGAGGCATGGATCAGGTTTGGAATGCCCTTACGGCATGAGTCGGCATAACCAAAGCTGACGTGTGAGTAGTCACCACGGATTGTACCCATGTCAGCAGATTTCGGTTCGGTTGGGCCAACAATTTTACGAACCACTGCTACAGCTTCCACACCCTCGAGCACCATGGCAATCACTGGACCATCCATCATCATATCTAGTGTAATATTGAGGGTCTCTTCACCACGACGAGTTGCTAATTTGCCAATGCCCTCATAGTGTTTTTGATAATGTTCCCTGTCTGGAGATACCATCTTGACACCAATAATCTTTAGACCAACTCGCTCAAAGCGTTGTAAAATTTCCCCCACAATTCCCCGCTGGACTGCGTCTGGTTTGAATACAATCAGTGTTCGCTCAACTCCACAGAAAACCTTTCCATCATTACTTGCCATTGTAGCTCCTTTCGTTAGTATTTGTCTTATGATAGCAAAAAGCCATTATTTGATAAACTGCCTAAATACCCGTACAATAGGCTTATGTTTGTATCAGAGGCACTAACTGATTTCCTGGAGCATTTAGAGATAGAGGGCGGTAGAAGCCAAAATACCATCCGAAACTATTCGTTATATCTGGAACGATTCATTGAATTTGCTGGCGACATAGAAGTAGTAAAAATTACATCAGAGATGATTCGGCGCTATCGTCTGTGGTTAAATCGTTATAAAAATGACAACGATGGCAAAGCGTTGTCAATTTTAACACAGAGCTACCACTTGATTGCGCTGCGCGGCTTCCTCACCTATCTGTCGCGGCGTGATATCCTCTCACTGTCTGCCGATAAAATCATCTTACCGAAGACGGTTCGCAAACAGGTGACTTTTTTACAATACGACGAGGTGGTTAATCTGATAGACAATATACCACTAGACAGTGAGCAAGGTTTGCGCGACCGAGCAATCATAGAGCTACTTTTTTCCAGCGGGCTGCGCGTGTCGGAGCTCGTTAATCTCAATCGAGACCACATCAACCTCAAACGACGAGAGTTTATGGTGCGTGGAAAAGGCCAAAAAGACCGACCAGTGTTTGTTTCACAACATGCCGCTGAACAGGTCGAAAATTACCTACAAGCTCGTCAAGACAGCCTACCTGCTCTTTTTCTCAACTACAGTAGGCGATCAACCAAGCCAACCACATCAGGCGATTATCGTCGCTTATCTGCACGTAGTATCCAACGGATGATATCACACTATGCTCGTCTAGCGGGGATAACTAAACACGTCAGCCCCCACACCATGAGACACAGTTTTGCTACTGACTTGTTAATGAATGGCGCTGATTTACGCTCAGTTCAATCACTCTTGGGTCATAGCAGTATATCCACTACTCAGGTGTATACGCACGTCACTGACCAACACTTAAAAGACATACATGAACGCTTTCACAGCGATACTTCTCAGTAGGATTTAGGAGTCGCAAGCTCCGCCTTCTACGATATTGCCAGCAAGTGAGAAATCCTTACACAAGTTATTTAATACTTCCACAGATCCGGCTGGATACCATATATCCTCACCAAGTCGGAGGCGCGCTTCTACACGACGGAACAGATTATTTGCTCGACCTGTCGAGTCAACCGCCGGCTGAGCACCATAGAGCATAACCTGCTCCGTTCCTTTCATGACAGACACACGAACATTGGCACCCCTGTAGAGATGATTTATCGCCAGAAAAGCATTTGCGCTGGCTTCCGGGCTCACCTCATCAAGCTCAATAATAGCTCTACATGAATGACCATGAGGATGTGCAAAATCCTTAGAACATAATACCCCTGTTGGTTCGTTGCGAGTCGTTGGCGTATCAGTAGCGCGGCGTAATGAGCCCTTGTGCACTACATTTTCTACCGCTGGCACCCCTGAAACGATACCGTTAGGGCGCAAAAAGACCGCCTGGGATGCCGACGAAGAATCTAGGCTATCTATGGTGAAATTATTGCCTGGTGTAATAACCTGAGCACGCAAAACAGCTGGAGCTTGAGTACTCCAAGTAGCCTTTTCTGGTAGGCTAATATCGCCATTGTGAACATCGGCCAACGCCACGTTTTTATTGGCATTGTCTTCTTTGTTAAACCACTCGATTATCACTTTATCGAACGCTCCCCGAGCACGCAACGGCACCAATTGCACCTTATTTTCCGCTCCTACATACAAGAAATCTTCAGTATCCATAGAAACCTTCAGACAGGTATACGCCTGATCGAATTTCCTACCGTTTGAACTGTTGGTTTGGACCAAGGTTTCTTGCGCATTGCCAGCACCTCCCAATACCGCTGATTGACGAACACTGTTGCAATCTTTCTTTTCCAGGGCATCACATGCCGAAGCATTGCCCTTCTGACACGCACGAATCACGCGTTTTGCGTCTTCTACACCAGCCAGCGCGGCATCATAGGCACTTTGCGACAAGTCATTATTGATGGCTTGCTGCTGATCTTTGAGCATTAATTTCACAAAGCCAGCTGCTAGAATGGTCAATAACATTGCCGAAAAAATGACTGCAAACAAAGATGCTGCGCCCGATTCTTTTCTCTTATCCATTGGTCCTCACTATCATCTCAAAATTATTAATTGCACAGAAATTGAAATTAGCCTCGTTGTCTTCTGGTGGCTTACAGGCCATGTCCTGCAGCTCGGCAACAGCACTTGTCCCCAGCGTGAACGATACTTTGTACAGTGCCTCTGAATTATTAGCTGACGTAACGCGAGATGCCGTAAAATCATGCACGGCAATGGCTACATCAGTGCCATCAATAGGCCGCAGCAAATGCGTAACTCGCTCGGGCTCAATGTCCATCGGATATGAACCTGAGGTCGATTGACACAACGCAGCATCTTCATCCAATACTCGCGCTAGGTTAATAGCCTGACCATTAGAGCGAACAACTCCACTGCCACTCCGGCGAATCACTGGATCATCAATCGCGGAAGCCATGTTCCAAACGTAGGAATATTGACCCAAACATACACGACCGCTTCTAACTGACCCAGATTCACGGACTAAAATAACTGGGTTGGCTGAATTGACAATCTTCGTGGCGCTACTCTGTAGAAAGTCTCGACGAATGACATCACTAATCGTTCTACCCGACTGATTAACTGTCTTCATCACAGTACCACGGTTGTATATTTTACCCGCTTGGACAGCAACCATCGCCACGGAAAGCAACAGCACCGACACAAATGCCATTGCTAGCATCAATTCCACCAGGGTAAATCCTGAATTAACTCTTCTCTGGTGCATATAACCTCACAATCGTTCCTATCGTCACAGGTCTCGGCTGACTTGGCGCGTACCAACAAGCCTGAATATACGCATCGTAGGCAGATCCACCGGTGACATGCACCAATTGCACAGAAATACCGTATGAAACATCACCCTCTTGTTTGGCATACACTTGAGCTGGCATATACGACGATACTCGACCAAGCGAATCGCTGCGCGAGCGCAGTGCAAATTCACCGTCACCAAAGTGGTCTGGGCAAGTGTCGACATTTAGGATCTCATTTGCAGCATCTTTTTTGGGCAAGTTCTTCCACAACTCGGCCATGGCAGCATCGCCCTTGTGGGAATTGTTATGCACAAAACGAAGCATCTCTGCTTGCGCGTCAATCTGCTGGCGAACTAGTGTTGACTCAAGAGACTGCTGAGCTATAGACAGTCCCCGATTCATCACCGTCAGACAACCGACAGCAACCGCACTAAAAACAGCAGTCGCCAGCATGACCTCAATCAAGGTATCTCCAACCTGATGCTTACAGCGCTTTACACGCATTTCCCGCCCCCTTAACCGTCAATGCTTCACTGGATCCAGCACGCGCACCGATAAAGACCGATAAACGCTCTGGAGCGAACCATTTATCATCATAGATACAAACCTCATACGTCACGTCGCCACTGCTCGTCAATAGTTCACTAATTTTATCATCTGGATAGGTGCGTGAATCTGAGCGTATCGCCAATTCTCCAGTGGCAGGATTGCGAACCATAGCGACCGACAAACCGCCGCCAGCTGGCTCAACAAGCGCTGTTTTTACACTCCAGTTGGTCTGATATTCAGCGACATTATTATTTGACGATCGATATGACCAGGTTTTTCCATCAGCCCCAAGCAACGCATAAATTAGCTTCACGCGGAAGCTTCTACCCTGATCGTCGCCAATGATATAGCGCCCTACTATCACGCAGTTTGACTGCCCCCGATAGCCATTGACACTAGCCCCCGGAATAGGACACGGATCGGTTGGTTGTCGATCATTTTCTATACTAATAACCTTTGAGTACTGTTCGGTTAAAAAATTGGCGTAAGATTGGACAGCGTCGCGATACTGTTGGCGCTGAATAGCCACGCCGATACCAGCCAATAAGGCAATCGCCATGGTGCCGGAGATTGCTAGAAACATTGTTACTTCAATTACAGTAAAGCCACCCTGTCGTCGCATATTTCTAGTATAGCATAAGCGGTTTCTTTAGCCATCATATGAGCGGGAATAATCCACGGATAATTTCTGGACCAATGAACCAGGTCAGTAAAAATCCAACTATCAAAAGCGGCCCAAACGGCACTTTAGCCTTACGGTCTAGTGTTCCCCGTACCATCCCAGGCAGCACCATCAGAGTACCAAGGAGATTGGCTGCGAAGAGACATAAAAACGCCAACTTCCAATCAGCCAAGAATAATGCTAGGCCAAGACCAAGCTTGACGTCCCCAAACCCAATCCATTCACCCTTGGAAATGGCATACAGCACAAGATATAAGCCGCTTAAAATAGCTACTGCTCCGCTGAGTGTCATCAAGAGGCCAAGGCTATCCGAAGAGGTGATGAATTGCGTAGCTACAAAAATACCACCCAACGCAACGAATGGCCACATGGCAATATCAGGCAAAATTGACCATTTTAGATCGTAGACAAACAAAATTGTTAATGGCACCAAAGCTGATAGCCATACAATCGCCCGTAACAGCCCCATATCAGAAAGCGATTCTGGCCAAAACCATACCGAAAGCGCAAACAAAGCTCCCAGGCCAAGTTCTAACAAGATTTCTGTATAGCCAATTTTTGCTTTGCAGTACCGACATTTGCCACCAAACCGTAGCCAACTGACAACTGGAATTAGATCCTTCCAGATTAACTCATGGTGACACGACAGACACTGTGAACGGTCTTGTTTGAGTTTTTTGCCAACGAGAGGCTTGAGTTTTTTCCACTCGGCGGCATCTATTTTTTCACCAGCAGCCTTGTCTTGTTTGAGCTGCCAGGCGCGCAGTCGCCACACTTGCGCCCCAGCAAAGCTACCCAAAACCGCCCCTAACAATCCAATCCCTACGGTCATCATGATCATAATACAACTGTCCATACCTCTTATGGTAGCAGAAATAGCAAAAAAAAGCAGCCTCTGTTGATGAAGAGGCTGCTGTAATTGATCTGATTCTTAAGCACCGCTGTCTTGGCAGAAGTGAGTTGGGCCACCCTCAAGCAGGACCACGACCGCAAACTGCCGTGAAGTACCAGGTACCAGTACCTGCTTTTCTTTAGAACTTTCACCACATTTCATGCCAGTAACGACCTTAACTTGGGTATCACCAACAGTAACTGAATTGCTTTTACTCTCAACCGACACCTCTTCTTTGTTGGTGTATTTTGACAAATCCGTGCCCAAAAATGATTGGAGTTTCTCAGTGCCTGGCCATGCGCCACGGTTAGCATTAGAGTAGTTAGTAACTGCAGTTGAAACAAGGCTCAAATCGTTCTTACGAGCCGTGTCACGCTGGTTACGGTTTAGTACTGGCACAGCGATGAAGACCATTAGGAATATCAGCGCTGCAATACCCAGAACCAATACCACTTCTATGATCGTAAAGCCTTTTTTATCTTGTGTGTTGATCATAAAGTTTCCACCTTTCTATGATCTATTACTAATGTTAGCGGTAGTGCTTATCCTTATAATACACGGTAACTAGCACGTTGTCTAGATTCCTACGTGGTTAACCAGACTATAGATTGGGAACAAAATGGCTCCCACCATACCAGCTGCTACAATAGCCAAAAACACCATCAATACTGGCTCAATGGCGGTGGATATGGCTTTAATTTCCTCATCAAGCTCATTTTCATAAATCTGAGCTGTTTTGCCCATCATTTCATCAACCTTACCTGATTGCTCTCCAATTTTGATCATATGAGGCACCATTTCCAGCATATATTCCTCATTTTTTAGCGATAGAGATAATGCCTTTCCGCCCTTCACCTTGTCAGCAGCGCGCATGATTTCCTCGCTAACGATGACGTTGTTGACACCATCCGCAGCGATTTTCAGCATATCAAGCATTGGCACACCAGTTGACAATAGCGTCTGTCCAGTTCGGGTAAACCGCGCCATGTAGAGCTTACGGAACATGCCTTTAAACAGCGGCACATTGAGCTTAAATTTGTCCTTCATATGAATACCTGCCTCTGTTCGCAAGTACTGCACAAAGAAGTAGATGCCAAATCCTAACAGGATAGCTAGTAGCCACCAGAAATTGATGAAGAAATCAGCGATACTAACCATCAGTTGCGTCAAAATTGGCAGCTCTCGTCCAACGTCTTTATAGAGGCCTTTGACTTGTGGTACGACCGAAACCGTCATAAACCCAACCACCATGACGATCACCACCAGCACAATGGATGGATAGGTTAAAGCACCTTTAACCTTACGCAGCATCGCAGCGTCTTTCTCCTGCTGGTTCGCTACTCGTTTCAAGGCTTCATCCAACGTTCCAGAGGCCTCACCTGCTGAAACCAAGGCGATGAATAGCTTATCAAACACTTCAGGATGTTTGGAGAAGGCGTCAGATAGCTGTTTACCACCTTCAATGTCAGCGATCACTTCCTGGACAACGCCCTGCATGCGCTTATTGGACGTTTGTTCCAACACCGTACGCATACTTTGCGACAGAGGCAACCCTGCACCAATCAACGTCGACAACTGACGAGTGAACAATATTTTGTCCTTGGACGTGATACGCCCTAATATTCTATCAATAAAATTCGACTTATCGTCCTCAAGTTCAATTTTTAGTGGCACAAAGCCTTGGTCGGTCAGCAGACGCGCAGCCGCATGCTCACTCTCAGCCTGAACGACTGATTTGACTATTTTATTGCTGGCACTATCCCTGGCTTCGTAGGCGTATTTTTTCATATATTATCCTCGCAATAACCTTTCTAATTCCGTCAAATCAACTGCGAATTCACGTGCGCTATCATAGGTAATCGTACCATTCTGTACGAGATTTGCCAGAGTTCGGTCCATGGTCTGCATGCCCTGCTCGGCACCAGTTTGAATAACAGCGTCCAACTGGTGAGACTTACCTTCACGGATGATGTTACGCACCGCTGGATTAGCGATGAGAATTTCCGCTGCCACCACACGACCGCCTCCGATGGCTGGCACCAAGCGCTGTGAACAGATAGCCATCAAGATATTACTGAGCTGTGCGCGAATTTGTGGCTGTTGGTGTGGCGGAAACACGTCAATCATACGGTCAATCGACTGGGCAGCCGAGTTGGTGTGAAGGGTTGCAAACACCAAGTGTCCCGTTTCGGCAATGGTGATGGCCGCTGAAATAGTCTCCAAGTCACGCATCTCACCGATCAGCACCACATCTGGGTCCTGACGCAAGCTGGATCGCAAGGCCGCTGAGAATGAGTAGGTATCGTAGTGAACTTCTCGCTGCACAACGACTGATTGCTTGGACTTGTGCGTAAACTCAATTGGGTCTTCAATAGTGATGATGTGATGTGACTTTTCTGAGTTGATCTTGTCAATCAATGATGCCAGGGTCGTCGACTTACCAGAACCTGTCGGACCTGTCACCAACACCAAACCTCGCGGAAAGTCAGCAAAACTATTGACGATCGGCGGCATACCCAGCTCGGTGGCTGATTTGATTTCATTTGGAATCAAACGCAAGGCAGCTGCCAAATTACCTCGTTCATGAAAGGCATTAACACGAAATCGTCCCAATGTGCCAAACGCAAAACTGAAGTCAAACTCTTTGTCTTTCAACAAAATCTGACGCTGATCTTCATCCAAAATCTGGAACACCAAACGTTCGACCGCCGCCTCATCAAGTGGCATGGTACCAGCTACTGGCATCAAACGCCCATCGATACGCAGCATTGGTGGCAAGCCCACTTGAATATGGAGGTCAGATGCGCGCTTTTTAACCACATCTTCCAGTAACAGTTCAATTCTTAGCTCTTGATTATTCATAATTCCCCCTTTTTTTATGCTGTGTCTGCTGCAACACGATTAACTTCTTCCAGTGTCGTAATACCACTCAAAGCCTTCAAATAACCATCCTGACGCATCGTAATCATCCCCTGCTGTACCGCCATCCGCTGAATCTCTGCTGAGGTCGCCTGTTTGACGATCAAATTCTGAATCTCTTCGGTAACATCCATCACTTCATACAAACCAGCTCGCCCCAGATAGCCTCGCGGTGATTGAGGAGTATCCCTACCTCTCACTAGGGTATATGATTGCTGGCCAGCCAACGGTAAGTCTTTATATCCCAAATCCTGAGCATATGGCACAACCTGCTCTCGTGACTGCGGCAGTAAATGACCAATTGTCGACTGAATGGTTTGTGTCTCCAGAGGTGAAGACTGATAGGCGTCATGCTTTGGTGCAACTCGTCTGACCAAGCGCTGACCAATAATCGTGTTCACAGTACTAGCGATCAAAAATGGCTCAATCCCCATATCTAGTAATCGCGGTAGCACACCAGCTGCTGAGTTGGTGTGTAGTGTTGAAAACACCAAGTGCCCCGTCAGTGCCGCCTGAACAGCCAAGTTAGCCGTTTCCGCGTCACGAATCTCACCTACCATCACCACGTCGGGGTCTTGACGCAAGATAGAACGTAGCCCCGAGGCAAACGTCAACCCAACCTCGGTGTTCACCTGAATCTGATTAACACCGTCCATTTTATACTCCACAGGGTCTTCCAGTGTCACAATATTGACTGAATCGTCTTTAATTTCTTTGATCAGAGCGTACAAACTTGTGGATTTACCAGAACCTGTCGGACCAGATGTCAAAATCATACCGTTTGGCCGCTTAATTCCTTTTCGGATGCTGCGCAGGGCTCGGCCCGCATAACCCATATCTTCCAAATCAAACGAATTTCCCGTCTTATCAAGCAGACGAATCACCACCTGCTCACCCCAAACCACTGGTGATATTGCTATACGCAAGTCGACCGCCTTACCAGCTACATTCACTGCAAACTGACCGTCCTGAGGGATGCGGTGCTCGTCAATTTTCAAGCTGGATAAAATCTTTATACGGCTCACGAGCGCTGGCTCAATACTTTTCGGTAGCTGCATGACCTCCCTGAGCACACCGTCAACACGGCAGCGAATCTTCAGAGCCTTCTCGAGCGGTTCAATATGTACGTCAGAGGCATGGCTTTTCACCGCATACTCCAAAATAGTGCTTAATGCGCGCGAAATTGGAGAGTCCTGGACGATAGTCTTGATCTCGGTCGCTGATTCAATAGCTGCTTCCTCTTGTGATACCTGAGCTGCGTCACTAACCGTCGACAAATCCGCCTTGTATTGACCTAGGACATGCCTGACGCTGTCCTCAGATGCCATAAATACCTTCAGTGGACGCTGGATGCGATTTGCCAAATAGTCGACAGCCTGAACGTTATTGGCATCAATCATAGCGACTGCCAGGCGGTTTTGAACTTCAGCCAACGGAACGGCCATGAAACGCTCCGCCACTTCAGCCGGCAGCAGAGATAAGATATTCTGATCGATGAAGCTATTGCTCAAATTTACATATGGTACGCCTGAAACTTGAGCCACCGCGTGCGTCAGAAGCTCATTGTCGATGGCACCTTCTTCGGTCAACAGCGAAAAAAGCGGCTTATCTTCTTTTTTTGCCCGCTTTTCTGCGTCATCTAAAATTCTCTTTTCAACAAGGCCCTCATCAATCAAAAGCTTGATGAGTTTTTCCTGTATTTCATCTGTTAGCAGCGCCATGTTGCTAACCCCTTATCCGTTTTCGCCACCAACAATCACTTCAACGGTAGGGTTGATCGCTTTATCGTTAAAAATATCTTTACTCGGTTGGGTTACATCTGATGAAATCTTGCGAATCGTTTGTACTTTCACGCCACTGTCTGGCAATTTCAAGAATGATAGGTTAGACGCCACTACATACGCGACGATCACGCCCAAACTTGCTACTAAAATAATCATTGCTATATCTGTTTTTTTCATGGTTTTACCACCTTATTTTCAAGTGTAATTGCCTGCGCTGGATTGTACGGAACTTTGCCTTGTATGTTGAGAACCACCTTGCCATCACCTGCTTGAATTTCCATGGCGGTGATTTCAATGACACGAATTGATTTTTCAAAACGCTCCATCAATTCTTTCAGCTTATCAGGAGCACCGCTGACTGAAAGGTTGAACTTGTGTGCTGACTCTGAGGTAGATTCCCTTTCACCGGCAGACGCTGCATCTACCGTTAGACTCTCTAGTGTCAGACCTGGCACTGCGCCAATGAATTTTTGTTGCAAAGCGGCACCCAGGGCATCAGCATTTGGCTCAGCTGGTAGTGCGTCCAAAATGGTCTGCAACGGGCTACTCTCGTCACTAGATTTTACTGATTTAAGGGCATCATTTGTCTCTAATACCCTGATGTTATCTTTTAACTCTTTGACGTTAGAGATATTGCTGTGTAGTGTACTCACAGTACCATTCTTTGTAGCAATGACTTTAGAATGGAAAATAATCTGCTGTATCAGGAATATTGACACCACCAGTGCGACACCCGCCAAAAAAGCAGCGCCCGCCACAAAAAAGAACATTGTCTTTTTTGAAGAATCTATCTGCTGGCGTTTGCGAATTGCCACATCTTGCTCACCTGAGGGCATTATTGATTCTCCTTCTTCTGTTCAGTTGATTCACTACGGCTAAAGAGGCTTTCTGGAACGCCTAAGCGTGAATCTGTCACGTTTGTCTTGCTGGTCGGCGTAATGATTGAAATCGTTTCTTTTGAATGCGCAAACAAATCATCAGGATAGGTGAAAGTAAAGGCAAAGCGCAACACCTTCTTACCTTCGGCATTCTCGCCAAATGTTGTTTCACCGGCTTTCATATCACTTGCTAGCGGCACACCGTCACCCTCAGTGTTGCCCTTTTTCACCTTGGTGCTGGTCAATGTCTTCTTGAGGACCTCCAACGCCGCAAAGCCATTGACGGCTGAACCTTCCAGGGTAATTGTCTTTTCTTCTGGGTTGAGGCGTGCCATCGATATCTGCACATTGTTTGGCGCTGGCGGGTTGATAGCGCTAATCAGTGACAGTAGTCGTGAATTAATCTTTTTGTCATTATGCAATCGATCGATCTGTCCCAACTGCTGCTGCAACGTTACGGTCTTGTCCAAATCACTAATTTGTGACAATTCACCATATTTGCTTTTTATATCACTGTCTTGCTTGAGTTCAAACGCTAGTTGACCACCCAAAACAACTGCACAGAATACGACGATAGCGATAGATACGATGCCTACCAATATCGACATTGATATGACCGCATTGCGCATCATGCGAATGCGTAGTAATTCGCGCTTAACATCTGGGATCAAGTTGATTTCAATCATCCGAGATTACTCCTTTGCGCTAACCCGACGACTGTTGCAAACTCAGAGGCCACTGGAGCCAGCTGCTGCTGATCATTCTGCGACATCGAAACTCGTTGCCACGGATTGGCAGTAACGGCGTTGATACCAGCCTTTGAGGAAATGTATTGATCCATCTGCGGAATAGCTGCGCCAAATCCAGACAATAATATGCCAGAAACTTGTAAGCTCGTGTAACGCGTCTGGAAAAAAGTGATTGATTTGACAATTTCTGAAGCAAAATTGTCCAAAACCATATCAATCGCTCGGAGCACCTGACCATCCAATCGATCTGGCGCCAAACCAAACTTCAAAATAAATTGCCGCGCCTGGTCTTCTTGGACGCTCAGATTCTGTACCGCTGACCGTACCAGCGACTGCAGTCCTGTTGGCACCGTACGTACCAATCGAGGTGTTGTACCATATACCACAGCTAAATCAGTAGAGATTTCTCCCATGTCGAGGATAAGTTTCACATCTTGGTTATCAGATGGCGTCAACGAGCGGACCATGGCTATTGGGTCTGGTTCCTCAGCGATAACATTAAAACCTAAGCCTTCTACAAACTCCAATTTACTCTCGGCGTATGATTTGGCTGTACTAGTCAACAACACTTCGTACTGGTTCTGCGTTCGCAAGCTGTCACCAAGCAGCGCCCAATCAACCTTTGCGTCATCAATTGACATTGGAATGTACTGTTCCACCTGGTATTTCATGGTTGCACGCAGCTCTTGGTCGGAAACTTTTGGCACGTCAATGATTGTGCTGAAAGTTTTACTGGAAGGCAGTCCAATGGCAACGTTTGAGGTTTTGATGCCACTTTGCCCAACGGCAGTCATGATAACTTCACCCAAACGGCGCTTCGCCTCTGGTGAATCACTACTTGATATTTTGCTATCAACTGGCGCATATCCGTAATGCATCAAGTTCCAGCCTGAACCACTGCGACCCAATTGAACAACCCGCACCGCGTTTGTACCGATGTCTAGTCCGAAGAAGTCGCCCAACCCTTTTGAGAATTTCATATCACCTTTCATTATACATAAGCTTTTTGTATTTGTAAAACAAAACGTTAAAAACGTGGTGGTAGTTCACGGGAATACATGGTCTGAATGGCACCCGAATCACGTGAACGGCCATAATTTGCTAAATATGCATCTGGTCGCAAGTTCAAAATCTCTGCGGGCTTGCCAAAATCAGTCTGATCAGAACCATGAGTTCGTCGCAGATAGAGTGACCCGGTGACAATTGGTCCGTTAACACGAAGTTGTTGCTTATCGCAAGCCCCACTTGCTAACAGATCTGACTCTGGCCAACCCTTACCATTCTTGGCTTCAGCACAGGTACTAACCGTTTTATTAGCCAACAACCACGCATCAACACGCTGCACATTTGGTTCTATGATGATGTGATCTGCTCGAATGATAAGCTGTGGAATAGTCCCGACACTTGATAGCGGGCCGTTTGCATAAGCAATATCACCAGTAATTCGCACCGTTCGCCCGTATACCGTGATGTACGCACCGGTCTTCACGGTACCACCAGTGATTTCTACTTGCGCTGCACGGTATTCTGCATTGCCAGATAACTGCCCGTCACCGATCTTTATAGAGCCACTGTCCGTTCCTTTGATAGCCGGGTAATTGTATCCTGTGAGGCGACCAAACTGCCCATATGGTGTTTTAGTGTTACGGAATGTCAAGGTATTATATTCACGAGCTAAGCCCCCAGCTGGGCCACCATCGGACAATCCAGCACCTGAAGCAGAAATGATATTTTGTGGCGACAAAATGCCATACTCTGCCCACGATCCATACCGTTTATCGTCCAAAATAGTCATACTAGTTTGTACTAAGCCCTTGCTGGTCGCTCCGCCAAATGATACACCAGCCCTGACGTCGCCACCCCAGAACTGAACTTTTGGTTTCTTACTGACAACCACGCACTTCACAGCGTATGATGACGTTTCTTTACCAACCTCTTGTTTATAAGCAGCAACTACCGTTGCATAACAAACCCTATCGCCCGACTGGACCGGCAATCCATTGATATCATCGTCAGACGAATGAATCATGGTTTGATTGACTGGAAAGTCTCGATCCGAGCCATCTTTATACAGGTCTTTACAAGCACCAGAAATTGTCACGCCATGTTTTGCGGCAATGTGAGCTGCTAATTCACATGGATTCTCAATGGACATCTTTACATTATCACCAGATTCAGCAATGGTATTACCCGCCTTTGCCACAAACCGCACTACCGCACTACGAGTTGGCTTGGAGCGTGTCGGTCCGCTATTGTATATCGATCCCTGTACTCCAGAGACTTTCTTTTGTCCCAGAGTAATCGTGGTTGACGCTACATCAATTGATGGTCTCAAAGTGTATTCATATGGCACGACAGCACACGCGTAGTTTGAGCCAGCAACGCCACCCTTGTAGCTAGCTGGTGCCCATTCAATTCGTTGACAGATATTTTTTCCCGCATCACTTGCTTTGATGGTATATCTCATGACATTCCAAGGGTTCTTTGCACCAGCGTATGGACCATAGTGTTGAATAAAGGTATCTCTTCGTAACGGTGGGCTGGACCAGCCAAAGTCAATCACGCTAGCATCTTCCGAAGCACTAATGTGCGGACTTCGCGGCAAATTATGCCCCCTAATGGTATGGCGAATTTGTTGATTAGCATTTGCGTCACGCATAGCCAGTCGGTGAGTAAAACCAATAGTCTCACCTGGTTTAGCAAATAACGTTGCTTTCTGCCAATCCCGATCAACATTGTTATTCCCTGCTGTTTCACGACGAATATAACTCTCTCCCTCTGCACGCCATGGAGCTGCTTGGCGGATTATCCTGACCGGTAACGTTTCTGCTCGACATCGATCAAGCGATCCATTCTCTTTGAAGTCACCACAACGCCGAAATGTCAAGTATACAACCTGTCCATTCGGGTCACCGGGGGTGGCAATATTTCTAATATCCAGAGTAGCTGGCAACGACCCTCCAATTGACGTCCAGCCACTGGCATCACCACGTCCACGGAAAAGATTGGTGCCATGAATAGTTAATCTTGATGATAGTGACTGAATAAACGTAGCATAAAAGGGATCGCCCTCGCATCCAACCATTACCGCCGATCCATGAAGATAAATGGTGATATACTGCTGGTCATGAGCGACAGCCTGGACACCAGTTGAATAATATCCTCGTTCCCAATCATTTGATGGACCGTAGTTTCCATCTTTATCATTAAACCACAGGGCTCCTTGTCCACAAACCTTGTATCTCAAATAATTGTTCCAGGCATCTATCTCTGAGTTGTTATATGCTGGACGTGCTGCATAAGCATCGTTTGTCAAAAACAACGCCGAAGCCATGGCGCCGACCAGAATCAACAAAGCGAATGCCCACCACCGATTCATTTAGTCTCCCCGCCTCTGATCACCCTGCTTATCATGTGAGCCCACAATATTCTTTATGGCATCAAGGGTAATAATGTCATTAACTCGATGGTCTACATATACGCCAGAATTGTTCACTGCTTTTTCAAGGGCTTCATAGCCACTTTTTGCCGCAGCTGCATCTCGGGTATAGTAAAACGGATACGCTAAGACCATGAATGCACACGTCGGGTCTTTGTCGTAATCCTTCTTTGTCTTCACGTCGTCAACAAATTGTTTCATGTCTTCGCTGTGTTTTTTCTTTGCCCCCTCATCAATCGACAAGTCAGTGTCTTGACGAATCTTATTATACCGGTCAATCATATCTTTGCCACATATCACATACGGTGTTTTCACCACTTGCTGTGGCTGCTTAAAGCCCAGGTAGAGAAACCCGCTCTTTACGCCAGCGACGACAATAGCCACGACAACTACTACTGATATAATACCCCATATAATCACTTTCTTCATACTGCTTATTCTAATACAGCTACGCTATCCTTGCAACCATCAGTGATGGTATAATAAGCTCATGAGTTTATCTATTGGTATCGTGGGGCTCCCCAATGTTGGCAAGTCAACCACGTTTAATGCATTAACAAACAACGATATTTTAGCAGCAAATTACCCCTTTGCGACAATCGAACCAAACACGGGAATTGTTCCGGTGCCAGACGAACGATTGGAGGTTTTAGCAAAATTATACGGCTCAGAGAAAATTCTGCCAGCCACGGTGACATTTGTGGATATCGCCGGGTTAGTAGCAGGCGCCTCCAAAGGTGAGGGTTTGGGCAATAAGTTTTTAGCAAACATCCGGCAATGTGACGCAATTGTGCATGTGGTTCGTGCTTTTGAAAATAACGCCATTTTGCGCCATGATGAAGCACCAGTCAACCCCAAAGCTGACATTGACATCATCAACACCGAGCTAATCTTGGCAGATATTCAAACCATAGAAAATCGATTGCCACGGCTACAGAAAGAGGCCAAAGCCCGTCCAGCAGCTCGCGAAGAAGTCGCCTATCTACAAACACTACTAGAACAACTGCAGTCTGGTGTACCGCTATCTTCAATAGCCGACTTGAACACAGAATTGATTCAAGATCTTCACTTGTTAACTGCCAAACCGGTTATTTATGCATTCAATGTTGACGAGGCGGGGCTGACTGATACTACCCTACAATCAGAACTCACTTCTCTGGTAGCACCTGCTAAAGCTTTGTTTTTGAGCGCCAAACTGGAAGAAGAGCTGAAGGGACTATCACCCGCAGAAGCCGCTGAGCTGTTGGAAAGCTATGGTGTCACAGAAACTGGACTCATGCAATTGATTCATGCTGCGTATGACACACTGGGATTGCAAAGCTACTTAACCGCTGGACCCAAGGAGGTTCGCGCCTGGACCATCCACAAAGGATGGACGGCGCCACAGGCTGCTGGCGTTATTCACACCGACTTTGAAAGAGGCTTCATCGCTGCTCAAGTGGTCGACTATCACGACCTCGTCAGTGCTGGTTCTGAAGCTGCCGCCTGTGCCGCCGGTAAGATGCGAACTGAAGGTAAAACCTACGTCATGCAGCCTGATGATGTGGTCGAGTTTAGATTCAACGTGTAGCTGATTTAACTACTTTTAGTACATAAAATCGCTCACGATTGCCGCGAGCTCCAGCCACGGCACTATCAGCTTTGTCCACCGTCACGAACAATTTTGCCGACCACGCCTCAAAATCACGCAAAATCTGCCGCCGAATTGTATCATTTTTGATGACACCACTGTTACCCAGTTGCTGACGCGCAGCTTCAAACTGCGGTTTAACCATAGCAACAATTAGCGTCGTATCTTTACAAATACTCGCAAGATGCGGTAAAATCTGCCGTAAACTGATAAACGATACGTCGATTAGCACAATATCTGGCGCTTCGTCTGGCACAAAATCCCGAATATCAGTTTTTTCGTGCAATTCTATCCTTGAGTCACGCCGCAGATCTGGATGTAATTGATCCGTTCCAACATCAACCGCATATACTTTTTTGGCGCCATGTTTCAGTGCGTAGTCGGTAAATCCGCCAGTGCTACTGCCAACATCCAGCACAACACGGTCGGTAAATGTGATACCCAAAGCTAAAACAACGCTCGCTAATTTTAATCCCGCACGACTGACGTATCGCTCACGTGGCGACAACGTAATCAACGCCTGATCACCCACCATATAACCTGGCTTTTGTACCACCTTTCCATCAACCACAACATCACCGAGGCGAATGTAATTTTCGGCCTGCGACCTGCTAGTAACCAGCCCTCGAGCAACCAGTTCTTTGTCAAGCCGTCCCTTAACCGCCATACATGATATCCTCAAGTTTACGAGTTATCTCAGCTATCTTACCCCATGACTGGCCTTTGGTAATGATTGACATGACATACTTACCCTTTGGATGAGTCACGATAGCCGCATCATTCAGGTAGCCTTCCAAAAAACCAACCTTATCCTGCACTGTGCCGCCACTGCCAGCCGGTATACCCTGACGATACACCTGTCGCTGCATCAAGCCCAACAAGAAGTCGCGGTGGCTACCTCTGACTAAAGTGCCGTCATCAATTCCCTTCAAAATCTTCGCCAAATCATTAGTCGACGTCATCACATACGATCCCCTGAGTGACGTATCCTTAAACCCTTTACCCTCACGCAAATATTCAGTGATACCGCTAGCGGTATATTGTGTTATAGTTGCCTCCGGACACGCATTATCAGAATTCACAATCATCCGCGTTATACATTCTTGCACAGATACCCCACCGATTTTATCATTCATGGTCAACTGATTATTATCAATCTTATCCATCAAAACCATAGCTATATATAATTTGTAGGTGCTGGCCGACACACTAGACTCACTGCCGCGCACCTGAGCGCTCCATTTGTCACCGGACAATTGGCTAACTGTCAGACGGATGTCATGATCACGCGCCACTGAATTAACATAAGCCTGCAGTCCCAGTGCCGAATGAGAGAAGGTCTCTTTGTATACCGGTTGCGGTGGCAACTGCTTGGCCACCAGTGCAAGTCGACTATCTTTTTCCTCTGTACTAAGCAGCACCTCTTGTACTTTTGTCGTCATTTGCGCGACATCAATGCCCCGACCTGGCGCCCCATTCTCACGTTTCGTCTCTGTGCCGTCATGCATATAAATAACGGTTTTACCAGCTGGTTTATTGACTACTTTGCCAAATGAATGTTCCAAAAACTCCATTAGTTTCGCCTGATTGAGCGCTATTTTGGGGATATTATGCCCGTCTTCGATGAATGACAAAATCTTTGCGATGGTTGATTTGTCAACTTTGACTGCCTTACCTTCAAATTCCACGGCGATATTTCGCTGCAAAATCTTTTCAACACGAGAGCGTAACTCTTGCAGCTGTTTTTCCGTCACCTTGGCAGACAGACGTTTACCCTTCATCTGCACCTCGGTCTTGTCACCCAAAGAATACTGGGTCGAAGCTATCGCCTGACGCGCCTCAACACTTTGCAGCTCACGACCAGCTTTCTCTGCTACAACCACCACCTTGTCATTCTGAATCTCTACTCGTGCATTTTCGGGCGGCAATGTTAAGCTATCACCATATTCAGCCATCTTCGCTTCCAACGCACTTTCATCAAATTTCACTTCAGCATTGTTAACCTCGACCGAACGCCACCACAAACTAAACGGTATCAATCGCTGCCACCACGGATAATCCAACGCTTTGTCGGCCACACAACGACCACACACTGTGCCACCAAAATTGCCTACAGAAGCTTCCTGCTTGCCATTTCTTGTCACAAATTGCAGCTGTGTCCGTGGAGCACTGTCCTTCGCCAACCGTTCAATATCAGTACGTGTCCACCAGCTAACACTCCGCCCCATCATATAGGCCCTACTAGTCAAGCGATCGCCCGGAAAGCTCATCTGAATAACCACAGACAACAGACAGATTAAACAAAAACTAACACCACCATAAAAGACCCATCTCAACGATGAGTCTTGATGACATCTTTTACAAAAACGGCGCACTCGAAGACGTATAATCTTCAGTCGTAGCGTGAGGTATTTCCTCAGTTCTCTACTTTTTTCTTTCCCTATATTCACCAGTCGTTGTGTCGACATTAACAATATCCCCCTGTTTGATAAATGCTGGCACCTTGATCACTAATCCAGTTTCCAATGTGGCATCTTTCAACACGCTCGAAGTCGTGTCACCCTTCACAACATCTTCAGTATAAGTCACTTCCAGATACAAATTCTTTGGTAGTTCTACGTTAATGACTCGTCCATCAAAAAACTGCAAGCTCAATGAGTCACCTTCCTTCAGAAAGTCAGCTGCTGAGTCGACGATTGCTGCACCCAATTCAAATTGTTCAAAGCTTTCAGGATCCATAAAGTAAAATGTTTCACCATCACGGTACAAATATTGAACAGTTTTATTGGTCACCTCGGCTGACTCAATCTTCTCTTGCCCCTTGAAAGTTTTTGGGATAACGCTGCCGTCAATCAAGTTTTTCAATTTCACATTGACAATTGATCCGCCGCGACCCATCACCTTCTGTCCATATTCAACCACGCGATATGGCTTACCGTCTATTTGGCAAATCGTTCCTTTTTTTAAATCTGTTGGCTGGTACATCCTTGCTCCTTTATTTCATCTTTAGAACTGTTGGCCGGCGCGCCACATCCTTTGGTGCGCCGAAAAATGTCCCAAATTAGCCGTGTGTGACGAATGGCAACAATGCCAAGTGGCGAGCACGCTTGATGGCAACTGCCAGGCTTCGCTGTTGTTTCTCAGTCAAGCCAGTTTTTGCAATTGATTCAATTTGACCATACACGTTGGTGTATCGTTGCAACGTCTTTACATCTCGGTAGTCAAATACACTTGGTGTATCCTTTTTTTGTCGTTTAGCCATTTTCTACTCCTTGTTAGAACGGAATTTCTGATAAATCAATCGGTTTATCGTCAATTTCCGTTACTACTTCTTCTTTCGTTGATATATTTGCCGTTGAGCCACCGGTGTCACCACTTGGCCCATCCAGGAAGGTCACATCAGAAGCAACCACTTCAATTCGTGAACGTCGCTTACCAGTTTCCTTGTCTTCCCAGCTGTCTTGGCGAAGGCGTCCTTGCACCAATACGCGTCGGCCTTTTGATAGGTACTGCATAACCAACTCACCGAGCTTTTCCCATGCAGTGACATCAAAGAAATCAGCTTGATCATCTTGTGTTTGGCGATCCACCGCGATAGAAAAGCTCACCACCGTCCTACCTGACGTTGTTGTGCGCTGCTCAGGATCACGGGTCAATCTTCCCATCAAGATGACTTGATTGATACTTCGTGCCATAGTGTTACCCTCCTTGTCATAGGTTTATTATCGATATCGTTTGCGATAATTATGCGTCAGCTTCAGCGGCTTCAGCAGCCATTTTCTCAGATCGCTCGCGCTGCTCTGCCAACACCTGACGAGTCTTTTCATCAGTCTTTACCAACAAGTAGCGCAATACTTCGTCAGTAATGTTCAGTGTGCTTGAAATCTTGCGCGGTGCGTCTGATGGTAGTGTTGCCTCAAAGTATACATACACTGCGAAATCTTCGCGGCGAATTTGGTAAGCCAATTTTTTCTTACCCCAGTTGTCTTCTTTGGTGATTTTACCACCATTGTCTTTGATCAACGCTCGAACCTTGTCCAGCGCCGCGTCCAAATTTGCTTCCAAATCTGGATGAATAAGAACGGTCAGTTCGTATTCGTTCATGTTTCCTCCTTCGGAATCCTTCACGGATGGTTATGCTATCTCACATAACCTTAGGTTATTATTCCCTCGTATTATACGGTAATCTGATGTAAAAGTCCAGTGATGCGCCCTGTCGGGCCATGCTACAATAGAATTCATGCGTATCGCTATTCAAGGGCAAGCCGGATCATTTCACGAACAAGCAGCAAAACAATGGTACGGGCCTGACGCCACCATCGTTCCGCGCATGACCTTCGGCGATGTTTTTCAAACCTATGCTCGCGGCCAGGCTGACACCATTGTCGTGGTGGTGGAAAATACCATTTACGGCACCATCAACGAAACCTACCGTCACATCGAATCCTGCAGCGCTCCTATCGTCGGTGAAGTGACACTTACCATTCAACAAACCCTCATCACCAGTCCAGGTACAAAGCTTGAAGACATCACTTCTGTCTATTCACATCCTGTCGCCCTGTCGCAGTGCCATCAATTTCTCCAAGAACACCTACCGCAAGCCGCACAAATTGAATATTTTGATACCGCTGGCGCTGTCGAATTTATCAAGCAACAGGGTTCATCACGCCTGGCAGCCATCGCCGGTGAAACCGCTGCCCAACTGTATAATATGCCAATTCTCAAGCGACACATCCAAGACGGTCAGGATAATATCACTCGCTTCCTCGTCCTTGATCCAACCGCCACAGTGACTGACGCCGATCGAGCAACCCTCGTTGTCACCACCGCCCATCAACCAGGTAGCCTGCTCGAGATACTCCGTACCTTTGCTAACCAGTCCATCAACCTTGCCAGCCTCCAGTCTTAGCCCATCATCGGCCAACCGTGGAACTACAAATTCTTCATAACCGTTGATGCTGCTGGTCCGTCATTACACCGCGCCATCAACAAAATCACCGCAACCGGTCACAAAGTCACGCTACTTGGAGAATACCAAACAGCACGATAACTAGATCATTTCAAATTAGCTATCACCAAGTTCATCAAGGCTTGATACCAACACCTCTCGTGGCTTCGATCCATTAGCTGGACCAATAATCCCCTGGTCTTCCATCTCGGCCATGATACGAGCAGCTCGACCATACCCTATCTTCAACCGCATCTGTAACAGGCTCGTAGAAGCTCGCCGACTCTCGATGACCAAGCGGACAGCATCCTTAAACATCGCGTCACCGTCATTGCCTTCCAGATTCACCATCACGCCACCCTTACCATTGAGCTGGACAGGCTGCGCAACCACTTCATCATTGTACTGTGGCGCTGACTGCATCCTGAGATAGTCCGTTATCTTATTGACTTCGTCATCAGTCACCCATGCACCCTGAATACGCTTTGGCTTGCTCATGCTTGGTGTGTAGAGCAGCATGTCGCCCTGACCAAGCAGTTTCTCAGCACCAATCTGGTCCAGAATAGTTCGTGAGTCAACTTGGGAAGCCACGGTAAAGCCAATTCGTGCTGGCACGTTCGCCTTGATCAAACCAGTAATCACGTCAACACTTGGCCGCTGCGTTGCCAAGACCAGGTGAATACCCACCGCTCGAGCTTTCTGTGCCAAGCGAACAACCAACGCTTCAACATCACGCGCCGCCACCATCATCAAATCAGCCAACTCATCAATAACAATGACGATGTACGGCATCGCCCCGTCCTCATGCTGTTGAACATTTCCGTTTTCATCAGCAACCGGGATTTTCGTGCCAGCAGTCTTAATTTTTTTATTGTAGCTCTTGATATCGCGAATTTTCTCAGCTGCCAACAACTTATACCGCCGCTCCATCTCATTAACCGCCCATTTCAATGCCGAGATAGTCTTTTCTGGCTCAGTAATCACTGGAGTTAACAGATGTGGGATATCCTCGTACGGTGCCATTTCCACCTGTTTTGGGTCAACCAAGATCAATTTCATGTCGCTTGGGCTATTGCGATACAGCAAACTGGTCAGCAAAGTGTTGATCATCACCGACTTACCAGAACCGGTCTGACCAGCGATCAACATGTGTGGCATCTTGTTCAGCTCGCCAACCACTGCTTCACCCGAGATATCCTTACCGATAGCAAAGCTCAACGGTTCATGGGCGTGCTTCCATTGTTTCGAATCCAACACACCATATAGTCGCACATCAGCCGCTCGTCGGTTTGGCACCTCAATACCAACGGCTTTTTGCCCAGGAATCGGCGCCTCAATCCGTAAACTCTGCGCCGCCAAATTCAAAGCAATATTCGTCTCCAGTGCTGTGATGCGCGTCAATTTCACACCACTCGGCGGCCGCAAAGTATATTGCGTCACCTTCGGCCCAATATTGGCGTCTTCCATCTCTACATCAATGTTAAATTCCGCCAAGGTGTCGTGAATGATCTGGGCATTTTGCCGAATATCACCAGCATCAGCTGGGCTTTGCTTCTTCTCTAGTAGATCCAAGCTTGGTGATTGCCAATTTGGATCATGCACCGAAACCAATGCTGCCTGTTCTTCGGCAGATTTGTCCTGCTTTACGCTACCCCGCAAACTACTTAACGGCGACGATTTTTTGGCTTTAGCTGGTTCTTCTGTATCTACCGTCGGCACGCCAGCGTTCAAATTAATCTCGCTAACCTTTCGTGGCTCAGCTTTTTCCGCCTTGGCAGCCTGTCGCATAATTGCCTTATTCTCATCATCCTCCGAAGAGTCACGCCGCATCATCTCCCATATCTTACCGAACAGCTCAACTGGGGTCATGAGCGTGATGAACAACGCGGTGATAAGGATGAGGACGATATATATCAGAGCGACGATTGGCTTTTCTGCCAGGGTCATCATTATATTGTTAGCAACATCCCCAATAACACCACCAGCCTCCGGGCGGGCGGCAGTCTTCAGTAGTCCAAACAGCCCACTCAGCCACACCACCTCCAAAACAGCCGCTATTTTCATGACAATTGGCAATCGATTATTCTCTGCGCGGAAAGTCTCCACCGAAATATACACCAACAACACTGGCAGAGCATACATAGCGTAACCAACAACCTTCAAAGCGGCGTGGTTGGTCCATTCCAACACTGGGCCGCCGACATCAAACCATGCCACCACTAACAGAAATGACAGCACTATCATCAAGACCGCCCCAACTTGTGACCAAAAACCGCTCGGTACGTCGTGTTTTGACGCGGTCGCCACTGATTTCTTTTTCGTAGTCTTTCGTTTTTTAGGCATAACTGTTATCTATTATACCCCGTTTTACGGATTATCGCACTTATTTATTATATCATACTTCATCAAATATGTCTAATAAGCCGGTACGTTGTGTCGCTCTCGAGCCTTGGTGTCGTTCGCCTCCGTGTCAGGGACTTGTTTAGCCGGAAATCGTTTTTTGGGTAGCTTTGGTACAACTGGGCTATCAGCCGCTGCTTCTGGCTTAGCTACTCCCTGGGCACCACGAGAAACTTTTCCTGGAGCTTTCAAGCCACCACCGATTTCATTGATAACAGGGATAACAATCGGTGTTCGACGCGTCTGGTCGTACAAGATGTGCGTGACTTCATCCTTGATTTCCTTTTTCACCACATCAAGATCGTATTTACCAGCGAAACTACGTGCTGCTTTTTGCTTCAAGTACTGGCGGATCATGTTCATCAATTCTTCGGAATCACGCAAGTAAATGAAGCCGCGGGAAATAATATCCGGGCTAGTCAACAGCCGTCCCGTACCGCGCTGTACCGTCAGCACCACCACAAACATTCCCTCTTGAGACATATGAATGCGATCCTTCAGCACCACCTCAGAAACAATGGCGCCGGTATCGTCATACATCACACCACCAGCCTGAATTCGGCCAGCTTTCTTAGCTTGCCGCTCAATATCAATCTCAATAATATCACCGGCGTCACACACAAAGATATTCTTCCTAGGAATCCCACACTCTTTCTCTGCCAGCCGCGCATTGTGCACCAGCATGTGGAATTCACCGTGAATTGGCATATAGTACGTTGGATTCAAGGCATTAATCAGCTTAATATGATCATCATAGTAGCCATGGCCCGACAAGTGTAGCGGCCCAACCCCGGTCAAGTGTGTTTTACCATTCTGAATCACATCAGAACCCTCGCGCATCAAACCATCAACTGTTCGCACCACGTTTTTCTCGTTGCCCGGAATCGGATTGGAACTAAACACCACCACGTCAGAGCCTTTGATCTTCATGTATTTATGCGCACCAGTCGCCATGCGATTTAACACGGCATTAAACTCACCCTGTGAACCAGTACAGACCACCGTGACTTGGCTATCTGGCAGCTTAATGATATCCTCCATCTTCATGACGGTATCTTTCGGAATCTTGATGGTTCCCGAACGCAGCGCCACTTCCAAGTTCTGAATCATCGAAAAGCCAGCAAACGCCACCTTACGCCCGTGCTTATGCGCTTCTTCTAAAATCAATTGCAAACGGTGGACCTGTGATGAGAAACAGCTTAAAATCACCCGGCTGTTACTAAATTTATCCATCACCTGACCGATAGAATATTGAATATCAAACTCGGTGTGGGTGTGCGTACCAGCTGACTCACAGTTGGTCGATTCATTCATAAACATCAACACGCCTTCTTTGGACGCCACTTCAGTCATGCGTTTGAGGTCAAATTTCTGACCGTCAACTGGGCTTTCCTCAAATCGCCAGTCACCAGAATCAATGATCACACCCAGTGGCGTCCGAATAATCACCGCCGTTGAGTCAGGGATGGAATGGTTCACTCGCACCAATTCCACCGAAAAGTGCTTCGACACCTGAACAATTTCATGACTCAATGGATCCATCACCCGGAAGTCTGGCTGGAAATCGGTATCCGCATCAGCCAGCGACTTATCTAGCATACCGATAGTAAACTTCGACGCGTAGACTGGTGCTGGAATTCGGTGAATAAAATGCCGGAAAGAACCGATGTGATCAAGGTGTCCGTGAGTGAACACATGCGCCTTGATCTTGTGCTTATTTTCCTCCAGCCAGGTGATGTCCGGCGTGATATAGTTAATGCCCGGATAATCGCTGCCCGGAAACAGAAATCCCATGTCGACAACGATAATCTCATCATCATACTCAATGGCGTTCATATTTTTACCGATACCCATTTCGCCGACACCGCCGATTGGGATGATTCGTAGTTTTGGCTTGCCACCGCGAGTCCGTTTTGGCTGCATTTTGGCGCTAAATTGTTCGCCGCCATAGCCGTTGTAAACGGATTTATTGACTGGGATATTGATCACGTGCTGTGATGCCCTCAGATTAACATTCTCGCTTGTTCGTCGCTGCGCGCGAAAAACCTCACCTTTACGAGTGGTGGTGCTGTTTAATACTGCATTGTTGCTTTTTTTCGACTGAGGACGCTTTTTAGCATCATCCTTCTGCGGTGTTGCCAGTCGCCGCTGACCCATATTGTTATACTCCTTTTTTCGTTATAATAATTCAAAAATCAGGCAGAGAGATAAATAGCAAGTATTCCCTCGTTAGTGGGTCTATTTTAGCAAACCACAGATATTTTGTCAAAAGCGCGTAATAACAGCACCACTGTTATCTATATCAATCATCGCCGTCCACTGATGTGTGAATAAATTTTCGCTTGCCGCGGTAGACGAAGAAGCCGAGCATCAACAGGTTAGCTGCCAGCAAAAAGCCCGCCAGCACCCACATGCTATCAATGTAAAATGAGTTGCTGAGCCCTCCCGAGATAGCTTGACGCAAGGCCCTGATTGAATAAGTCATCGGCACTAGCGGATTGACCGCTTGGAAAAAGCCGTTTGTCGTTTGGATTGGGAAAGTTCCTTCGCTCGATCCCAGCTGCAACACCAGCAGCACCATTGCTAGGAAGCGCCCCGGATTATCCAAGACAATCACCAACAGCGACACAATCGACATATAGGCAAACGAGGTCAAATATACCGCGCCGACGAAATGTCCCGGGTGGTCAGGCGTCAACCCCAGACAATAAACCATAATTAGCATCAAGATTGTTGCCTGAGCAAAGGCTGCCGTACCAATGACCGAGGCTTTGGCGAGCCACCAGCGAAAGGCATTTTCTTGTTCGGTAAAAGTCTTGCGGATAGGATAAATGATATTGACCGCTAGCGCCCCGACAAACAAGCTCAGCGACAAGACGTATGGTGCCAAGGCATAGCCATAATTTGGCACATCTCCCTGTTTATTAGTTTCCGACGATACCGGGTTGGCGATTTGCTGCTGCGTGGCAGCGCCAGTCGGCTGCAGCTTTATCTGGTTGCCAGCGTCAGCCAATTTAACAGACAGCGTGTCCGCGCCAGTTACCAGCTGCGACGTACCGCTGAGCAAAGTGGCCGAATTAGCATTCAAGACTGCCGCGCCGTTGGCTAGTCGCTGGCTGCCGGTTTGCGCTTGCGACAAATTATTCACCAGCGTTGTCGAGCCAGCCAGTAGCTGATTATTAGCCGCTCTCAGGTTATTGTAACCATTGAACGCACTAACCGCATTCGGTGCCAGTTGGTTCGCACCGTTTGCTAGTGTCGCAATGCCAGTTTGCAATTGGCTTTGTTGTTTGCTCAATTGCACCGTCAGTGTTTGCAAATCTTTCAGTAGTGCGGCTACTTGAGTAGTAATCGTTTGCGTTTTATTAAGCGCCTGGGAAAGCTGGCTAATCTGCGGCAAGGTTATGGTTGTTGAACCGCCAGAATTTGCCGCATTAGTTCCCAATGTTTGCAACGTACCGCCTACTGTCGCTAAGTCCGCCCTTGCCACCTGCATGGTTGCCGCCAAAGTCTGCGCCTCGCTGGCAACCTTTTGCTGCTGCGCTGCCAGTTCCGACGACGGATTATGTACGCTAGTATTTAACTGATTGATACCTGCCTGCAGCTGCGTTACACCGTTTGATAATTGCGTTACTTGTGCTTGGCTCGGCAAACCGTTCGACATCTGTCCCAATCCTGCCTGCAATTGGCGCGAGCCCTCAGCCAGTTGAGACAAACCATTCGCCAGTGACTGCTGGTTAGCCGCCAGTTGCTTAACACCGCCCGTATAGGTTTGGGCGCCTGTTTGCAAAGTTGCCAAGCCACTATGTAGCTGTGCTGCGCCGCCTACCGCCGTGTCCAAACCGCCACCAAGTTTATTAATATTCTCTAACACACCCTTAGCGTACGCCTGAGTGATTTGCTCAGCCACCGAAGCCTTCACCTTTTCAGCCGCTTGATTGCTAATCAGCGAACCAACGTAGTTCTTGGCAGGAGTGATCGTGTAATGAATGACCGCCTGCTGGGGTTTACTTTGCGTGATTGAGGCAGCTTTTGCCGAAAAATCCGCCGGAATTGTCACCACTGCATAATAATGCCCGCTATCGACACCGCTATCGGCTTGCTGTTTAGTCACGAACTCCCAGCCTAAATCATGGTTATCTTTTAATTTTTGCTCAACTGACTGTCCGACATTGAGCGCCTGACCGTTCAACTGCGCTCCTTTATCCTCATTGACAAACGCCACCGGCAAGTTTTTGGTTTGTCCGTACGGATCCCAAATTGACCCCAAGAAAAAGCCGCTGTACATAATCGGGATAAAAGAAATCACTGCCATTGATAGCAGCAGAATCTTATTCTTGTATAAATGCCGCCACTCGGCGCGCACCATATTACTGTGGCGGCGCGACAACCGCTTTACTTTTTCAACCATGCATTACCTCCTTGGCAATATCTTCTAGCGTTACTGTTTTTAGATAATCGCTCCACTTTTGCTGCGCTTCAGAAAAGACTTTTTCGATCATATTCATGCCAATTTCGACTTGGCGGCGGCGCGTCACAAAGACCCGCTCAATAATCCCCTGGGGTTGAAAGAACGGTGCTTCGCCCTCAATTGCTAAAACGACGTCGTGCAGCGTCACTTGGTTCATTTCCCTCGCCAAAACGAAACACCGCCAGCACCTTGTGCTGAAGTGATGAGCTGTGCCACAACCAATTTGCGACTAATCTTCTTTAGATACGTCGGCGATACCGCCATTTTCTCAGCCAAAGCGTCGTTAGTAATTGGCGCGGTTCGTTTGGGGTCGGCCAAAAGCGCCATAATACAGCAGGCTTGTTCAACAGCTCCCGATAGCTTCATCTTAATCCTTTCATAAATTCGCTATAGTAGATATCTACTATCTACTATACTACACTCATCCTACATAAACAACTCCCGGTCAATTAAAAAGCTCCGCCACACGACGGAGCTTCTCACTTATTCCACCTGAGCTTTAACTTTGATTTGCTTTTTCAGTCAATATCCGACCCAAAGCATTCAACTGAGAGTTAACCTCTGCCTTCTGGAACGCCTCGTTTAATTTCTTTGGAGCGTCACCAGCCTTGAACTTTGTGAGCTGGCGGTACAATTTACTCGCAGCTGCTGACAAGCCAGATGCGTCGCCAGCATCATGAGCTTTTTGCATCTCCTCAACTATGCCTCGTTGTTCATCAAAAGCATCAGCCAGTTTCTTTGCCTCTTCGGACAACAATTGACTCTTTACTTTGGCTAGTTTTTTAACAGCAGAAACACAAGAACCAACAGTTTTGTCATAGTTCTCTAGCAACTTACTACGATCTGAGCTAAATCGAGGAAATGTAGTAGCAGTTCGACAGTTTTTTGTGGTCTCTAACAGTTCATCAGATGCATCAGCCAAATCACCTACCATTGTGGTAAATTCATTGTTTTGTTTGATGAAATCATCATATTTTTGCTTAACATCTTTGTCGCGCAAGGCTTTCATGTCTTTCAAGTCATCAACCGACTTCTTGTATTCTTCTACTGATTCTTTAATCTTATCGGTAGACGCGGTTGATGTCCCATATGAAACCATACGAAAAGCCGAGCCAACCCGTAGATAGGTACCTCGCACTTTCGTAACCTTATCATGCGCTTCCTTGTAATCTTCTTTGCTTGGACCGCTCAATAAAATCACCGCCAAAACAATACCAACGACCAACAAGATGAAGGCAATCGAACCACCAATAATACCCCACAACATACCCTTGCTCATGCCCTTTTTCTTGACTGGTCCCTGAGGAGCTGGCTGAGTTGGCGCCGGTTGCACACGTGGTTCCGGAACGGTTGCAGCAGGAGTTGGTGTCGAGTTTGTATTATTACCTTTGTTATCCATGCTTTCTCCTTTTCTTACTCTATTAATTGTACACTATTTACGATTTACTGAATACGGTTATGACTAGATTATAAACCGATCATCGTCAAATTGATCTTGCCGCGCTCGTCAATACCAGTTATCTTTACGCGGACAGTCTGGCCTTCTTTGACGACATCAGTCACCTTATTGACCCGACCTTCGGCCAGCTTCGAAATATGCACCATACCATCAACTCCTGGCAAGATATTCACAAAAGCGCCAAAGTCTTTGATACTAACAACCCGACCCTCATAGATCTTGCCAACCTCTGGCTCTTCTACCAAACTCTTGATCCAGTTCATAGCTTTCTCAATTGATGCGCCGTCTGGGCTAGCGACAGTGATGAGACCGTCTTCTTTGATGTCAATTTCAGCACCAGTTTCCGAGGTGATCTTATTGATCATCTCGCCACCCTTACCGATCACCGCACCAATCTTGTCTGGGTTGATCTTGATCTTCTCAATGCGTGGTGCATATGGGCTCAACGCCTGGCGCGGCTGTGGTAATACTGACAACATATGCTCCAAGATGTGTGCTCGGCCAGCTTTTGATTGCTCAATTGCTTGTGCCAAAATGTCAACTGGTAGGCCATGCACCTTCATATCCATCTGTAGCGCCGTGATACCGTTAGCTGTACCAGTCACCTTAAAGTCCATGTCACCAGCAAAATCTTCAGCATCAGCAATGTCGCTCAGCACATATGGCGTGCCCTCGTCCATCATTAAGCCCATGGCGATACCGGAGACCGGATTTTTAAGCGGTACACCCGCATCCATCAGCGCCAAACAACTTGAACAGGTTGCTGCCATTGAGGTAGAACCGTTCTGACTCATGATTTCCGTCACCGAACGAATGGCATATGGGAAATCTTCTTCACTTGGCAAGACTGGCGTTAACGCCCGCTCCGCCAAGTAGCCATGTCCAATTTCCCGACGACCCGGACTGCCCAAACGGCGCACTTCACCAACCGTGTAGCCTGGAGCGTTGTAGTGATGCATATAACGTCGTTCGTAATCGGTCTGCTCCATAGTGTCCACCAACTGTGCGTAGCTCAGCGGCGCCAAGGTAACGATGTTCATACCCTGGGTCACACCACGGGTAAACAAGCTTGATCCGTGTGCTCGCGGCAAGAAACCAACTTCTGAACTGAGTGGTCGGATTTCTGTCAATTGACGACCATCTGGACGCACCTTGTCCTCAACGATACCTCGGCGTACGTCCTTGTGGAGCGCCAATGTAAAGGCCTCGTCGTATTGAGGTCGCAGTTCATCATAACTCTCGCCAAGTTTTTCGGTAAATTCGTCATGAAACGCCTGACGAATATCCGCGATCAATTCATTGCGCTCTGGGTAGGCACGGCGAATAGCTGCGCCAAATTTACCGGCGACCCACGCATCAACTTCTGCTTGGATGGTTTCATCTGGCAGAACCAGTTCGTATTGCTGTGCGGCTGGCGCGACTTTTTCTGCCAACTCACGCTGAAGCTGGATAGCTGGCTGCATCATCTGATGCGCCCACGCCATTGCATCAATAATCACTTGTTCGCTCACTTCATGAGCGCCTGCTTCCACCATGGTAATGCCGTTCTCGATACCAGCGACAACCAAATCCAAGTCACTGACTGCGCGCTCCTCGGGGGTCAAAAAGGCCTTAAATTCACCGTTAACTCGGCCAATACGCAAACCTGCCACCGGTCCATCAAATGGGGTGCCAGTCAGGCTCAGCGCTGCGCTAGCGGCTACCATTGCTACCATATCAGGACGGAAACTTGGGTCCATACTGAGGACACTCGACACAACCTGAACTTCCTGCCGATATCCCTTCGGGAACAGTGGACGAATTGGTCGGTCAATCAGCCGCCCGATGAGTATCGCCTCATCAGATGGACGACCTTCTCGCTTGATAAATCGGCTACCAGAGATCTTGCCGGCAGCATAAAACTTTTCTTCATAGTCAATTGACAGCGGGAAATAGTCCAATTCGACTGGTCGCGATCCGACCATCGCCGTACCTAACACAACCGTGTCGCCGTAACGCGCTACCACACTGGCGGTAGTGCGAAAACCGACCCTATTTACCTCTAATGTCAGTGGTCGACCACACCATTCCGTGGTAACACTAAAAATATCCTTGCCACTTGGATTAATAATGCTCATCTGAGCCTCCTTTCTTATCGCGAAAAGTAACAGGGGTGAAAGCTGATATTGTATAAGCTCTCGTCTCTATCACCATTCGCGGTTAGTTACCCTATCATTATACCACACCCTTCAGTCACCACCCGGTGAACTGGTATAATGATAAGCGTGAAGATTAAACGCACTAAAACGACAAAAGATTATCTCATATTAGTTATAGCATTGGCATTGTTAGTAGGTGGCGGATATTTGCTTATTACTATTTTTAGCCCCTTTTTTGCAACACAATTTATCGACCCAAAAAACAATGAGACAACTAAGGTTTTGCAAAAAACAACTGATGAGTTTCATCCAGAAAATCGCATTTACATCCCGGCTATCAATGTCAATATCCCGTACAAAACCGGTGGCGCAGAAGTGTTAGAGCTAACTGCCTGGTGGCGTAAGCCAGAAAATGGCAACCCTAAAGAGGGTGGAAATTTCATCGTTGCTGCTCATCGCTTCCAGATTGGACCAACACCACAACGCACCATCAACAATTCTCCTTTTTACAATATCAACAAGCTCAAAGTTGGTGATTCTATCACAGTTGATTACGACGGCAAACGCTACGAGTACAGCATATATGATATATATAAGGTTAAGCCCGATGCTATCGAGATAGAAGAACGAACCGATCAACCACGCTTGACGCTGTATTCATGTTCCCTGGGTGGATCATTTGACAAGCGTGAAGTCATCATCGCTGTCCCTAAATAGTCCATACAAAAATCCGCCCCAACATAGTAGGGCGGACCTGAAACTACTTGGCTTGCTTATTTGCGCAGTCCCAATGTAGCCAGCACTTGCTTGTAACTCTCAAAGTCAGTTCGCTCCAAGTATCGCAGTAGGCGCTTGCGCTTACCTACCATCTGGACAAGGCCGCGACGAGCCATGAAGTCGTGTTTGTTGACTTTCAAGTGCTCTGTAACCTCTTCGATACGAGCTGTCAAAATCGAAATCTGTACCTGAGGGCTACCGACATCGTTTTTGCCAACCTGAGTCAAAGCAATCGCTTTTTGCTTGTTCTCTTTACTAATCATAGCCGTTTGATTATATCAGGAGTGACCGATATTTTCAAGCAGTGCCGCTAGAATAGCTGCGCGTAGCTATATATCGTTGAGCCGCTGTCTGGTGCCTGCGTGCTATTGTGATGACAACTTGAACGAATACGATTGAAGGTTGCTACGTCCTCGGTAGATGGATTATTCAATGCGGCATATATCACAAACCCCTTACCACCGTCATGACACTCATAGATTCGAAAGATTGCTTCCTCATTTGCTGCTTTTTTACTAGAAACACCTTGCCGATAATCAGCCTTCAAATAATCCGGAACCAAGGTTTGTACACCATCCGGCGCGTTAAACGGACCAAATCCAGTGATACGCTTTCCTCTAGCCTCCGCCAAAGCAGCAGCATCGCCCGCAGTTTTAACTGCAGATCGAATCTTCGCGTCCAATCCATTCTCACGCACCGACCGATACGAGACAATTGCTATTGATGCCAACACGGCAATCACCGCTATAACAATTAATACTTCAACCAATGTAAAACCCTTATGCTTCATATCCATATAATACCACTCTAATTCTCTATGCCAAAATCTGATAGTTTTGCTGCTTGTTCGATGGTAAAATCGGCAATTTTTGTGCGCCGCAACGACCGACAGTAGGCACCAGTCCCCAAATAGTTCCCGATGTCCTCTGCTAGCGTACGAATGTATGTGCCACTAGAGACATGAGTATTGATGCATAGTTTTGGATAGTTATATGATGCAATTTCAATGTCATACACCGTGATCTGCCGTGCAGGTATTGCAACTTCCTGACCTTTTCGCGCGAGTTGATAGGCGCGCTGCCCATTGATTTTGATGGCGCTAAAAGCTGGCGGGGTTTGCTCAATCACCCCAATGAACTTCCGTACAGCCTGATTCACCTCTTCAGTTGTCGGCTGATGCTCAGACACCGGCGTAAGCTCTCCTTCAGGATCTCCCGTCGTGCTAGTCACCCCCAAAATGATTTCTGCCTGATACCATTTGTCTAGCTTGGTAAATGACCCGGCTTCTTTACATTTTTTACCCGTTACTAAAATCATCAGACCAGTAGCAAACGGATCCAAGGTACCGGTGTGTCCAACTTTTGCTTTCTTACCTAGCTGTTGATTGAGCACTCTCCTGATTCTGGCGACTACGCCAAAACTGCTCATACCAGCTGGTTTGTCAATAAGCACGATATCGTCATTTGGTATCATGCTAGTTTTGTCCCGGAATCTGGAACTGGGTTGGATTGAATTCAGAATTGGTAGTATTCACGACTGGTGGGGCTGAGGCTGGCGTCGGTGGAGTATTAGGGCTGACTGCTGGAGCTGGCGGAAAAGCCGGTGGCAGTTCTGGCAACGTACTAAAGTCGGGCATCGGCGGTAACCCTGCTATATTTTTGGCAGAAGACTCAATTTCCGCCAAAGTTGGGGTGCCAGGGTTTACCGCCAATGGATCTGGAACATTAGGTACCGCTGCTAACGCTTCGCTAACAGCTTCGTGAGTTGGTTGACCTAATGACTGATTAGTCCCCAATACCTTTGAGGTATCTTCACTGAGAGCAGCCATGACATCGCCATTATGTCCAGCGATAACTGAAGCTTCTCCTAAAGGAGAGATGGGTCTATTACTTTGTAAATTGTTGTTCATTTCAGCGAACGGGTCAACTGATTTTGGCTCATCATCATGGCGAGCAACGGTGGCGTTTATCGGTGAATCACTAAACCCCCCTTGACTGCTGCCAGGTTGACCATGATTCAAAATCGTGCGGTTACGACCACTTTCAGCCTCGCGCTTCTTATCTTCTGCAGCCTGTTCAGCTGAAGCATTGAACGTACCGCCTACTGACGGTTCCGGCAACTCGTCTTTCGGAGATTGTGGGCTGCCTAGCGGTTTGATGGCTGGTAAGCTATACTCTGGTTCTGGTGACTTTGCTGGTTCTTCGGATTCTACTGGTGTGGATTTGGCCAATTGTTTTTCCAAGTACGATTCAGCTGCGCGCGCAGCCTCGTCTTGAGCCTCAGCCTGCGTTCGGCGAGCTACCTCGTCTAGATCACCCCTCTTTTGGTGTGATATTTCCAAAGTGCCATCATCTGGTTTTGGTAGCTCCTTATCTGCTTGTTTTGGCTGTTTACGTGATGAACGGCTAATTGACAGCTTGGTGTTGTCTACTTCTGCTTCCTCAGTATCTGATGACTCATTTGAACCATCGGCACCTTCCGGTTCATCATGTTCGTCAGCCGGGGCCTCCAATTCCTCAGCTTCCACCAACTTTGCTGCAATCAACTGCTGGTTAGCTCCTGCAGCCATCAAATCCGCAGCCGCTGTCATAACGCGAGGTGATGTCAGGTTGTTACTAAACCTATTAGTTACAGCAACGATACCGGTCATAAACGCATTTGCCATCTGCTCGTCCAGCGTTGCCTTTACGGTCTTTAGCTCGTCAACCAATTCCAAAAGCATCTCGCTCACACCACTGGCGTTGCGCTCATGCCAATCGATCGCACCCAAGCTACTCTTAATGTCCCGAGCTGTCACGGTCACCACGTCAGCACTGTGCAAAATTTTACCATGAGCCGTCAACGCTTCATCAAGATGATTGCTGTCTTCAACGTTCAAAGCCAACACCAGCTCAATGTTGTAATCACCCTGTGAGAATTCCAAGTCCGCTTCAGTAATCGTCGTTCGGTACGGAGTGATGAAAATTTTCACAACCGCATCGTCAACGATTTTGTACCGCAAATGATCCGCCTTGTCCTTATCAAGCGCTATGATAAAGTCCCTGAGACTGTCCGCCGTGTCTTCAAACGTCTTATCAGGCTCCAGGAAATTTATTGCCGGTGGAATTTTACCAGAGAATACCGCTGTAGCATGCTTTCCAAGCTCATTCAAAAATAGCGTTAGCCCCAATGCCGCTGACAACTCATCAACACTTGGATCACGACTAACCGTAACCAATATATTAGTATTTTCTTTGATTTTTTGGATTACCTGCTGCTTGGCGGAAGCGGTGCTCATTGTTTGTTTTCCTGTTTCTTTTTATTGCTATAGCCTTTGGTCGAATTATAGCATAAGCATAGGCGATTAGTCAAGATTATACCCCGTTTCGTCCCGCCCCTTTACTTTTCATGTGATTTTCTGTATAATGCATCCTTGATTAGCGATAACAACTTATAGAGGTAAAGGAGTACCATGCCAATCATCAAATCCGCCATCAAGCGCGCTAAACAAGCAGTCAAACGCCGTGAAAAGAATATCGGCATCAAAAAAGATATCAAATCAGCAGTCAAAGCTTTTCACGCAAATCCAACCGCTACTACCTTGGCAGCTGCCCACTCTGAATTAGATACCGCAGTTAAAAAGGGTCTTTTGAAGAAAAATACTGTGGCTCGCCGTAAAAGCGCTCTGAGCAAAGCAGCCAAAGAGGCTGGTGTTAAACTAGAAGCTGCCAAAAAGCCGGCAGCCAAGAAACCTGCTGCAAAGAAAACACCAGCTACCAAGCCAGCTGCCAAGAAAACACCTGCTAAGAAGCCAGTAGCCAAGAAACCTGCCGCTAAAAAAGCTGACAAATAAGACTCATTAATTTCAAACAACACCTCAGTGATGATGCTGAGGTGTTGTTATATAACTACAAATCCACCAACGCCGTTTCTATCAGCAGCCACGGATTAACTCCAGTTGTTTTCATCTGGAGATCTGCCTGAAACAATGCGTTATTGATCTGCTTGAGGCGCTCACTATCAATAGTTCGAGCCGACGAGGACAGCCGCTGCAATACATACGGATTAACCGAAAAATCTGCTGCCACCAGCTTATTATCGCCGCCTGACAGCACCAATGCCGCCATATTGGTCGCCTGCGAAGCGAGTAGCCCCATCGTCTGGTAGGCGCCGTCTGTATCACTTTCTGACTCTAAGTAACTGATGGTGTTATGTACCGTTTCATAATCTTTTGACAAAGCGGCCACGAACAAATCAAACACGTTTTCTGACCTCGCCAACGGCACCAAATCATTGATCAGCGCATCGGTAATCTTCTCCGCGAGCGCCAATTGGTCCAAAAAATTACTAAGCCGCAGCTGATCAGACCCTAACCGGTCAATTAACATGCCTATTTGTTTACGCGTCAGCTTATAGCCGCGCTCATGGGCCTGTGTTTCACACCAGGTGATAAGTTGCGGCTTCTGGCGGTCACCGAGCGCCACAAATTCTTGGGTTTTAGCGGTTTTTTGTAACCATTTATAGGTTTTTGTTCGCTTATCAAGTTTACTCTCTGCTAGGATAATAGTGTTATCGTCATCAAACGATATCTCTGGTAGCCGTAGCCAAATATCAGGATTGTCGCTCAATCTCGAGATGACGTACACCGAAGACTGCGTAAACAATGTCTGGCCAATCGTTATCTCCTGTATATCCGCCAGCGTTAACGCTTCACCATCACGCCGCATCACGTCCGCATCACCAACCAGCGCCGCAAGCGCCGCCCGTTTCTCAAACTCATTGTCACCGTGGAGAAGATAAATCATATAACCTCCACCTGACACACCGGACAAATATGCGTACCGCGGCCGCCGACTTTCAACTTGATAATCTCTTGGTCAGGGTGGCGATGGCAGACTTGACCTTCGCGGCGGAACACATGAGCAAATGTCAGATAATTTCCTTTCCGACCCTCGGCATCAACATAATTTTTATCAGTCGAACCACCTTGGTCGATGCTGAGTTGCAAGATTTGCCGCAGCTCATTAAATAATGTATTCAGCTGCTGATCGCTAACGTTTTTTACCCGCGTTTGCGGATGAATCTGTGCTGCCCACAGCGCCTCGTCAGCATAAATATTACCAACACCGGCGATCACCGTCTGGTCAAGAAAAGCCGGCTTGATCATCGAATTCTGACGACGGCGAATCCGCTGGATAAAATCATCAGCCCGTGTCTGAGGGTCAAGCGGTTCTGGACCGACTTTTTGCATGAACGGTAGGTCTTTTACCTCATCAGTCGGCAGCAACTTCACCCAGCCAAACTTGCGCTGATCGTTAAAAAACAGCCGCGACCCGTCCACAAAATCAATCTGCACCCGCGTCGACCGATCTGGCAATTCGCCAATCAAGCTGTCATTTGGATGGCCACCAGCGAAGTTAGATGCGTCAGGTATTTGAGTGGTGTCTCTGGTCACAATCTGGGCGTGCTTGTCACCGGGACCCGGATTGTTAGCAGACGACGCCCGAGAATACCATTGGCGAAACACCAGCTGACCCGTCATCTTCAGATGTATCACCAGCGAGTAGCGAGTATCCAGGTCAATCATCAGCACCTTCGCTCGCCGTCGCACCGCCGTCACGCGCGCGCCATACAAAAATTGTTCAACATCAGCGGGCGCATTCGGAAAGCTTTTTGGCGAGTCAAACACCGCCACTCGTGCTACCACTCGACCCGGTAATAGCTCTGCCAAACCGCGGCGAACCGTCTCAACTTCTGGCAGCTCAGGCATCCAACATAACCTCCCTCCCTCGTTATCTATTTATATACATTAGAACTGGAAGAATGTATCTTCCTGCTGCAAACCAACACCCGCAGCAATCTTTTTCCCGTCAGGAATTTGATTGAGGAACATCAGCAATATGTCATTGGCATTGGCAGTTGCTGAGCCTTTTGAACCACCACAGTCCGACGTCCACAGCGTCTTCACTGGATTTCCGTGATATAATGTCTCAAACTTGTACACTTTACCGTTGGCGCAAATACCTCTCAAATCATTTTGTTCTTCTGACAATTGACGCCCTTCCATCATCTTCCTTTTTTCCAGAGCGTACACCAATTCTTCATAGGCGCGGCTATTATTATCTAGCTTTTTCTCATCAATTTGCTTTTCCAAATATCCCTCATAGGTACTCATGCGTCGAATGTCCGGTGTGATTTCAATCTGGTAGGAGCGGAATTTTTCCTGCGCAACAATTGGCCCCCGAACCGTCAAACGCACTGCTCGATTAGCGTCAGTTGATAACAATGACTCTTTGGCAATATCTGCCTGAGATTTTGGTTTATTCTCCGGATTATTACCGCCCAGCAAAGACTGACCAATGGCAATCACCGCTGCCACCGCCACCACCATGATGATAATAACCAGTAAAATCGGTATCAGTCGGGAAAAAGAATTTGTTCTTGCGTATCTCATGGGGTGATTATACCATAATATTAGAATTTTTGCACTAGTATAATTAGTATCCTACGAGAGCTGGACTATCGCTTGACGGAAGGCCTCAGGATATTTGTTTTTCAGATAATCAGCTGCTTGTTCAGGGCTTACCCAATGAAGTGTAACGCCAGGCTCACATGAACGAGGAATTTGATCTGCCGGTAGCTGCACACGATACACGATCAACATCAGGCTTGTCATTATGTCGTCATATGGTAATGGCTTGACCGCTTTTGCTATGTTCCATAATTCTTGTTTGGCAATGCGATGAATGCCAATCTCCTCATGTAGCTCACGTAACAGTGCAGCCGTTATATCCTCACCCTGATCCATCCTGCCGCCTGGAATATCCCAATAGTCCTGGTTTTTGAGTAGTAAAATTTGGTGTTCATCATTTTGAATAAGGGCTTTTATACCGATTTGAAATAACTGCTCTGTCATCTTATGTCTCCTCCCAGTTCTTGCCTATTTGTACATCAACCTTCAATCGAATTGGCAACTCCGGACAAACACCTTCCATTGCCGCACGCATGATGCCACCTACTCGCTCGGCGTCTTCCGGCGCACATTCCACCAAAATCGAGTCATGAACCTGTAGGACTGGCTCGGCCAGCCCAGCCAACTTGTCCTCCAGCCGAATCATCGCCAGCTTCATCAAATCCGCTTCCGTGCCCTGAATCGGCATATTCATCGCCGCCCGCTCAGCCGCCGAACGCACCATAAAGTTGCTCGATTTAACATCTGGTGTTGGTCGGCGCCGACCAAAATACGTCTCGACAAAACCTTGTTCGCGCGCTTGAACTAAAATTGTATCCAAATACTGACGAATTGGCTGACGCACTGCAAAATAGTGTTCAATAAACTGTTTCGCCTCAGTAAACGTCATACCCGTGGCCGCCGCCAAGCCATGTGGACTCATGCCATACAGCACGCCAAAGTTAATCACCTTGGCCGCGCGGCGCTGCAATTTTGTCACCTCACTCATCGGCACGCCGTAGGTCTCGGCTGCCGTCTTGGTATGAATATCGACGTCGCTATTAAAATCGTTAATCAGCTGCTCATCACCCGCCAGTACCGCCGCCAGCCGCAGCTCAAATTGCGAATAATCGGCACCAACAAACACCTTGCCCTCACTCGGCACAAACGCCTGGCGAATTTTCCGACCCAGTTCTGTGCGCACCGGAATATTCTGTAGGTTAGGATTTGTGCTACTCAGCCGCCCGGTACTGGTGACGTCTTGGTTAAACGTCGTATGAATCCGCCCGTCCTCAGCCAGCAACTTCGGCAGCGCTTCAATGTAGGTGCTGATTAGTTTAGTCAGCTCCCGGTACCGCTCAATCAGCTCAATGATTGGGTGCTGGCCGCGCAGTTTATCCAGTTCTTTTTGCCCCGTTGAGTAGCCCGTTTTACCTTTTTTGATGCCAGTCGTTGGCAGCTGTAATTTGGTAAATAACACCTCAGACAGTTGCGCTGGGCTGGCGGCATTGAACTCGCGCCCGGCCATCGCATACATTTGTTGTTCAAGCTGGCTCACCTCTGACCTCAGCTCCTCGCCCATCTGTTCAAGCAGCACTATGTCCAACTTCATACCACGCTTTTCCATCTGAAATAGCGGCCAAATCACTGGAAAATCAAACTCACGGAGCACCCTGGCAATCTGCTGATGCGTCGCCATATAATCCTGCTGCTGGCGGTAAATCTGGCGTAGTCGCGCCAGCTGCCGTGCTGGGAAATTATCCTCAGAAAAATCACCCGCCAGTGCCGCTAAACTGCGGTCGCGTCTCAGTGGATCGATCAAAAACGCCGCCTGCCCAATATCCCAGACCTCATGAAACCGCACCGTCACACCGTGAGCATCCAGCGCGTGATATAGCTCCTTGACGTCCGCCGCGATCACCACACCCTGCGCCAACAATTGCCAAACCGACCAGCCCATCTCACTAATCTTGGCTCGCCACGCCACGGCAGGCTTGGAATTAATATAGACCGTGTCCGGCTCTGATGGATCAATATAGATAATATTTTCTGCCTCAAACAGCGGCTCAGCCGGCAAATCTTCAACACGCGGCAACTCCAACTCTGCAGTCTCCACTGCCTCATCCACCGCCTGCATGGTCTTTGGCAACCGCCCAATCAGCGAATGAAACTCCAATTTCTGCAAAATTTCCGCCACCCGCGCAAAGTCACAGTCATTAACATCCGCCACCTGCCAGTCCAGTTCCACCGGCGCGTCCGTCCAAATCTCCGCCACTTGCTTGGTCAAATACGCCGATTTGCGACCCGCTTCAAGCTTTGTCCGCAAAGCGCCTTTTTGCTCATCCACATGCGCGTACACCCCGTCCAGCGTGCCATATGCTTGCAATAATTTCACCGCAGTTTTTTCGCCAACGCCCGGCACGCCCGGCAAATTATCACTCGAATCACCTTTCAGCGCTTTCAAATCCAAAAACTGGTCCGTCCGAATACCATATTTTTGTTCAAAATATTCCGCCGTAAATTCTTCAATATTCCTCAGGCCATTTT
>CAUPXC010000001.1:0-44370 GCA_963514965.1 uncultured Candidatus Saccharibacteria bacterium | reverse complement strand
CAGAAGTCATGCTGTTTGATGAGCCGACTAGCGCGCTTGACCCGGAAATGATTGGAGAAGTACTCGACGTGATGCGCGATTTGGCTAAGCAGGGCATGACCATGGTAATCGTCACGCATGAAATGAGCTTTGCCCGTGAAGTTGGCACCCGGATGATTTTCCTTGACAAAGGCGACATCATTGAAGACGGTCCGCCTAAACAAGTAATGGATCATCCAAAGACTGAGCGAGCGCGCCAGTTCTTTGATGCTGATAAATAGCATAAGGTCAACAATACATGCTAAAATAAAATAACTATGGCAAATTTAAAAGCATCATCTGCTGAACACGAAAAGCCTAATAAGCATCTGCCGGAACGAAACGTTAAAAATGAAGCCATCATAGTTAGCCAAGCGGTTGGTATGTTGCTGTTTGGCGCAGTGATGGTGGGTTTGCTAGCAAACCCATTTCTTGTTATTCCGTTGTTTTTTGTACCGCCTTTGTTTGTAGCTTATTTATCATTTATTGCTTTATTGTTTGTAGAAGGCGTTGTCGTTTTGAAACAATACCGGCGCGTGGATCGCTACCGTCAGCGTATTACTGCGCTGAGCGTGATATTACTTTTGCCTGTATTTGCCGTGATTTTTAATACATTAGCAGCGGCTGCTACATTATTGCATGCATACGATATTGTTTATATCGCGAAATTGCTTACATCGCCTTGGGTACTTCTGGGGTTGTTTGTTGTGGCTGCTGTTGGCTTGTTATATTTGTGGCGATTGCTACGACTTCCGGATCGGTTGTATTGGGAACCTCTTCCAGTATCTTCATTGTCAAAAACACAACATAAACAGCAAGAGCGCGGCTTGCGGCTGCAGCGAAGTGGTTTTGGCCTTTTTAGCATCCCATTAGCTATAGCTATCGTAATTTCTTTCGCGGTATCGCAGATAATGGTTGGTCCAGATGGCGGTTTTGGTGGCAGTACCATATTTAATTATGTGTTGCTAGCTTTTCTTTATGTCGGTATGCCGTGCATTGTGGCTGGTTTGATATGTTTTGCTAAGAGCGAGATGTAATTGTTTAAGCTTTGAGTCGATAATTTCCTCTGATATAGTCATTAATCAGAGGAAAGAGTGGTTAGTAAACGAGAAAAATCAGATAAGGATAGTCAGGCAGCGCCGGTTAAAAAGCGTACTAGTGTTAAATCTGCATCAAAGAATCGTGAAAAATTACATGATGATTTGGGAAATAAAAAGTCTGGCGGCAAGTTAGATTCTGGTCTGTATTGTTTCACGGCTATCGCTCAGTTTCATGGTATTCCTGCTGATTCGGAGCAGATTGCTCACGCGTTAGCGATCGATTCGCGTGTGGGTATGAGTGAAACGGATATGCTACGGGCCGCGCGCTCGCTCAAATTGAAGGCGCGGGCGGCTACGGTTAATTCTAAACAATTAGCGAAGTTGCCATTACCGCTGATCGTTGGTACGAAGGACGAAAAGTTTGCGGTATTGGCGCAAGTTGCCGAGGATAATATGGCGGCGCAACTTGCTGATACTAAGAATGACAGTCGCCGCAAAATTAAAGGTTCTGGTAGAAACATCAACAGTAAATTCCTCATTTTACCGCCAAATGGCGGGCCGCCGCAGGTGATGTCGGCTGAGAATTTTCAGGACAAATGGACTGGCCGCGTGGTACTATTTACGCAGCGTTTTTGGAAAGAGGCAGACAGGAAATTCAATCTTAAATGGTTTATTCCGACGATTATCAAATACAAAAAGCCGCTGCTGCAAGTCTTGTTGGCGGCGCTAGTGGTGCAGATTATCGGAATTTTTACGCCGATTTTGACACAGGTCGTCATCGATAAAGCTCTCGCGCATCATAGCGTATCGACGCTTGACGTCATCGTTGGTGGGTTGGTAATTATCGCGCTGTTTGAGGGCATGCTCGGCATCGCTCGCAATTATATTTTCACGCACACCACTAGTCGGATTGACGTGATTTTGAGTTCGCGGCTGTTTCGGCACTTATTTGCCTTGCCGCTAAGGTATTTTGAAACCCGTCGAGTTGGCGACACCACGGCGCGGGTGCTGGAGCTGGAGCGAATTCGGGCTTTTTTGACTGGTACGCCGATGACTGCACTGATCGATATTAGTTTTATGTTTGTCTACATCATAGTTATGCTGTTTTATAGCACAACATTGACGTGGGTGGTATTGGGTAGTTTGCCGGTGTTTGCGATTCTGTCTGGTATCATCACGCCATTGCTTCGCCAGCGTTTGGATGAAAAATTTAACACCGGCGCTGAGTCTCAATCGTATTTGGTTGAGTCGATCACTGGCGCGCAGACTATCAAATCGTTTGCGCTAGAGCCACAGCTGCAGAAAAATTGGGAGGGTCGGCTGAGTAATTACGTTCGCGCGAATTACAGAACTAATCTGTTGTCGGGCAATGCCGGTGCGCTCGGACAGCTCATCCAAAAGATTTTCGACATCGCTATTTTGTGGGTTGGCGCGCATATGGTGATGGCGGGAAGTTTGACGATTGGTGGGTTGATTGCCTTTCGGATGCTGAGCGGGCGAGTTAGCGGGCCGGTGCTGCGGTTGGTGCAATCGTGGCAGGATTTTCAGCAAACAGGTATTTCCATGAAGCGGTTGGGTGATATTTTTAACACCAAGCCTGAACCAACGCTTGATCCGAGCAAGTCGCGCTTGCCGAGCATCACTGGTGATGTGCGATTTGAACATGTACGTTTTCGCTATGCGCCAGATAGCCCGGAAGTCATCCGTGACGTGTCGTTTGGCGTTCGTCCTGGCACGGTGGTCGGCGTGGTTGGGCGCAGCGGTTCGGGCAAAAGTACGATTTCCAAATTATTGCAGCGATTGTACGTGCCAGAATCAGGCAAGATTTTGATTGACGGCGTCGATATTGCCACGACTGACCCGAGCTGGTTGCGCCGGCAAATTGGCGTGGTCTTGCAGGAAAACTTTTTGTTTAATACCAGCGTACGCGATAACATTGCGGTACATGTGCCGAGTAGCAGCGTGGATGATATCGTAAGGGTGGCGAAAATTGCTGGCGCGCATGAGTTTATTACCGAATTGCCAAATGGTTACGACACGATGGTTGGCGAAAAAGGCGAAGGCCTGAGTGGCGGGCAAAAGCAGCGCATCGCTATCGCTCGGGCATTGCTACATAATCCTAAGATCCTCATTTTTGACGAAGCGACATCAGCACTTGATTATGAATCGGAAAATATTATTCAGCGAAATCTAAAGCAAATTACGGCTGGGCGAACGGTCATCATCATCGCGCATCGTTTGTCAACGCTCAAGTCAGTCGATAAAATCATGGCAATCGATCGCGGCCAATTGGTTGAGTATGGTACGCCGTCGGTGCTGCTGAAAAAGAACGGTTTGTACACATATCTGCATAAGCAACAGTCAGGAGACGAAGTATGAGTTGGCTAAGACGCGACCGGCTGCAGTATGAATTTTTGCCAGCAGCTGAGGAAATTGTTGCAACACCAGCCGCTCCTCTGGGCGCGTTGGTGGTTTGGCTAGTTACATTGTTGCTGGTCGTAGTGTTGGCGTGGTCATATCTTGGTAGGATTGATATCGTTGCGGTAGCTAATGGTAAAATCTCCACTGAAGGCAGTACTAAGATTATCCAGCCGGCGATTTCTGGCGTGGTGACAAGTATTAATGTGCATGAAGGTCAGCGTGTCAAAAAAGGAGAAACTTTGCTGGCGCTGGATAAAACCACTGCCGAAAAAGACGTTGCTACTGCCAATCAAAGCCTGAACACGGCGCGAGTCGAGCGCGATATTTTGCGGCGGCTAGCTGTTGGCGGCAACACCGACGATATTATTAATAATGCAGATTTGCCAGATGAGACTAAGGCAATGTTGCGACAATTTGCTAGCTCGCAAACCACACTTTCTGCGGCCAGAAGGCAAGCTACAGGCGGTATAATTTCTAATTATCAGCAGCAACTACAATTTAACCAGCAAGCGAAAAACCAGCTGGAAACCAACGCTCAAAATCTGAAAAATCGCAAAGCCGAGATCGAAAAGCAGTTACCAAACGCCAATCCTGTCGACAAGCTGCGCCTGCAGAACGAGTTGAGTAATATTGACCAGCGAATCACCAGCGCGGACAGCGCTGTCCTTGGTCAAAATCAGCAACTATTGCAATCGCAGTCGGCGCTCACTCAGGCGCAAAATCAATCGCAAACCCAAATTGCCGAAACCAATAGTGCTTTTAACAATCAAATCATCACGGCAGAAAAGAGAATTATTGAACTGGAAAATAATCTGGTCAAAGCCAAACAAATTTTAGCGCAAACTACCATCACTGCACCCGTCGATGGTACGATACTGTCGCTGACGGTGAAAACAATTGGCGGTGTGGTCAATGCTGGGCAGCAGCTGGCACAAATTGTACCAGAAAAAGTGCCGCTCTATGTTGATGCGGCGCTGGACAATCAAGACATCGGCTTTGTTAAATCTGGCCAGCGCGTGGTCGTCAAAGTCGCTACCTATCCATTCCAACGTTACGGCTACCTGGAGGGGACAGTTGAAAATATTAGCCCCGATGCTATTCAAGACGACAAGAAAGGCCTCATTTACAAAGCTAAGATTAAACTGAACGACGACAAAAGTTCCAAACAAAATCAACTCAAATTACTGCCAGGCATGAGCGTCTCTGCCGAAATCACTACTGGTCAGCGCCGTATCATTGAGTTTTTCCTTGACCCGCTGATAACCAAGACAGAAGATAGCCTGAAAGTCAGATAACACAACCATTTCCATCACTGTTATTTCGTGATATAATTTTAAAAATGAGTAAACCTATTTTTAAACGTACCAAAATTTTGGCAACAATTGGTCCTGTAACCATGAGCCAGGAAAAAGTATCGGAGCTGATGGCCGCTGGTGCCAACGGTTTCCGTCTTAATTTTAGCCACGGTAGCTACGAAGAGCGCACGCAGCAGATCGAGTGGATTCGTACTGCCAGCCGTGAACAAGACAAGCCGGTTGCGATCTTGCAAGACTTGCAAGGTCCAAAGATTCGGCTGGGCATTTTGAAAGACAACATGTTGGAAGTGAAAACCGGCGATATGTTGGTGCTGGATTCAGAAATTGCTGAACATGACGGAAGTTTCAATCTTCCAGTGCAGTACAACTTAGCCAGCAAGATGAAAGTTGGCGAGCCGCTGTACATGTTTGACGGTAAAATTCGTTCAATTGTGCGCGAAATCGTCAGCGAAACTGCCATCAAGGTTGAGATTCAAAACGATGGCTTTTTGATGAGCCGAAAAGGGTTGAATTTGCCTGACACTGATTTTGGCGGTGACATTTTGACCCAGAAAGACCTAGAAGACATTGAATGGGGGGCTAGCCGAGACTTTGATTATGTTTCTTTGAGCTTCGTGCAGTCGGCATCTGATATCGTTGACTTGCGGCAGCGTTTGTTGACGTTTGGTTCTGAAGCGCAGATCATCGCCAAGATTGAGACAAAATCTGCCATCTCTCCAGAAAACCTGGAAAAGATCGTGCAGTTGAGTGATGGTGTCATGGTGGCGCGAGGAGACTTGGCGGTGGAAGCTGGTGCTGAGATTGTGCCAGTCGTACAGCGACGGATTATCACATTGTGTCGCAAGCACGGCAAGATGGTGATCGTAGCAACTCAGATGATGGGTAGCATGGTTGACAATCCTGAGCCAAGCCGCGCTGAAGTGAGCGACGTGGCAAACGCGGTCATCCAAGGTGCTGATGTCGTGATGTTGTCTGATGAGACTGCCAATGGTAAATACCCAATTGAAGCGGTTGATTCCATGCGAAAAACCATTCTCTACACCCAGGAACACAGTGATGTCATGTCAGTGACAAAGAGTGAATCTCGCCAGAAAAATGACGCTGTCATCAGCTACACAGCTGCTCGTTTGGCGCGTGACCTCAACGCAGATGCTATCGTGGCAGAGACGGACACGGGTGCTACGGCCGTCAACATCGGTGCTTTCCGTCCAAACATGCCGATCATCAGCCTGACAGACAACCGCAAAACAGCTCAGAAGTTGGCGCTGAATTACGCAACTCGTGTATACATGCGCCCACCAGAGAACTGTCATGGTCTTGACCTAGCACGTGATCTGAAAAATGAAGGCTACTTTGGTGACGGTGTGGCGACGTTGGTATTGGTCAATGGCCACCGCCCAGGCGCCGGCAAAACTGATACGATACGCGTTTTGACACTGGAGTAAATGATTAGTATATAGGATATCAAAGGGTGGGCAAACGATTTTTCAAACAGACAATTCATGACGTTGACTTGCGCCATAAAACAGTGTTGGTGCGGGTTGACTATAATGTGCCGTTGCTCGAAAATGGTGAGATTTCTGATGATCTACGAATTCGTGCCAGTTTGCCCACGTTAAGATATCTGTTGTCGCAGCATTGTAAGATTGTGCTGATCAGTCACTTGGGCCGTCCGCAAGGCCGAGACGAAAAATACAGTCTAGCACCGGTTGCGGTGCGCTTGTCAGAACTGTTGCAGTATCCAGTGAAATTTGTTGATGATTGTGTCGGCGATAAAGTTCGTCAAACAGTGCGGCGATCTTCTGGTGCAATCATTTTGTTAGAAAATTTACGGTTTTATCCTGAAGAAGAGGCGGACGACACGCAGTTTGCGCGCTCAATTGCTCGGGCCAGCCAGGCTGATTATTTTGTACAAGACGGCTTTGCGGTGGTGCACCGAAAACACGCCAGTACACATGAAATTACCATGTATGTGCCTGGGCTAGCGGGTGATTTAGTTTGTGCTGAATATAACGCCATCACTCACGCTATGCTTAAGCCTAAACGACCACTAGTTGCCATCGTCGGTGGTGCCAAAGTGTCTGACAAAATTGGTATGATTCATGAGTTTATCAACAAGGCTGACCAGATCTTGATCGGCGGTGCCATGGCAAACACCTTTTTGGAGTATAAAGGATTGAGCCTGGGCAAGAGCCGCGTTGAGCCAGGTCAGCACGATGTCATCCATCAGATTTATCAAGCGGTGGAGCAAAAAGTTGGTCGTGAACATGTGGATGAGTTTCTGTTGCTGCCAACCGATGTTGCGGTGGCTGAATATCCTGATAGCCAAGAGCGGCGTGAAGTCAGCGTGGCCCATGTTGGCGCCACTGACATGGCGCTCGACATAGGTATGCAAACCATTGAACGCTATACTGCAGTGCTAGCACACGCGGGAACGATCATCTGGAATGGCCCAGTTGGCTTAGCTGAGAAATCAACCTTTGCCATTGGTTCTGCTCGTCTCAGTTTAGCGATTGCCCAAAACAAGCAGGCGCTTTCAGTAGTCGGCGGTGGTGATACGGCTGATTTTGTATTGAAATGGGATGGTCATGACGGCGCAGCGTTTAGTCATGTTTCCACAGGTGGCGGGGCTAGTTTGGCGTTGATGGCTGGAAAAAAACTGCCAGGAATTGAGAGTTTACTAGACGCATATGGGCTTGGAGTGGTACACTAAAAAGCATAAGGGGAATATATGGGCAAAAAGTTAATCGTTGGCAACTGGAAAATGCACCTAACTATGCAAGAAGCGAGTCTTTATCTGCATAAGCTGATGAAGATGATTTCGTCGCATCGTGATGTAGAAACAGTGGTAGCGCCAACGATTTTGACGCTTCAGAGTCTGAGTCTGCAAGTGAATCGCCGACTCATCAAGCTGGCAGCTCAGAACTGCTATTGGCGTGACTATGGTAATTACACTGGCGAAGTGCCAGCGGCTCATCTGCGCGGGCTGGTTGACTACGTCATTGTTGGACATTCGGAGCGGCGCTATGTTTTCCAGGAGCGTGACCGCGACATCAGATTGAAAGTTCAAGCCGCGCTGCGTAATCATTTGCAACCAATCCTGTGTATTGGCGAAACGCTACAAGAAAAAACCCTTGGCGAAACGGCTGATGCACTGCACGATCAGCTGCTGAGCGGTTTGGCAAATGTGACAGCTGATGAGTTTGACCGCATCGTGATCGCCTATGAGCCAGTTTGGGCAATTGGTACTGGAGAAAGTGCCAATCCAGCTGATGTGCGGCGAGCCATTAAAACCATTCGTCGCCAGATACAACAATTGTTTGGTAAAAAAGCTTCAACTGAGGTGAGAATCTTGTATGGCGGCAGTATAACAGTTGAAAAGGCAAGTGATTATTTGCGTATTGATGGAATCGATGGTTTGTTGATTGGTGGTGCTAGTTTGGACGCCTATCAATTTATCGATATTATAGAAAAAGCACATAACAGCAATTGGGAGGGGAAATGACAGATATTGACTTTGAGGAACTGGACAGGGCGGTGAATTCACTGATGAATCAGCGCCAGCAGGACAGCGACCGTGCTTCAGATAGTCCAGCGACTGATGACAAAAAGACCGAAATAGCTGCCGTGGCTGATGATAAAAAACCTGAGACGACTTCTGTGTCTGAGACTCAGACAACTACTCCTACTCCTGCTTCTGTGACTGAGGTTGAGAAAACTGAGATTAAGCCTATATCTGAGAGTAATGAGCCCAAAGAGCCAGCGCCAGCTAAAGAACCGACGGCGCCAGCGTCAACATTTGGTCACGTTTTCATTGCGCCTGAAGCAAAACCTGAGGCCAGCTCTGAGCCAGGGGCTACTGACAGTCCTGAAGCTACCGATGCTCAGCCAGAACCTACGGTAGAAGAACCAGTTCAATCAGAGCCAGTCGTTGCGGATCAGGTTGCTGATGAAGCTCCAGCGCCCGAGGTTGAAGATAAGGCAGAAAAGTCAGTGTTTGCCCCACCGGTTACTCCACGGCACACTGGTCGCGTCATGGACGTGGTAGCACCGTCGTCAGTGAGTACAGCTGCCATGAGCACGCGCCCAGCGTCGGCAGTTCGCACCAACACGGTGGTGGCTGATCCAATGGTCAACCCAGTGCGAACGCCGCGCATGGATATGTCTGGTAATCATGAATCAGAATCAAGTAGCACGCCAGCTGAGACGGCAGCACCGACTTTAGATACCACAGACCTGGCAAATGCTATTTCTCAGTCATTGTCATCAACTGAGCAGTCAGCAGATACATCAAGCTTTGGCGAAACAGCAGCAGGACAGCCAGCCTCGTCATCATTGGTTTCGCCGTTTGTGAGCAACGCTAGCGCGACTATCGAAAAGCGTCCATTGGGCTCATATGGTGCCGGTAATGCTTCTGATGAGAATAGCGAAGTCTCCATGGTCAGCCCAGATTTGATGGGCGCTGAAGCGACGGATGATACACAGCCAGCGCCAGAGAAAAATGATCTTGGCGGTAAACCACGGCTGAGCCTTGAGCCAAGCTCAGAGGTAGCAGCTGAAGAGTCAGTTGGCATGAATTCTGACCTCGATCGAGAGCTCATGGCTCTGGAGATGGGGATCAAGAGCGAATTGGCCGACGGCGATGCTGACGCCTCTGAAGAAGAGCAAACGCCAGAGGTGGCCGCTACGGTTGCTGAGCTAGACTCATTAACCAATGAATCTAGCGCTGCTGAGGCGGAAATGCCTGAAGAGGGCGCTGTGGAAAATGACCAGCCTGCGGCGGAGTTAGCGAGCGACAGCGCTTCTCAACCAACGCCAACGTTTGATCAACAGGCAGCAGTGGCAATGAACGCAAATGAGCCAGCGGAGTCATCAACACCAGAACCTGCTCCAATGTTTGAAGCGGCTGCAGCTCAACCACAGCCTATTGAAGAGAAGAAACCATCTGGAGTGATGAGCTTTATTATCATTTTGATCTTGTTGCTGCTGGGTGCGGGTGGCGGAGCTGCCGCATATTACTTCTTGCTGGTACAATAGTACAATGGATATATTGACGGAACTGAATCCAGAGCAACTCCGGGCAGTTAAGCATGAATCTGGGCCATTATTGATTTTGGCTGGTGCTGGTAGTGGCAAAACGAAGACGTTGACGCACCGCATAGCATACCTGGTGTCACAGAAGAATGTTTGGCCAAGCCATATTTTGGCAGTAACGTTTACTAACAAGGCTGCCAAAGAGATGAGGCAGCGACTAGCCGTGTTGCTGCACGAAAATCCAGACGACCGTCGGTTTATGCCATGGATGGGAACATTTCATAGTATCTGTGTGCGTATCTTGCGCATGGATGGGATGGCTTTGGGGCTGGATAAGCGATTTGTGATTTATGACACAGATGACCAATTGAGCTTGATCAAGCAAATCATGAAAACGCACAATATGACCGACCGTGACATCAAGCCGCGTTCGGTATTGTTCGCCATCTCTCACGCTAAAAATGACATGATAGACCCGGAGGCGTATGCGGCGTCAGCATCAAGTCCTGTGCAGCAGCGCATCGCTGCGCTATTTCAGGCATACGAGAAGGCACTTCGTCAGGCGGCGGCCCTTGATTTTGATGACTTACTACTGAAGGTTGTTGAATTGTTCAAGACGCATCCTGACATTCGTCAAAAATGGCAGCAGCAATTTCAGCACATTCTGATCGACGAGTATCAAGACACCAACACGGTGCAGTACACGTTGATTAAATTATTGGTCGGACCAGAGCGCAATCTGTCAGTGGTTGGTGATGACGCGCAATCGATCTATAGTTTTCGTGGCGCTGACTATACCAATATCCTCAATTTTGAACGGGATTTTCCTGGGGCGGTAGTCATCAAACTGGAGCAAAATTATCGTTCGACTGGCTCAATTTTGCATTTGGCAAATAGTCTCATCCAACATAACGTCAATCGGACTGACAAAAATCTATGGACCAACAGTGGTGATGGTGCGGAGCCGCAGCTGTGGCAGCTGTACTCTGAAGCCGAAGAAGCTCAGGTGATTGCCAATGAGATTCGTCGTCAATTGAGTATCGGACGCTCACCAGATGACATCGCTGTGTTGTATCGGACCAATGCCCAAAGTTACGCAATTGAGCGGGCGCTGCGCCAAAACTATTTGCCATACAAAATTGTGGGTGGATTGCGATTTTTGGATCGAGCGGTCGTCAAAGATGTTTTGGCGTATCTGCGGCTGCTCTATCAGCCGAGCGATAGGATGAGTTTTTCACGCATTGTCAACGTGCCGAAACGAGGTATTGGCGCGGTGAGTGTGGCTAAATTTTTGGCGTGGAATGATGAGCAAGGGACGCCTATTATCGATGGGTTATTGGCGGTGAACGAGGCGCAGGGGCTGACGCCACGTGCTAGGCATTCGCTGCACGAGTTGGGGATGCTGCTCAGTGATTTGCAAAAGTCGATTGACGAGGCGCCAGCTGACGTGATTGAAAAAATTATTGACCAGACGGGCTACGGCACCTTCATCAATGACGGCAGCGTACAATCAGAAGAAAAAATGGAAAACCTGGGCGTTCTGGTGGCTGAGGCTAAAGCCTATGTTGACGTGCCGACGTTCCTGGAGGAAATGGCGTTGGTGTCTGCTAGTGATGATCAAGCGCAAGAGCAAATCACCCTGATGACGTTGCACGCCGCAAAAGGTTTGGAATTTCCAGTGGTGTTCCTGACTGGTCTGGAGGAAGGGATATTGCCGCACTCCCGGGTGTTTGATGGCGGCAAGTCTGAGGATGTTGAAGAAGAACGGCGGCTTTGCTATGTCGGTATCACGCGTGCTCGCCAGGAATTATTTATCACTTGTGCTAGCTCCAGGACGCAATTTGGACAAATAGCGTACAATCTGCCGTCGCGCTTTTTGGATGAGATGGGAATTCTGAGTGGTGGATTGGACAAACCTGCTTCGTCAAGCTTTGTGCCAGAGGCTGAATTTTACAGTGATGAAATCGGTCTGGATGTCGGCGATAGGGTGCGCAGTCCGCAATTTGGCGTCGGCGAGGTCATAGAAGTCGATGGTTTAGCAGTGGTAGTAGCTTTTGAAAACGGTAAAACCAAGAAGTTGAATGTTGAGTTTGCTCGATTAGAAAAGTGCTAGTTAGTTGATAATATGAGCGAGTTCTGCTATAATCAATAGAGCGTTTTTCGCTATGAGTATGAAATTTGGACTGAAAATTCACCACAGTACAGCGCGAATAATGATAGTCGTAGCGATTGCTATCTTTGGGATTGCGAGCGTGAAGTTAGTTGACAATGCTCTGGCCCGAGAACAGGTCAATGAGTCAACAACAGCTGCTCCAAATGGCGAAAAGGTAGTAACTATTCATGATCGGGGTCAGGAACGATCCATCGTCACCACTGTCGGGACGGTCAAAGAGGCCTTGAAGGCGGCTGATGTCTCGATTGATGAAAAGCATGATGTCGTTGAGCCGAGCCTTGATACCCAGCTGGTGTCTACGAAATATAATGTCAACGTCTATCGTGCGCGACCAGTAACAGTGGCGGATGGTACGCACCGAGTTCGTGTGGTGACCGCCCAGCAGACGACACCGTTGATAGCACAAGCCGCAGGTGTGACTATTTACCCTGAAGATAAGACAACCATTGAACCGCCGAGCGACTTTTTACTGGATGGTGCTGATGTTATTTTGAAAATTCACCGAGCTACACCATTACAACTGACGCTTTATGGCAAAACCACTGAGGTCAGGACGATGGCTCATACGGTCGGAGAATTGTTGCGTGAGAAAAACATAACGCTCGGTAAAGATGACGGCATGTCTGTTCCTGAATCAACACCTATCACTGCTGGTATGCACTTCAGTGTCTGGCGTAATGGCAAGCAGACGGTTACTGTTGAGGAAGAAATTGCCGTCCCTGTTGAGCAGGTTAAAGATGCCAACCGAGAGACTGGCTTCAAACAGGTCAAAGAAGCTGGCGCACCGGGTAAAAAGAACGTTACCTATGAAATTGAGATGAGAAATGGTCAGGAAATTTCACGCCGTATCATCGCCAGTGTTACGACCGTTGAGCCAAAAAAGCGCGTTGAGCTAGTGGGCGCCAAGAGTGCTAACACCTTCTCTGGTAGTTTTTCTGAGGCCTTGGCACGGTTGAGAAGTTGTGAAGGAGGTTATACATCAAACACCGGAAACGGTTATTATGGCGCGTATCAGTTTGACAAGCGCACCTGGGGAGGCTTTGGTGGTTATTCGGTAGCTTCTGACGCTCCACCATCAGTGCAAGACGAGAAAGCATGGCAGACATACAAAGCTCGTGGCTGGCAGCCGTGGCCAAGCTGTAAGGTAAGGATGGGTCTACAAGACATCTACCGGTAATATCAGGTAATCTGTAGGAGATACATGAAGCGGTATTGGTTTTTACTAAAAACTCCAAAAGTAGCAGTGATGATAACAGGGCTGATGGCTGCAACAGCGTTGACTGTCGTTCTGGCGGTATCGTCAGTCCAGAGAAAATTCGCCCAAGCTACAGAAAGAGAAGCAATTCACGAATATACCGTTATCACCGAAGAACCAGTTCAGTTTGAGGTACAGTCAGCAAAAAGCTACGCCCATGCCGTTGGTTTCAAACAGGTGCAGCAGGCGGGTGCTGTCGGTTCTAAGCAGGTGACGCATAGCGTGAAGGTGAAGGGTGACGGCACGGAAGTTGCGAAAAATAAAGTTGCTGAACAAATTACCAATCAACCTGTGGCGCAGATAGAGATTGTTGGTGCCAGGCTACCGAATGCCTTGACCAAAGCCAAAAGCGCCCAGCAGTTTACCGACTCCAAGGGCATATCACACCGCGAAACCTACTATGATCTGCCGATGAATGTTGTCATCAATGCGTGTGGTGGCGGTGGCTACACGGTGCGAGCGGACGGCGCCAAGGTGGATAAAGATGGCTATATTTTAGTAGCGGCAAATTATGGTAATTATCCGCGCTGTTCGGTGGTGGAAACCAGCATGGGGCCTGGTAAAGTGTATGACACTGGCGGTTTTGCGGCTCGGCATCCACATGGATTTGACCTGGCGACCGACTGGACGAACGGAGACGGTCGCTAGATGGCATCAGCTCGCGGACCGAAAAAAGAATTAGGTCAGCATTGGCTGCGTGACCCAGAGATTTTGGCAGAGATTGCCGAGGCGGCGGAGCTGAGCAAGGATGATGTGGTTTTGGAAATCGGACCAGGACTTGGCACCTTGACCAGTCGGTTATTGGCGCGAGCCGGGCGCGTGGTGGCGGTAGAATTTGACGTGGATTTGGCGCGCAAATTGCCGGGGCAGTTTCCTGGTAAAAACCTGGAAGTAATCAATGAAGATATTTTGCAGTTTGATTTGAATCAGCTGCCGAAGGGCTATAAAGTAGTTGCCAATGTGCCATACTATATCACCAGTAAAATTGTTGAAAAGTTGATGACGGCGGAAAATAAACCACGTTTGGCGGTGCTACTGGTACAAAAAGAAGTCGCTGAGCGTATCGCGGCGGAGCCTGGTGAAATGAGTATTTTGGCGGTTAGCGCGCAGCTATTTGCTGAGGCAGAACTCGATATTGAAGTACTGCGGCAATTTTTCACGCCGCCGCCAAAAGTTGATTCACAGGTAGTAGTACTTAAGACTCGCGATGAACCGCTAGTCGCCGCTGAAGACCAAAAAGATTTTTTCCGTGTCGTTAAAGCCGGTTTTTCGGCTAAGCGTAAGAAACTGCGTTCTAGTCTGAGCGGTGGACTAGGTGTTAGTAAAAACATCGCTGAACAGTTGCTAAAAAAAGCCGATATTTCACCTGATGCTCGTGCCGAAGATTTGGCGATTGCGGATTGGCAGCGGCTGCTCAGAGAATGGCGGGCAAGGTGATTGCGACAGATCAGCCCACCTGCTTTCCCTCTGACCTGTTGGTCGCGGTTTCGTCGAAAGATGATGGCACTATGCTCAACCGTATTCGCGGTCGCCACGTAACTGAGGTACTGGAGAATCGGCGGCGGTTTTGCGATCAGATTGGCGTTACCTATGACGACGTTGTTTATCATGTGATTTCATATGATGAAGGACAAACGTTTGATGCCATCGCTGACGTTACTGAAGCTGACACGACTCGACATAACAACGAGGGGATTTTTGCTGATGCGCTCTATACCGAAGCGGTTGACGTGGGCTTGTTTTTGCCAGTGGCGGACTGTATCGCCACCGTCATTTATGATCCAAAACGTCGGGCACTGATGCTGGCACATTTGGGTCGGCATTCGACGGTTGCGCGGCTGATGACAAGGGCGATTCGGTATTTTGTCGAGCGTGGTAGCCAGGCAAAAGAGTTACGAATTTGGATGTCGCCAAGTATCACGCAGAAAAATTATCGTATGGATTATTTTAATCATACAAATGATACGAATTGGCACAATTTCTGCCGTCAAACAGCTGACGGAATATATCTGGACATGCAAGGATTTAATCGTTCGCTGGCCATCCAGGCGGGCGTTCCGGCTGATAATATTGTCATCTCACCAATTGACACCGCAGATGATCCGAACTATTTTTCACATTCAGCTGGTGATACGGCGGGGCGAATTGCAGTGGTAGCAATGATGCGTGGATGAGCCCTCGGCGAACGCATATCGGTGAAAATTGTTCCAGATAATGATACAATGAGTATCATGACTAAACAACACGCCTATATCACTACTGCTATTCCTTATGTCAACGGTTTGCCACACATCGGACACGCCATGGACTATATGTTGGCAGACGTGTGGGCACGGTATCAACGGCAAAACGGCCGCGAGGTGCGTTTCCAGACGGGCGTGGATGAGCATGGCAATAAAATTGCTGCCAAGGCTGCCAGCCAAAATCAGACACCGCAAGCCTACGTCGATCAAATGCATGGCAATTTCCAGAACATGATCGCTGAGTTGAATATTTCGGCGACGGATTTTATCCGCACGACTGACCCGCATCACGTTGGCGCGGTGCAATACATTTGGCGAAAACTTGCTGAGGCTGGTTATATTTACAAAAGTACGTATGAGGGCTGGTACTGCCAAGGTTGTGAGGCGTTTGTCACTGACAAGGAGGCGGCTGAAAATAATGGTATTTGTCCTGATCACCAGTCACCATACCAACGGCTGAGTGAAGAAAATTATTATTTCAAAACCAGTGCCTTTTCGGAGAACATTCGTCAGGCTATTGAGTCAAACAAGATGAAAATTGTGCCAGAATTTCGTAAAAAAGAGTTTTTGGAATTGATGAAAGATGGCCTCAAAGATGTGTCAATTTCGCGTCCGCGCAAGAACCTGAGCTGGGGTGTGCCAGTACCAGGCGATGACACGCAGGTGATGTATGTCTGGCTGGATGCACTGAGTAATTACATCACGGTCATTGGTTATCCTGATCGTCCAGAGGAATGGCAGAGTTATTGGCCAGCGAATGTGCAGGTGATTGGAAAGGATATCCTTCGTTTCCACGCTGGAATTTGGCCGGCAATGTTGATGGCGCTAGATTTACCACTACCAAAAGTACTGTTAGTGCACGGCTTTATCAATGTTGGTGGCGCCAAAATGAGTAAGAGTCTCGGTAATGGTGTCGGTCCAGCTGACATCATCCCGCACTACGGTGTCGAGGCCTTTCGCTATTATTTCCTGCGCCACGTGCCGACGCAAGATGATGGTGACTTTACCTGGGAGAAATTTGAAGCCGCGTACAACGGTGAGCTGGGCAATGATCTCGGTAATTTGGTGCAGCGAGTCGCCAAGATGGTGCAGTCGTATCAAGCAGGTGTCATTGGCGATGCGCCGCAAGCCGAACACGACATGGGCCCATACCGCCACTTCATGGAGAGCTTTGCTTTTAACCAAGCTATGGATGAAATTTGGCAAATTATCCGTGCGCTCAATCAGTACATTGAGCGTGTCCAGCCGTGGCAAGTTGCCAAAAAACGGGCCAAAGATCCAGAGGCGGAAGCACACTTAGGCGAGATCTTGGCGTATGCTTGCGGTACATTGCTACAAGTGTCTGACATGCTGCGCCCATTCATGCCACAAACTGCTGAGAAGATTCACGACATGTTTGCTAGTGGCGTTGTGCCACCAGAGCTGACGCCACTATTCCCGCGTAAATACCTGCACACGCCTGATCCGCGGGCGCCAAAAGTAGAAGCCCAAGGAAAATAACCATGAATTCAGCAGCGGAGCATCACACGGCGACAACTTTGCGTTTGATCGATTCGCACTGTCATCTGCATGACACTGAATTTTTCGCGGACAATCGCGAGCAGTTATATCAGCAGTCAATCGCAGCGGGCATCGGTATGATCTGTATTGGCACCGATGAACGCAGTAGTCGACAGGCAGTAGAGTTTGCCACAAACCGCGACTTTGCCTGGGCGGCAGTTGGCGTTCATCCGCACGACAGCAAAGATGGCTGGGGTGAGGTGGAGCGACTGCTTAAAAGTAGAGAGGATAATTCACCAATTGTGGCGATTGGCGAGATCGGGCTTGATTATTATTACAATCACAGCCCGCGCGAGGTGCAAATTCAGGCGCTGGAGGCGCAGCTGCAGCTGGCGGTGGATTATGATCTGCCGGTTAGTTTTCATATTCGCGATGGCGCACCCGACCAGCCGTCGGTGTGGGATGACTTTTGGCCGATTTTTGATAATTTCCATGGCGTGCGCGGTGTGCTGCATAGTTTTACTGATACGCGCCTTAATTTGGAGAAGGGATTTGCTCGTGGGTTGTATGTTGGTTTGAATGGCATTAGCACGTTCACCAAAGACCAAACGCAGCGAGAATTATTCGCTTCTGTCCCACTGGAGCGATTATTACTAGAAACTGATGCGCCATTCTTGACACCAAAGCCATTTCGTGGTAAGATGAATAAGCCAGAATATGTGGAGTTGGTGGCACAGTATTGGGCGGCGGAGCGCAAGCTAGCGCTTCACGACCTCGAAAAAGCAGCGACCGATAACACGGTAAAACTTTTTGGCTTGTAACAGCGGAGAAATATGCGAGAGAACAACACGGGTACGTACGACAAAGAAGTTAATGCGGCGTTGGAAGCTGCCTTGGAAAAGGCAAACACGCTGAATTTTGAGACTACTCCTGTCGGTCGTGCTGACGAGCTTGCTGCGCATCAAACTGCTGATGCTCGTTCACTATCAAGTGCTGCTATGCGTGGCAGTACAGGCGAGAGTGAAGCATCAAGCTTAGCCAAGTCAATGGAAGCTCCACGTGTATTATTGATTGAATTCCCTAAACACCCCAAAGATCCCGTTGAAGCAGTGCGATATTCTAAGGAAATTGGTGAGTATCTGGCCAAAATGCGACAGACTGACTCTGTAACTAAAGCTGATTTTGAAGTAGCAGCATAAGGAGGTTCGGTATATGAGTAAGATTCTTAAAAAAGCTGCAAGCCTGGTTTTTGCAGACGAGTCGGTAAAACCGTTGATGCGAATCCGGCGCAAAGACCGACCAGCTAAGCCGCTAACCGAGCGACAATTGATTCAGATGGAGAGCCAAATTGGTGCGACAATTTTTGGTGATAAGCCTGAACATGTGCAGCGCCGAGAATTTTTCAACTTGGATAAGAAAACCTGGATTTGGTATGAAGAAGTGGTTGGCGCTGATGGCAAAGTGCAAGAATTGACGACCAAATATGAAATCCAAGAAAAAGGCGTATTGAAGGTCCAGCCAAACTACCAATACAGCTACCTGGAAGGCGAGGAGCTACACAACTTTGTCTTGGCAGTGAAGGAATATTATGAGCGTGTTTCGCGCAAATTGTATAAACAAGATCCAGACACCGGCAAACCTTTACAGGTGGTATAATAGATAACAGTGAATGATAATTTGATATATCTTGATCATGCGGCGGCAACGCCGATGGACCCGTTGGTGGTTGAGGTGATGCAGCCCTATTTTTCTGAGAAATTTTTCAATCCATCCAGCCCGTATGCTGCTGGTGTTGCAGTGAAGCGTGACTATCAAGCCGCCAAAGCGCGCATCGCCCAGGTTCTGGGCGTTGTTGCGGATGAATTGGTGATGACGGCCGGCGCCACGGAGTCGGTTAATTTGGCGTTTCAGGCAGCGCAGCAGACAACGTGCGCAGTTGCGATCATCGAACATGCATCAGTTTTGTCGGCTGCTGGCCGCCACCGAGAACCAGTGCTGATTCGGCCGGATCGTAAAGGAAGAATTACTCCAGAAGCAGTGAAACAGGTTCTCACTCCAGACGTTGGTTTTGTATCAATCGCCCTGGCAAATCATGAGCTGGGCTATGTGCAACCAATTGAAGAGATTGCTCGCGTCATTCAAGTAGAGCGGGAACGGCGTCGGTCTGCTGGCGAGGATACGCCGCTCTATTTCCATACTGATGCATCTCAGGCGGCAGCATTGTTGGACATAAAAGTGAAACGATTGGGCGTTGACTTGCTGACGCTCAGCGCGGCAAAAGTTTACGGACCAAAGCAAGTCGGCCTGCTGTGGGTGCGTCCGGGTGTACATATTGCACCAACCATTGTCGGGGGTGGACAGGAGCTGGGTCTTCGCAGTGGCACGGAAAATGTGGCTGGGGTGGTTGGTTTTGCTGAGGCTTTGGAATTGGCTGCCAAACGGCGCAAAGCTGAAGTCAAGCGACTGCAGGGATTGCGTGATGGTATGATTCAGAAACTCAAGGCTGAACTACCGGAAATGATCATTTCGTCTGATCGTAAAAAGTCGTTGGCGAATTTTTTGAATATTTCTTTTCCGGGTTTGGACGCTGAACGACTGGTCTTTTTGTTGGAAATGCATGGTGTGATGGTGGCGACAGGTAGTGCCTGTGCTGCTAACTCTGGCATGCGTTCGCATGTGCTATCGGCTATTGGTTTGAGTGATTCAGATATTGATGGCAGTTTGCGCATAACTTTTGGAAGGTTGAATGATGAAGCAATGGTTGTTCGAGCAGCTGAACTGATCATCCAGGCAGTCCGAAAAGAGCAGGAGAGGATGCGATGATTCATCGATTGATTGGACTGGCTGTTGTTGTGGTGGTGATTATCATTGGCTTGACAATGTATCTAGCGCCAGACGATTTGGCGAAGTGTCCTAGCCCTGGCTCTGGTGAGTGTGCGACGGCTGATGCCATCGTAGCGGTTTCTGGTGGCGATACTGATGCACGAACTGACGAAGCGATTCGTTTATATAAGCAGAAATGGTCGTCATTACTCATCATGTCGGGTGCAGCAGCTGATAAGACGGGCTTGTCCAATGCTGAGGCTATGAAACGTCGAGCATTGTCACAGGGCGTGCCAGATAAGCATATTATCATTGAAGACCATTCTGAGACGACAAAACAGAATGCAGTTGAAGTAAAATCAGTCATCACTGCTCGCAAAATGAAGCGTATCATTTTGGTGACTAGTGGTTATCATATGCAGCGAGCTCGGTCTGAGTTTGCGGCGCAGGTGCCTGGGGTGGAAGTGCTGTCACACCCAGTCAGTCGTGATAAGCATTGGGGTGATATCTGGTGGCTGACGCCGTGGGGTTGGTGGCTGGCAGTTGGTGAATTGATCAAGATTGGCTTATTTACCATCGGAGGAACACGCTGATGGCTCGGGTGTTTGTTGGCATGTCGGGCGGCGTTGATTCCTCAGTGGCGGCAGCGCTATTGGTTGAGCAAGGTCACGACGTGACCGGCGTCTATATGAAAAATTGGTCGGAAGATTTGCCGGGTATGCACTGTCCGTGGGCTGAGGATGTGGCTGATGCCAAGCGCGTGGCGGTGGGGCTGGGGATCGATTTTCAGGTGTTTGATTTCCAGAAAGAATACAAGCAAAATGTCGTTGACTATATGATCCGCGAATACCAAGCGGGTTGCACACCAAATCCTGATGTGATGTGTAATCAAGAGGTCAAGTTTAAGCTGTTTTTGGAGGCGGCGTTGGCGGCAGGTGCGGAATATATCGCGACGGGACATTATGCCAGGACGAGCGAGGGGCGTTTGCTTCGGGCGCACGATGACAACAAAGACCAAACCTATTTCCTCTACCGGGTGACGTCGGAGGCACTCGCAAAGACCATGTTCCCGCTGGGTGATTTTACCAAGGCTGAGGTGCGCGAGATGGCCAAAGAGCGGGGGTTGTGGACTGCTAGTAAAAAGGAATCGATGGGCATTTGCTTTGTTGGACAGGTGGGGATTCGCGAGTTTTTGTCAGAATATGTCGAGACGAGTCCGGGCGACATCATCGATCAACAAACAGGTGTAGTTGTTGGCAGGCACGACGGGGCGATATTTTACACTTTGGGGCAGCGGCATGGGTTGGATATTGGTGGGGGTTTGCCGTATTATGTCGTCGGTAAAGACATGGCAAAGAACGAGGTTTACGTGTCACGCTCAATTGATAATGAAAATCTCTGGCGGAAAGAGTTAACTTTAGCTGATGTTCACTGGATTGGTGAACCACCAAAAGACGGCACCTATCAGGTTCGGGTGCGACACCGGGCGCCGTTGATTGATGCGGAAGTTGCGCGCATGAACGACGCTGGCGAGAAGGTGACGGTGAAGCTGGCTGAGCCGCAGCGTGCCGTCGCACCAGGCCAATCAGCCGTGCTATATGACGGCGAGGAATGTTTGGGCGGCGGGATTATTCAAACAGATTGACGCATCGAGTAAAATAGTGTACACTGATACAGAATAAGAATTAACCTAAGAGTGTAAGAGAAGGAATAAGATAAGTATATGTTAGCAATTCGTTTGCAACGTTTGGGTCGTAAGGGCTACCCAGTCTACCGCCTAGCTGTACAGGAAGCGCAGCGCCACCCATCAAGCGGTCGCGTTGTCGCCTATGTTGGTAGCTACAATCCACACACAAAAGTAGCAAATATTCAGGTTGAATTGGCACAAAAATATTTGGACAATGGTGCTCAGCCAACACCACGTGTTGTTAAGTTGTTGAAAGAAGCTGGTGTCAAGTTGCCAAAATGGGTCAAAGAGCCGGCTGCTGACAAGCACAAAGCCATCCGTAACCCGGAAAAATTGCGCAAAAACCAGCCAAAAGAAGAAGCTCCAGCTGAAGAGCCAGTAGAAGAATCCGCTGAATAATCATATGAGCTATTTGAAATCGCCTCGTTTTGGGGCGATTTTATGTTGTGCTATAATTAACAGATATGAAAGCTCAAGATATCCGTAAAAAATACCTCGATTTTTATAAGAGTAATGGTCATGCTGTTGTCAGTCGAGCACCGCTGGTGCTGCACAACGACCCAACCACACTATTTACTGGCTCTGGTATGCAGCCGATGATTAGTTATTTGTTGGGCGAGGCCAAGCACCCTGAGGGTAATCGTATCGTTGACAGCCAGACTTGTTTGCGCGCCCAAGATATCGATGACATCGGCGACAATCGTCATACAACGTTTTTTGAGATGCTCGGTAACTGGAGTTTGGGCGATTATTTCAAAAAAGAGCAGATCAATTGGATGTGGCAATTCTTGTCCGAAGAGGTTGGGCTGGATATGAATCGTGTTTATGTCACCTGTTACATCGGTGATGAACGTTATAATATCCCGAAAGACACTGAGGCGGCGGAAATTTGGGCGGAACTATACGAAAAAGCAGGTTTAAGTAGCGGTCAAGCTGATATCGGCTCAGAAGAAACTGGTTATGCGCGCGGTATTAAACCAGGTGAGCGGATTTTTTACTATGATGGCAGCAAAAACTGGTGGAGTCGCAATGGCGGGCCGGAAACTACGCCAATTGGGGATCCATGCGGGCCGGATAGCGAGATGTTTTATGAGTTCACCTCGGTTGAGCACGATAAAAGTTTTGGCGAGCATTGCCATCCAAACTGTGACTGTGGACGATTTATGGAGATTGGCAATAACGTCTTTATGGCCTACAAAAAGGTGGCTGATGGCGTGTTTGAGCCATTAGAGAAGCCAAATATCGACCATGGTTCGGGCCTGGAGCGTATCGCGGCGGCGGCTATCGATGATCCAGATGTCTTTAAAATTAGCTTGATGTGGCCGATCATTGAAAAATTACAAGACCTGAGCGGCAAACAGTACGAAGAGCATACTGAGGCTATGCGGGTGATCGCTGACCATTTGCGAGCGGCGACGTTTCTGGCGGTTGATGGCTGCGTGCCGAGCAACAAAGAGCAAGGCTATGTGATGCGCCGCTTATTACGCCGGGCGATTCGTTTTGCGCACGAATTGGGCATTCAGGATGCATTTTTCGAGGAAATTGTGCCGGTCATCGCTGATTTGTATATTCAAGATTTCCCAGAGGTGGCCGAACAGCGTGACAAGATTATCATCACGCTGATGAAAGAAGAAAAAGCCTTTGCTCGTACGCTACTTAAGGGTACGAAGCATTTGTTGAGCTTTATTGCTGACGGATTGACGGGTCAAGAAATTTTCACCATGCATGATACGTATGGCTTCCCATATGAACTGAGTGTCGAGATTGCCAAGCGTCATCATATTCAGCTCGCGGCAGATTGGAAGGCGGAATTTGACGCCTGTATGGCGGAGCAGCGTAAGCGTTCTCAAACTGCTGCCAAAGGTACATTTAAAGGTGGGCTGGAAGGTCAGACTATGGCACACCGTCGACTGCATACGGCGAATCATCTGATGTACGCAGCACTGAGACGAGTATTGGGCGATCACGTTATGCAACGCGGCAGTAATATCACTGCTGAGCGACTGCGGTTTGACTTTAACAATGACGCCAAGGTTACGCGTGAACAGCTGGACGAGGTGGAGAGACTAGTTAACACTTGGATTGACGCTGACTTGCCTGTTAGCTATACTGAATACCCAACCGAGGAAGCTTTCAACATGGGCGCGGTTGGTGCCTTTGGTGACCGCTACGGCGATACCGTTAAGGTTTATCAGATGGGAGAGGGTGACCAGCGAGTCAGCTTCGAGATTTGTGGTGGTCCGCATGTGGATCATACTGGTCAATTGGCTCAGGACGATGACGGTACGCCAAACGGTAAACGATTTAGGATAATCAAGGAAGAATCCAGTTCCGCCGGTGTTCGACGGGTGAAAGCTGTATTGAAATAGTTCATAACGTTTGCTCAAAAAGCATCAGCAGTATATAATTTAGGGTATGGTACTAAAAGACTTGCTCAAAAAAACCGAAAAAGAAGAACGAGAGTTACTAGTTAGTCTGGATATTGGTACAGAAGCTGTTAAGGCTTTGATCGCTGAAGTGCGAAATGATGCCATCGAAGTGATTGGCGTTGGCCGTAAACAGCAAGAGCTGGGCGATATGCACTCAGGGGCAATCGCTGACATATCTGGTGTGGTCGCCAATTGTGAAGCAGCCCTGGCAGAAGCCGAGGAAAAGGCTGGTGTTCAGGCACGCCGCGTCGTGATTGGCATCGCTGGAGAATTGGTCAAAGGTATGACGAACACCATCCGCTATCGTCGTCCGCAGCCAGAACGAGCGTTGGACGTTGCCGAGATGGAATTTATCATCGAAAAAGTTCAGGAGCGAGCACAAGGCAAAGCTCAAGCACAGATCGCGCTGGAAACTGGCAATGAAGACGTCGAAGTGAAATTGGTCAACTCGGCCCTGGTGAGCTTGCACATTGATGGCTATAAGGTGTCAAATCCAATCGGTTTTCAGGGCAAAGACGTGGCAGTGCAGATCTATACGGCGTTTGCGCCAATGGTGCATATCGGTGCGCTGGAAAAGGTGGCTGATGAGTTGGCGTTAGAGCTGATAGCGGTAGCGGCTGAGCCATTTGCGGTCAGTAGAAGCGTGCTGGGAACAGACGCCAATAGTTCATTCACTGCAATTTTAGCAGACGTTGGTGGTGGAACGACCGACATTGCCGTGGTCAATGACGGTGGCGTGGAAGGCACCAGGATGTTTGGCATCGGTGGTCGCAGTTTCACTAGAACAATTGCCACGGAGCTTGATCTCAGTTATAAAGATGCTGAAAAATTAAAACTCAATCTTGGTCATGAGTACGTTAAGCCGTCGGTCAAGAAGCGGCTTGATAGTGCGATTGATAAGACGCTTGACGTGTGGCTATCTGGAGTAGAATTGGCGTTAAGCGAATTTGATAGTGTTGATCATTTGCCAAATAGGATTTTACTGTGTGGTGGAGGCGCCAGCTTAGAAAAATTGGTTGACGCCCTGGGGAGTGAACCATGGTACAAAGAGCTGCCATTCACGAAAAAACCAGTGGTGCAGCGCATCAAACCGTCCGAGGTGGTTGGTATTACTGATACAACAGGTGATATCACCGACCATACATTTGTAACTGCCATGGGTTTGCTGCGCGTAGGATATGATACAATGGTAAGTGGCCAAGATGCTAATGGCTTAATGGATAAAATTAATCGATTACTTAAAATATAAATGAACAAAGATGTTATCTATATCGATGTTGAAGACGATATCACCAACATCGTCAGCAAGATAAAAGATTCAAAGGCGCGCATCGTTGCATTGGTGCCTCCTAAACGGGTTGGTATATTGCAGAGCGCGGTCAATATGAGATTGTTAAATCGTGCGGCGGAAAATGCCGAGAAGCGAATCGTGTTGATCACCAGTGACCAGGCGCTCAGTGGATTGGCAGCCGCAGCTCGCATCCCAGTGGCCAAGACATTGCAGTCTCGTCCAGAAATTGCGGAAATTCCAGCCATCGATGTTGATGATGGCGATGATGTGATTGACGGTAGTGAGATACCGGTCGGTGAATTGGCTGATAAGGCGACGCCAAAAGCACGAAATAAGGCTGATGATGCTATCGATGCAGCTATAGCCGAGGATGAAAAGCCAACAAAGCCAGCAAAACCTGCTAAGCCAGCAGGCAAAGGTAAGCCAAAAGTCCCAGATTTTAATGTTTTCCGCAAAAAATTAGTCTTGATTGGCGGCGGCATCGTTCTATTTGTTCTGTTCATGGTTTGGGCGATTTGGTTTGCACCACATGCTACAGTGGTGATCACAGCCAAAACGACTACATCTACCGTTGATAAATCAGTCACATTAAAGCAAGATGGCAAAGTTGATGCTGCTAACAACACCATCAAGTCATTGCGTCAAGAACAAAAGAAAGAGATCTCTGTTGATTTCACTCCTACGGGCAAGAAAAAGGTTGGTGAAAAAGCCAGCGGTAGCATGAAGCTAGTTCGAACATCAGTGTCGAGCCTGACCATTACCATACCGGCCGGAACGTCATTCTCTTCTGGTGATTATACCTTTGTTAGTACTGAGCCAGCTACCTTGTCTGGCACGTCAATTGGTCCTGGCGGCGTCATCCAGTCTTCGGCTACTGTGCAAGTGCAGGCAACTCAAGTCGGCAGTGAATATAACCTATCTTCACGCAGTTACTCGTCAAACGTCAGTGGCTTTTCAGCAGTAGGCTCTTCTATGAACGGCGGCTCAAGTCGTGAAGTCACGGTGGTGTCAGCCGCTGATGTCGCCAAAGCCAAAGCCAAACTTGATGCGCAAAAAGATCCGTCGCTACAGTCAGCAGTCAAAGCACTATTCCCATCTTCAAGCATCGTCATCAATGAAAGCTACCAAGAGGCTCGCTCAAACCCTACTCCTTCAGTGGCGGTTGACCATGAAGCCAGCGGTACCGTTCAGTTGAAGACAACAGTGACAGCCAGTATGCAGGGTATTGATCGCTCTGATATGAAACAATTTTTAGAGGACACGCTCAAGAAAGAAATTGGCAGCAAGAAAAACCAAAAGATCTATAATGATGGGTCAAATGAGGTAAAATTTGCGCAATACAGTGAGCGCAACAATGCCGTGCAGGTTCGATTAACCGCAAATGCGAAGATTGGCCCAGAAATTGATGAGCATAAAGTCAAAGAACAGGTCAAGGGCCGAAACTATGGTGATGTTCAGTCGAGCCTCGAATCAATCGAAGGCGTGCAAGATGTTGACACGAAATTCTCACCGTTTTGGGTGCGCACCGTGCCAAACAATGACAAACATATTAGTATAGAATTTAAGTTGGATAATGGCCGGTAAGAATTTGCTGGCACTGGACGTCGGTGAACGACGAATTGGTTTGGCTATGGCTGATACCTCAGTCAGAATCGCTGTGCCGTTTGGTTGGCTGGAGAATAACGATGAGATTTTTACCAAACTGGCGGAAACGGTGTTACGACATGATATTGATATTATCGTTGTCGGTTATCCGCGCAATCAGTCAGGAGAGCCAACCAAACAGACAGCGTTTGTAGAGCAGTTTGTTGATGGTTTTTCTGAGATTGAGCTTGATGCTGAGCTGGTTTATCAAGATGAGTCGCTCAGTAGCGTTGAAGCTGAACGTCGGTTAGGTCGCGTTAAAGATAAAGGTGAGATTGACGCTGAGGCTGCCAGCATCATTTTGCAGGATTATTTGGAGGTACACTATGCAGATTCGTAAGTCGAGAAAATGGATGATTGTGGTAGCTGGCTTGGTGGCAGTGCTCGGTTTATCTGCTGCAGCTGGAGCTGGTTGGTATATACACAATCTTTCGGCGGTAAACACAGGCGACCAGACAGTAACGCGGGTCAATATCACCAGCGGCATGACAGCTCCTCAAGTAGCGTCTGCTCTGGAAGAAAAGAAACTTATCCGCAGTCGGTACGCATTTTTGGGCTATATCAAATTGAAGCGAATTGATGCTCGTTTTAACGTCGGCGTGTATGCTGTTAAGCCATCGCAGTCAACACCTGAGATCATCAAACATCTGATCGACGGTCAATCTGATGAGATGGCTGTTCGCTTCTACCCTGACGGTACGTTACGCGGAAAAGATTATCGCTCAGTCGAAAGCGCTCTCAAAAAAGCTGGGTATAACGACGCCGATATTGAAACTGCCTTTAAAGCAGACTACGATAGCTATGTTTTCAAAGCACGCCCAGCAGGGGCTGATCTTGAAGGTTTTGTCTATGGTGATACGTATTTTATGAGCGGTGATGCAACCGCCAAATCAGCAATTCAGCGTGCATTAGCAGAGTTTGATCAAGTAGCCAGAAAAAATAATTTGGAAGAAAAGTTCAAAAAACGCGGATTGACGCTCTATCAGGGTATAACGCTCGCTTCCATCGTTCAGAAAGAGTCAATCGGCTGCGGTGTAGGTACTGAAGTCTGTGAAGATCAGCGAAAGATCGCTAGCGTATTTTATAACAGGATGAAAGCTGGCATGAACTTAGGGTCGGATGTGACCTATCAGTATGCTGCTGACAAGATGGGTGTCACTCGTGATACGCAGCTTGACTCCCCATACAATACTCGCGTGCACAAAGGGTTGCCGCCGGGACCGATAGCTACTCCCGGGCTAAGTGCACTGAATGCGGTTGCTGACCCGGCACAGACAGATTACCTCTTTTTCCTCAGTGGCGATGATAATGTAACCTATTTTGCTAAAACAGATGCCGAACACACTGCTAATACCAAGGCGCATTGTCATCAGAAGTGTCAGCAATCTTGACAAAATGTATTTTCTAAAAATGTTTTGACTTAAATGTCAATATAGACTATAATAGATGTCAGCTTAACCGTGAACAGTTAACTCTGTTTTTAACTGTCGAGGGTTGAGCCTACCAAAACGGTCGTACGGATACAGCACAAAACTAATCGTTTATGAAATATCACTAATTATTAGGTCGACAACGTATCCTGTTCTATTGCGAGAAGAAAGACTCATTATGGTAGTAGCACTGGTGGTAACGCCAATGCAGGAGAACGATTATTCGTAACACATCAAAGACTCGACAGAGTCGTCTAGCGCGAGTACGGTCAGCTTCTATCTATGTAGCCCTATTTGCACTTATTGTTTCATTTTTGACTATTAATAATTATCATCAGGGGACCGGGGTTACTGGAGTGGAGGTTTCCGCCCAAGAGTCTCAGGTTGCTAACCCAAATCCAAAGTCTACAACCACAAGTAAGGAAAAAATGTCAGTCGATCAATTAGAGGTGGCTGACGCCGTCGCTAGTTTAGCAGAGGCTACTGATTTACCATCCGCTGGTGACTTGCGCGAAGCAACTACTTCTTTGCAAATCCAGAAGCAGTTAGCTCAAACTGACGCAGAGGTTATCTCTAAGCCGCAGCTTATCCAGCCGGAAACATCATCTCAGCGTGGTATTACCGAATATGTTACTAAGCCGGGTGATGATTTAGCTAAAATTGCTGCTAAATTCAAAATCTCAGCCCAGACACTGCGTTGGGCGAACAATATGACCTCTGACGCTGTTGAACCAGGTAGGACGCTGTTAGTGCCACAAGTCGATGGTGTGGTTTACACTGTCAAGGAAGGCGATACCATCGCAGCTATCGCTTCAAAGTATAAAGTTGATGCCGAGCGAGTCTTATTGTACAACTCACTAGATCGCGTGGCACAGCCAACGGTCAATACGCGCATCGTCTTGCCTGGTGGTGAACTGCCAGAAAATGAGCGCCCAGGGTATGTCGCACCGCGCGGTGGACGAAGCAGTAATAGTCATTCTGGTTATAGTGGCGTGAGCTACGGCAATGTTGCTGCATCTGTTGGTAACCGATACGCACCAGGTAACTGTACGTGGTACTCATATGAGCGACGCTTGGCACTTGGTCGTCCAATCGGTAGCTTCTGGGGTAACGCCAATACTTGGGCTGCGAGTGCACGTGCTGCTGGCTTTACGGTCAATAAGACACCAGCTCCGGGTGCTATTTTCCAGAGCTCAGGTGGCTACTACGGACACGTTGGGATCGTTGACAGGGTTGAGAATGGTCGGGTGTTTGTGAGTGACATGAACTTTGCTGGCTATAATGTCATCACTCACCGTGAGTTGACCAACCCAGGCGCTTATAATTATATTCATTAATCTATCGCTAAGATAATCACAAACGCTCCTGTATATTCAGGGGCGTTTTGCTATAATAAAGATATGTTTGTAGATACAGCGAAAGTGTTAGTACGAGCTGGCAAAGGCGGTAACGGCGCGGTCAGTTTTCGGCATGAGAAATATGTTGACAAGGGTGGTCCTGACGGTGGTGATGGCGGACGCGGTGGTGATGTGGTATTTTTGGCGACCAAAGACCTGAATACACTCCTCAACTTTCGGTATAAGCCGGAACTGAAAGCAGAACATGGCGGTGATGGCAGTAAGCGTAACAAGCGCGGCAGAAGTGGTTCGCCACTGGTTGTCAAAGTGCCGATGGGTACATTGGTCAAGCGTGACGGTAAGGTGGTGGCGGATTTGACGGTAGACCAGCAGCAGGCAGTCGTTGCCCGCGGTGGTGACGGTGGTTTTGGCAATGCGCACTTTACGTCCAGCACGCGCCAAGCGCCAAAGATTGCTGAACTCGGTGAGGCGGGTGAAGAATTTGAAGCGGAGCTGGAGTTGAAATTATTGGCCGACGTCGGTTTGGTTGGCTTTCCTAACGCTGGTAAATCGACATTTTTGAGCGTGGTTTCTAACGCTCGACCAGAAATTGCTAATTACGAGTTTACGACCTTGACGCCAAATTTGGGTGTGGCGGATGTGGACGACGGTTCAGTGTTGATCGCTGATATTCCGGGGCTGATTGAAGGCGCTTCGGAGGGTAAAGGCTTGGGCGACCAGTTCCTGCGCCACGTTGAGCGGACGGCCGTATTACTGCACATGATTGACGCGTATAGTGACGACCCAGCGGAAAAATATCAGACCATTCGCTGCGAGCTGGAAAAATATTCCGAAGAATTGGCGACGCGTCCAGAGATTATCGCTTTGACGAAATGTGAAGGATTGGATGATGAAATCATTGCCATGCAGTCGACAGCGTTACAAAATGTAGCCAATGGTTCGCCAGTGCTGGCGATTTCCTCACAGACACATGCCGGCGTGACCGAACTACTACGCCTACTGCGTCGTGAGGTCACAGACTATCGAGCGCGGGAAGCTGAGTTGATTGAAGAAGAAGGCGATGAGTTGCCAGTCATTGCTTTGGACGCGCAAGCAGCATCTGATGCCTGGACGGTAGAGCGGGTGGTTGGCGCGGAGCCTGACAACGTCAACGATGAAGATGCGGTTAGCTTCATCATCCACGGGGCTAAAATTGAAAAGTTTGCTCGCCGGACAAACTTTGACCAATTTGAATCGGTCAATCGCCTGCGCGACATCATGCGAAAAATGGGCATCGCTCACGAACTCATCCGTCAGGGCGCAGTCGGTGAGACCGTAGTGCAGATCGGTGAATCGATGCCGTTTACGCTGGTTGAGCAATAGATTAAAGTGCAGTGTTGACAAATTTTGATATAAATTATTTTGATCTACATCTTAGGATTAATTAGGCTATAATTATATATAAAGATGAAATATATTCAACCAAGACTCTATATCGCAAGTTCCTACGAGTCACTCCTGGAACTCAAATCCAGAGGTAGTTACTTTTTTGACTATGATGACGACGATACTCATATTGATGACCTATCAGATATTTTGAAAAACAGAGTGACTTTTATTGTAGCGGAACCGGGTCAGGGTAAGACGCGCCTCATTAAAGAACTCGAACGTCTATATGAAAATGCACGTAGGATAGATTTTAAAACTAAATTGCCAGGGCAAGATATAGATAGGTGGCTTCGACTAAACAGTATACACGATGATACTGATATTATATTGCTAGACGGTCTGGACGAGTCGCCAAATCGGGATATTATAGAGACAATCAGGGGGCTGGTCTATCATATCAATGGACATCCAAAATGTAGGTATGTAATATCAAGTCGTATACATTATTTTAGTAAATACCAAAATATATTTAGAGGAATTCCAGATGCACACTATCTGTTCATTAACCCGCTTGAATCTCATGAAGCAAAAAAATTTTTAGAGCAGATTGGTGTTGAAGAAGGTTCTATCAGGAAATTATTTAACAGCTTGCCACGTGGAAGCACAGGTGACAGTTCAATTCTACAAAACCCTCGCTATCTTGAAATTATTGCCAAGAAATTAGAGGATGAGAATTTTAATGCGGAGGATCTTAATAGGCCGATGTTGTTTGCTTCACTTGTAAGTAAACAGCTTCTTGGTGAGGACGAGAAGTCAAGACGTCAATTGGCAGAACTAAAGCAGCGTTTTTTGGAGCATATTGCACTTACTATGAAGATTGCTCAAGTTACTGAAATATCGACTGATGATTTCATTACTTTTATTGACAGGGCTTCATCGGATGTAAAATTACTACTAGGAAATACAGACATAGAAGATATATATGAGCACTCTTTACTCACTAAGAATGTAGAAGGAAGGATATATTTTACCAATGCAGAAATTCAAGAATATCTTGCGGCAAAATATATATCTCGGATGGCGAATCCAATCCGAAAAGCGTTCACACTAGCCTTTGACAGTCAAACTCGTCGACTTATACCGTCTTGGCGTAATACGCTGTCATATCTAGTCGATGAGATGCCAGAGATGGCACGTCTTATTATTGATCTGCAGCCAGAAGGTGTAACTTTAAACGATGATACGGAATTATTAGTCACAGGAGTAAACGCGGTATGTATGACTAGTTCTGATAAGGAATACATATTTGACCGCATATGGAGTCAACATAAGAGGCAGTCTACATTTATTGATCGTGAGGTTTTATTTAACTTAGCTCGCTATGCTAGCTCAGATCAAATAGAGTCAGTATTACAGTTTGTTATCTCAAAGCGTAACACAAAAGCTAACCATGCCATGTTGTTAAATGCCATTATATTTTGCGGCGAAGCGTTGCTTCTTAATAGATATAATAAAGAAGATAATCGGCGGCTTGTTGAAAGATTATTAACGATAGCTTGTAGGAGAGTTAAAAACAATAATCATGATTTACAGTATAATGCCATACATTCCCTGATCGCAACTAATGACGAGTCAGTGCTAAATAGGTTACTGTCATCCGCACACCGAAACCATACTGCTATATTTGACGCCATACAATCTTTTGCTTACAAAATAGATAGTAACAGCGAAGCAGCCATAGATATATACATTGAAGGCATGAAACGCGAAGTCATCGGCTCGCGATTTTATATTGAGGAATTAGATAAGCCAGAGTCTATCAGTTACTTTTTGCAAAAGCTAGCAATCGATGAAAATCTTGTGCTATCCGTAATCAAGCACGATAAGTTGGTATTTAACGGTAAGAGTAAGTTTCTGGTGAGTGTTGATAAGTTGTGGCATGATGACTGGTTGTCTATGCTGAAACAATTTATATATTTGTCCGTTAAAGTCGAACATGGTTATTATGCCGAACGTTCCAAATTTGTAGAAGAGATTATTAATTTAATTTTTCAAAAAGACTCATCATATTTCGATGAAATACTTGAACGCTCACTTCATGGCGGTAAAGATGGTGATACTTTGTTATATCGCATGCGTTCATTTCTTGCGCCAAATATGACCATTGATGCGGTTGATAAGATAATCAGCCTGATGGCGGAGGATAATCAAAGATGGCGATTGTGGCATTTATTAACGAGAGCTATTAGTGATAATCCTGATAAGGTGGCCATTGAGAAGCGTGCCCGCACGCTACTACCAAACGAGTTTAAACAGCTCGACAATGAAATGAGGCGAATGCAGAGGCAGGATAAATTAAACCAGCCAACGGTTAAATTTAATACGATCTATAGGCAGATTTGCAATGATTTAAAAGGTGGCAGTTTGGGGTCTTTATATGAGGCTGCGAAAATAATCATAGATTATTTAAAAGACGCCAGTCGTCGAGAGGAGTTGAATTATACTGAAGAGCAAATCGAGTGTATATGGGACGGGCTAAAAAAGCATATACTTGATGGCTTTGATGAGTCACGGATACAATTTGCTTATACGAAGAAGTATCCTGGGGGCGGCGGAGAGTATACTATTTCTAGATGTGTACCTCAGGCTGTCACGGCAGTTTTATTTGGTTATCTTACGAGAAGGACGGATTTAGGGGTTTATAAGCAAAAGATTCTTAGTCTATTCCCTTATATGTATGAAGAACAGCGGCATGATATTTTTGATAATATAAAGCTTGATGATACTGACAGAGCCAATATTGTAGAATCTTACAAAGATGTAGATGCTGATAAAGCGCAGCATTTGCCTGAAAACTTCATCGATTTTGCTGATAAATATTCAGTAAAAGAAGCCGTACCGATATTGCGAAATTTTATACTCAAAAGTGACATAATGGTTCATTACAAAGTGAAAGCCTTGCGTGTTGCTGAAGTCATTATGCCAGACAAAGAATTCTTGCTAGAAGTTTTACGTTATTATGAAAAAAATCATGATGACTCAAGTAGACTAATCCTTCAGGTAGTTGATGATATGCTAATTACTAATTATGAAGATGAGGATGCTGTTGTACGAAGATTTCAACTACTAAAGAAAAAAGCATTTAATTGCCCAGAACGTCCCTCTGGAGGGTTTTATGCTATTGGTGATGATGAGGCAGAGCTGGATGACAAGGTCATCGCCAGGCCTCTATCAGGATTAACGAACAGTAAATGGATTAGTCTATTTATTGACTTACTGAGAGAGTCGTTCAAGATAAATGGGAGAGGCGAAGGATGGAGCCGATATGCCTTTTATCTTTGGAGGGTGTGCGAAAGCTATTTTAAGAACCTTAGTTATACAAAAGATATAGGTATAGTGCGGCTGATAGAAGAAGAGGTAGAGAAGTATCCAGAGTATGCGACTGCTGGCTTTCGACGCCTACTTGAGGATATTAAGGCAAGATTTTTGGAACAGTTGGGCGACGAGCAGCCATACGCGGCGGCGATACAGCTAGTTAATCGATTAAACTCAATTGATGATAGAGCAATTTGCTCTGAGGGTGAGCTTTTGTTTGAGACTGAAGAGATTATAAGATCACTGGATAGGTGGGTGAAGCAGGAGGGATCTTCTCTGTTATGCAATAGTGAAGTGGACGCACAAAGAAACATTGCTATACGATTTGAAAATTTACTATTGGAAAAATACAATAAGTCGGATATACATACTAGATTTGAGCGTGAGGCTCAAGAGCTGGATGGAACGCGAACTGACTTTCAGGTGTATCATGGATTTTTTGGCCCAGTTATTATTGAGTTAAAGTTGTCTACACACTCAGAATTGTACGGGCAAAGGAGTTTAAAGAAAACTAAGTCATTTAATTCGATGAAAAAATACATGTTGCAGTTTAATGCCAAAAATGGAATACTTCTTATATACAAACATCGATCAACTGAAGACAAGGCATTCGAAAAAATACTACACAATGCTAGAAAATATTACGAGGAAATACCTGGAGTTAAGGTGATGACGATAGGTGGGTAAACCCTTTCTGCTATACTATAGGTATGGCGCAAACATTTTTCTTCTACGACCTCGAAACTAGCGGACTAAACTCGCGACAAGACCGCATCATGCAGTTTGCGGGGCAGCGGACAGACATGAATCTCGAACCGATTGGCGAGCCGTATAATCTGCTGGTGACGCTGAACGATGATACTTTGCCGAGCCCTGACGCGCTGATGGTGACTGGTATCACGCCGCAAAAAACGGTCGAGGAAGGCTACACTGAGGCGCAGTTTGCGCGGATGCTCAGCGAGGAGATTTTCACGCCGGATACTATTGCGGTTGGCTTTAATAATATTCGATTTGACGATGAGTTCATTCGCCATTTATTGTGGCGTAATTTTCATGACCCGTACGAATGGAGCTGGAGAGATGGTCGATCGCGTTGGGATATGCTCGATGTAGTGCGACTGACCAGGGCACTCAGGCCAGAGGGGATCAAGTGGCCACTTGATACTAAAGGTGAGCCAAGCAACCGCCTGGAGCTCATCACCAGCGCCAACGGTATTGCGCACGAAAATGCTCACGATGCTTTAGCGGATGTGACGGCGCTGATTGCCGTGACGAAATTGATCAAGCAAAAACAGCCGCAGCTGTATGATTATTTGCTGAAGATGCGCGACAAAAAAGTAGTCCAGCAGCTGGTTAATATGGACGATAAAAAACCGTTTGTCTATGCCAGCGGGCGTTACGACAAAGAGTTTGCTAAAACTACAGTGGCCTTTCCACTGACGACCAGTCGAAATGGCGGTGTGGTTGTCTATGACCTACGTTATGATCCGACGCCGTTTGTTGGGCTGAGCCAAGAGGAGTTGGCCAAGAAAATCTTTGCTTCCTGGGAGGAGCGGCAAGCTGAGGATTTCGTTAAACTACCAGTCAAAGAATTACAGTACAATCGTTGTCCAGCAGTGGCACCGCTGGGTGTGCTGGAACAGGGTGATGGCTGGCAGAAAATTTCGCTTGATTTGGCGACGGTACAGAAGCATCAAGATATGTTGTTGAAATATCCAGATTTTGCTGAAAAATTGCGTGGTATTTTTGAAAATAAGCCAGCATTTAAGAAATTGCCTGACCCAGAAGCACAGTTATATGATGGCTTTTTGAACGACCGTGACCGCTTGCGGGTAGAAGCGGTGCGCAATGCTGATGAGCGTGAGCTGGCTGATTTTCATCCAGAGTTTCAGGACGAGCGGTTGGCGCCACTACTGCTGCACTACAAAGCCCGTAACTTTCCGCGGTCACTCAGTGAAGATGATTTGGCGCAGTGGGAAGCATGGCGGGCGCAGCGCCTGCAGGCGCAACTACCACAATTTATGGCGTCTCTGCAGCGTCTAGCGCCGACAGCAACTGACGAACAGCAGTTCATTTTACAGGAACTACAGTTGTGGGCGGAGGCGGTGCTGCCTATCGTTTAGGTCAAAGATGGAGCAAGCTTTTGGGCGCTTACGCGGGCGTTTGGCTCGCTGATTTCGGCTTTCTCGGCTTCATGCGCCAGATAGACAAATAGCAAGGTTAGATCATGGCTCTGGTACAACATGCTGTTGTTGAGGCGTTTTCGGGAAATGTATTGGATGAGTTCTTTGATATCGTCAAATGATACTGGGATGGCTGCTCGCAAAATGCGGCAGATTGGCACAAGGGCGAGCCAGAAAACGATCATGGAAGTAGCTGACAAATTAACGTTCAAAAACGGAAGCTTGCCAAGAAACACGAACATACAAAGCTGGTCAAAAAGTATCGGTGTGATGAAAACCGCACCAATAATTAGCAGTAAGTAAACACTCAACCTTCGCATATATTGTAACTGTAACAGATAAAAGCTTGACTTGCAATCATAAGCAATATATGGTGATATATAACCCAATATTTAGGCAATGTCTGGAAAAAAAGATAAAAAACCGGTATAATAGAGCGGCTATGCCGGAGGTTATTCGAGTTAAAGGTGCTCGCGAGCACAATCTGAAAAATGTCAGCGTGGAATTGCCGCGTGATAAGTTTGTGGTTATCACTGGTCTGAGTGGTTCGGGTAAGTCAAGTCTGGCGTTTGATACGATTTATGCTGAGGGTCAGCGCCGTTATATGGAGAGCTTGAACTCGTATGCTCGGCAGTTTTTGGGAACGATGGATAAGCCTGATGTTGATAGCATCGATGGCTTGAGTCCAGCTATTTCGATTGACCAAAAATCAACCAGCCGCAATCCACGCTCAACGGTAGCGACGGTGACTGAGATTTACGACTATTTGCGATTGTTGTTTGCGCGCATTGGTGTGCCACACTGCCCAATTTGTGGCAAAGAAGTCTCGCGACGTACCACTGAAACCATTATTCAAGAAATCATCAAGCAGTACGACGGACGCCGGATTTTACTATTGGCGCCAATCGTCAAAAATAAAAAAGGTGAATTTGCGCACATTCCTGAGCAATACCGTCGATTGGGTTATGCTCGCGTCAGGGTTGATGGTGTGGTGTACGCCCTGGATGAGTTTCCGGAATTGCAAAAGAGCTATAAGCACTCAATTGAGCTGGTAGTTGACCGTTTGGCATTAACCAGTGAATTGGCTGGTCGCTTGTCTCAGAGTGTTGAGCAAGCGTTAGAATTGGGCCAGGGAATTGTCGAAGTATTGGACGCTGATGATGATCAGGTGCGGACGTTTTCTCAGAGATATGCGTGTGTTGATCACCCTGAAGAAGATATTCCAGAGCTGGAACCGCGGTTGTTTAGTTTTAATGCACCACAGGGAGCCTGTCCAAGCTGCACTGGTTTGGGTAGTCGCATGGAAATTGACCCAGAGTTGGTGTTTAATGACAATTTGACCATCGCCGAAGGCGCCATCAGACCGTACAACCGCGTCAATGTCGACAATTTCTATATGAAAAAAATCATAGCTGTTGCAGAAGCTCATGATTTTAGTATGCGAACTCCTGTTAAGAAACTGTCAAATGAGGCTAAGCAGAAAATTTTGTACGGCACGGGGGCGCAGAAATATCGCATTGAGCTTGGTAATGGCCGGCATTATGATACGACTTACGAGGGAGTTATTCCGAATCTGGAGCGTCGACATCGTGAGACTGACAGCGAATTTATGCGTAAAGACATTGAACGATTTATGCGCGAACGAGCCTGTTATCTTTGTAAAGGCGCTCGTCTCAAGCCAGTGGTCTTGGCGGTGACGGTTCATGGGCTGAATATTGTTGATATTTGTGATTTGGGCGTTGACGATGCGTTGGATTTGTTTACTCGCAAGCTGAAGTTGACGGAACAGGAAACGATGATCGCGCGGCTGATATTAAAGGAGATCAACGCGCGGTTGGGCTTCATGAGTAATGTTGGTTTGAACTATCTGGAGCTGGGCCGAGCAGCTAACACCTTGAGCGGTGGAGAAGCTCAGCGCATTCGGCTGGCTACGCAAATTGGTTCCGGTTTGCAGGGGGTGCTGTATGTTCTGGACGAGCCATCCATTGGGTTGCACCAGCGAGATAATGATAGATTGATTGATACTCTGAAGCGCTTGCGTGATCTTGGTAATACGGTGCTGGTAGTGGAGCATGATGAAGATACCATTCGTCAAAGTGACTTTTTGGTCGACATGGGGCCAGGGGCTGGCTCAAAGGGTGGGCAAATCGTCGCCATGGGAGCGCCTGAGGAAGTAGCGAAAAATCCAGACAGCATCACCGGTCGGTACTTGAGTGGTGTAGAGAAAATTGCAGTACCAAAAAAGCGCAGGAAGCCAAATCAAGATCAGCAGCTCATAGTGCGTGGTGCTCAGGAAAATAATTTGAAAAATATTGACGTGGCGTTTCCTTTGGGATTAATGACGGTGGTGTCTGGTGTGTCTGGTAGTGGTAAGTCAACCTTGGTTAATGACATTGTGGCGAGGGAGCTGGCAGCTCGCCTCAACCGGTCTCAAGCGGTGCCAGGCAAGCACGACCGCATTGACGGCATTAAACTGCTAGACAAAGCCATCGTCATCGACCAGTCGCCAATTGGTCGCACACCGCGTTCCAACCCAGCCACCTACACGGGTATTTTTACGCCAATTCGTGAATTATTTGCTGCCACGCCAGAAGCTAACGTTCGTGGCTACAAGGCAGGCCGATTTAGTTTTAATGTCAAGGGTGGCCGATGTGAGAATTGTCAGGGTGATGGTGTGATAAAAATTGAAATGCACTTTTTGCCAGATGTGTATGTGATGTGTGACGAGTGTAAAGGTAAGCGGTACAACCGTGAAGCGTTGGAAATTACCTACAAAGGACGCACTATTTCTGATGTGTTGGAAATGACAGTAGAGCAAGCGGCCGAATTCTTTGACAGTATTCCATCTATTCATCGAAAACTTGAGACGTTGGTGGAAGTTGGCTTGGGTTATATTCGTCTGGGTCAGCCAGCCACTACCTTCTCTGGCGGGGAAGCGCAGCGCATCAAATTAGCGACTGAATTATCAAAACGATCAACAGGCAAAACTATGTATATTTTGGATGAACCAACCACCGGGCTGCATTCGGCTGATGTTAAGCGGCTGTTGGGGATTTTGCATAAACTCGTTGAAGGTGGAAACAGTATGATCGTGATTGAGCATAATTTGGATGTTATCAAGTCAGCAGACTGGATCATCGACATGGGTCCAGAAGGTGGTATGGGTGGCGGTACGGTGGTTGCTAGCGGAACGCCAGAAGACATTACCAAGAACACAGAGTCATTTACCGGTAAGTACCTCAAGCCGCTGTTGAAATAGACAGCCTCGTTAGATGCAAGAATGTTATTTGCGCTTTTTAGTAGCCGACTTCGGCTGTTTGTTCTTTGAAAACAGAACAGACAATTGTTTTTTGATGGCTGCTTTGGTGGATTCTTGTTTGAGCGCGTGAATGACCATCGGCAGGACTGACAGGAAAATGATGATCAGGGCAGCAACCTCGACGTTGATGCCAGCTTCAGTCAGGGCTTTGCCAGCAAAGAAGCCCAGGTAGGTAAATAGCGACGCCCATAAGACGCCGCCAATGATATTAAACAATAAGAAAGTTTGATAACGCATCTTGCCTGCGCCAGCTACGATCGGGGCGAATGTGCGCACAATTGGTACAAATCGCGCTAGGATCACCGTGATAGCGCCATGTTTTTCATAAAACTTCTCAGCTTGGATGAGATACTTACGTTTGAATAAGCGCGAGTTCTTTCGCTCAAATAATTTTCGGCCTACCTTGTGACCGAAGGTGTAACCGACTGAGTCTCCGGCAATGGCTGCGATGATAAGTAAAAGTACGAATATCGAAATGTCGATTGGCAAAATGTGTTGTTGTACCATATAGCCAGCAGTGAATAGCAGGCTATCGCCAGGGAAAATAAACCCAAACAATAGACCTGACTCGGCGAATACAACAAATAAAACGGCGATAATGCCAAAGTGAATAATAAAGTCTACAAAAGCGTGCATCATGGATAATCATTATAGGACAAAAAACAGTAGTTGACAATTTGACAGGACGAAATCGCTCATGCTACACTGGTGGCAGGTAGTTTTAATACACACAACTGAGGAGAGGGGAAAAATAGGGATGGTACGTCTTCGTATATCAAGAAGGAATCAACGTGTCGCCAAGATAGCAATACCAGCAGCTGCAGTGGTGATGGTGTTTGCGTTAGTTTTGACACATCCATTTATGGTACAAGCGGCTAGTGTCCACAAAAAATATAAAGCGATGGATACCAATTATCCAGTGCCGACAACCAATGTGGCATGGATTTCGCCAGATGGTAATGACAATTCCGGGAATGGTACCGAAGCGCGACCGTTCGCGACCTTTAGGCGAGGCTTACAGGCCGTTTCTGATGGAGGAACGGTTGTAGCCAAGAGCGGTGCTTACCGAGAGCCTCATTTCTTTGTCACGAAGAAAAATATTACCTTCCAGGCTGCCCCTCATGCTGAAGTCTGGATGAAGGGTAGCGATATTGTATCGGCAGATCGATGGACTAAAGAAGGCAACATGTGGAAGACTACGGGTAAATTCCGTAATTTCTGTCGTGTTTGTACGGTCAACCCCAACCCATCCAAAGAAGGTATGGCTGCTTACCCAGAGCAGATGTTTATCGACGATCAACCACTGGAACAAGTCGATGCAAAAAGCAAGGTTGGCCCTGGTAAATTCTATGTTGAAGACAAGAATCCAACTACCCTAAAAGACCCTACCAACAATCGCGCAGGCTTTAACGTCGGCACAGAAGATGATTTGACATATTATGTTGGCTCTGACCCATCTAGCGGTACTACAGAGATTACCAACCGAGCACGCGCTTTCTCTGTTGGTGGTCGTCAGGCTGATGATGGCTCTAATTTCACGATGAAAGCTATCAATGTTGCACAGTACTCACCAGTACAGAGTTGGTCTTGGGATCGTGACTTGGCCGAAGATCAGGTTGGGACCAGTATGATCGTGGTAAATGGTCGTGGCTCAGTCGTCCAAGACTCTATCTTTACGCAAAGCTCCTCAGTCGGTTTCAATACTGATGCACAAGGTGCGCGCATAGTTAATAACAAATTTATCGGAAATGGTGGTAATGGTGCAGGAGCTAACCGTGCACACAATACAACATTTGAAAATAACATCTTTACAGAGAATAACGCAGCAAATTATCTGACCAATGGTTCAGTCTGTTTGGCATGGTGTACTGTTTCTGAGATAAAAGTGACGCACATTGAGAACTTTACGTTCCGAGGTAATGTGGTTGATAACTCAAAGAATCCTGCTTCAACCGGCAATGACTATTATGTGCGCAATGGTACAGCAGGTGTCTGGTGCGATGAAGGTTGTATTAAGGCGAAAATCGTCAATAACTTCTTCATCAACACAACTACCGCGATCTTTGATGAGGTTTCAGACGGTACGATCATCGCGTCAAACATCATTGAAGGCTCGGGTGCTGGTGTTAGCGTCTCAAGTAGTTCAAATTCCAAAGTGTACAACAACACCATCTCTCGAACTAACCGACCGATCATGCTAAATGAGGATGCTCGTACGGACGGTTGTAATGAGCGAGATGCTCACAACCCACAAATTTGTAAATCGCTTGAATCATGGTCTGCTGGTAAAGGTTTGAGTTGGAATCTGACTGGCCTGGAGATGTACAATAACATCATTTCCTCTCGCGCAGTCATTTCTGGTGACACTGGCGCGCCACTTTGGTCCTACCCTGTCAGAAGTACTGGTGGGCCGAACCATACTGGTCCTGGCACCTATACCAATGACATGTTCAAAGGCTTTGACTACAACGCCTACTACCGCAGCAGTTTGCAAAATGAAGGCACGATTATGACCTGGGACTTAGCGGATGTGCCGAATCGTCTTGATATTCTGTTTGCCAACGTGAAAGACATCGCCAAGGACAGTCGCGTTCGGTCGTCAATTGATGGTCGTGACGCACATTCTCTTGATCTGTTTGGTACACGTGCCAATAACCCATACTTCATCAAAGAAGCTGAACAGAACACTGACTATCGCAAGAGTAACTACAACTTGAAGCCAGGCAGTCCAGCGATTAGCTCAGGTAAGCCACTGTCAGCTGAGGTTGCATCGGCAATTGACCCGAGCGGTCAGTACGTGAAACCTGGCGTGGCAGTAAACCGAGGTGCTTTAGTAAATGCCTACATGGACTCAACCAATTCTCCGACACCTCCACAACCTCCGGCAGCGCAGGGTGTTAATATCCCTGATGCCAGGTTGCGCCAGTTGTTGAACAAGAGGTTAGCTGAAATATCAGGAAAAGCCCGCAGCGATACTCAAGCGATTACTGCTCAAGAAATGCTAACCATTGATCGCATGTATGTCGATAATACTGGCAATATCACGGAAGACCAGAGGATTAAGGATTTGACTGGTCTGGAGTACGCTAAAAATGCGACTGAACTATCACTTGGCAATCACGCAATTACCAATTTACAGCCGCTCTCTGGCCTAACTAAACTGCGCGCATTACAGCTGTCAGGCAACAAGGTTGCTGATATCCAACCGCTGGCTGGCTTGTCTGAGCTGCGTAGTGTGAACTTGTCGGAAAATGTTGTTGCGAACTATAGTCCTTTGTCGTCTCTGAACAAGCTCGAGCAAATCTCGATGAGCGGTACCAATCAGACGTTAGACCTATCAACATTTGCAGGTAGTAAGAACTCATTAAAGAAAATTTCTTTCTATGACTATGGTCGAAAGACTAAAGTTGTCAATGCTCAATCTCTTGTTGGTGCTCCAGCTCTGACCTCTTTGCGCTTGACTGGGGGACAATTGAGCGAGGATGAGATTACTGCAATTGGACGAATGACTCAACTTACTGAACTGCGGTTAGACTATAGTACGGTCATGAATGCACAGCCTTTGGCCGGCTTAAATCGCCTCACCTCTTTGAAGCTAGAAAACCAGCAAGGTAGTATGGCTACTGAGTCTGAGGTATTTAACTCACCATTAAAGGATGCCTCTGGCGCACCAGTTACTATTGAAAATACAGCTACTTTGGTCAATGAAGTAAGCGGTAAATTAAAAGTCGCAGCGCCAATATATGACGGGCAGCCGCACGCACTGCAGGCTAACTGGAATAAGCAAATAACTATCAATGGTAAGCCGTTTGCTTTCTCTGGAACACTACACGTGACTGCAACACTGCCAAAGCCTGACCTATCTGCCCTCCGCACCGCCATCGCCAACGCCGAGAAAGAACCGGCCTACATTACCAATGACGCTACCGTCAAGCAAGCTCTCGCCAAAGCCAAAGAAGTAGAGAAGCAACCAAACCCAGCTGCTACTGCCATCCAGAAAGCAGCCAACGACCTCAACACGGCAGTAACTAACGCCAAGAAGAAAGAAGCAGACGCCCAGACAGCCGCTGAACAAGCAGTTGCTCAGGCTGAACACAACCAGGATCCAGACGATGTTACCAGCGCCAACGCCAAGGTAGCTGCCGTCCAAGACCCAGCTAAGAAGCAAGCTTTCCAGGATCGCCTCAACCAGGTAACCGCTAACGTCACCGCTGCTCGCAACGCTCTCTCCGCCCTGATAACCAAGGCCAAAGACCCAGCAACTACTGCCGGCATGTCCCAAGAAACCAAGGACGCCGTAGCTGCACAAGCTACCCAAGCAGAGCAGGTCGCCGCCAACGCCGGTGCTTCTGTTGCCGAACTCAACGCTGCCAAAGCAGCTCTGCAAGCAAAACTTGACGCCCTTCGTCCTGACCTATCTGCCCTCCGCACCGCCATCGCCAACGCCGAGAAAGAACCGGCCT